>SKKV01000242.1 GCA_007123575.1 Wenzhouxiangella sp.
GGTCCGACGACCCGGTGTCTGTGGCTGAAGACCGCGAAGTCCGGGTCCAGGCCCATTACCTGGAGCGCATCATGTTGCCGTCCGGATCCTGGCTGCAGGCCGAGCTGTTCGACGAACAGGCCGATGCGCTGATCGGTGCCCAACGCATTGAGGAAGCCACTTCGCCTCCGTTTGACGTCCAGATCAACGTGGCCGCTGACAACTGGCAGCCCGACGGTGACTACCGGCTATACCTGACCCTTAATTTGCCGGATGGCAGCCCCCGCTTCGCGGCCGAACTGCCGGTAGCGGCGGGGCAGTACGATCTGGGCGAAGTGCGTCTCGTGGCCGTGGATTTGCACGAGGCCGAGCGCGAGGCCGTGAGCTGGGCCGGCTATCGCTGCGGCGAAGTGCCGGTGGATTTCATGGCGCTGGAAGAAGGTGCGATGCTGGTCCTGCCTTGGGCTGATATGGAGCTTGAGCAAGTCGTGGCCGCCTCCGGCGCCCGCTATGCCGGATCGGATGTCGAGTTCTGGACCCGTGGCCAGGATGAGGCCCGGCTGACGCTGGGCGACGACGAAGACCTGGATTGCCAGCGCAGTGAGAGCTTGTCGCCCTGGACCCGGGCGCGCCAGGCAGGTGTCCATTTCCGGGCCACTGGCAACGAGCCGGGCTGGATGGTTGAGGTTTCGCGAGGCGATGAGCCGGCGATCAGCCTTAGCCTGGATTACGGCAGTCGCATGCTGGATTTTGATCAGGCGAGCTGGGATGACGCGTGGTTGACACTGAAGGCCGATTCACCGGGCAATCACCTTGAGCTGAAATTGGCTGAGGTCGATTGCGTTGACACCATGGTCGGCTGGACCTTCCCGATAAAGGTCGAGATGCAGCTGAATGACCTGGCGCTCACGGCTTGCGGTCGCTTCCTTGAAGAAATCCCCGAAGAATGACCGGGCGGGTCATCTTCAGCCACGGCCACCTGTCCAGCCCGGAAAGTCGCAAGATCCAGGTGCTGGCGCCGCTGGCGCGCCAGCGCGGATACGCGGTTGAGGCGATCGATTACCGCGATCTGCGCGATGATCCGCTCGGGAGAATAGAGCGCCTCGCTGAGCGCCTGGCCGGGCTGAGCGAGCCACCGGTCCTGGTTGGTTCATCCATGGGCGGCATCGTGTCGATGATTGCGGCCGAGCGGCACCCGGTCGCCGGCCTGTTCCTGCTGGCTCCCGCCTTGTACCTGGAAGACCGCCTGCCCAATGCTGAGGTACGCGAGAGTTACCAGCCGCAGTGCCAGCGCATCGCCGTTGTTCACGGCTGGCACGACGAAGTCATCCCCTGGCAACACAGCCTGAGATTCGCCGAAGCCAGCGCCGCCGCCCTCCACCTGATCGACGCCAGTCACCAGCTAGGCGACCGCCTGTCCACTATCGCCGCCCTTTTCACCGACTTCCTCGACGGCTGTCTGGATTCGTCCAAGAAACCGTAGCCCGGCCCAACGCGGCCGGGGTCCATGCTTGCGCAGCCCCGAACCCGAGTTGGTTACCGCATGCTGAACAAAACGGTCTGCTGAAACAGCGTCGGCTCGGGCCGGTCGGCGCTGGATTCAAAGCGCCAGCGACGCAGGGCGCGTTCGGCGTTTCGGCCGGCGGCGGCGTGGGTCGCGTGCACGGTAAGTATCTCGGCAACCCGCCCACTCTCGTCGATCAACAGGGCGTGGCGCGTCCATCCTTCATCGCCTCGCGCGCCCATTTCGTTGGGGTATCTGGGCGGACGGCGGTGGCTAACGCTCCAGCTGGGGCAGATCAGCGATGGTTGAATACAGCTGGTGGGCTGCATCTCAAACTCGGGCAGCCAGTCATTCAGCACCTGGCCGGCATGGCGCTCGGCTTCCTCGATCGCTTCATCATCAAGCAGTTGCAAGAGTTCGCGCAGCATTGCCATGCCCGGGTCTCTGTTGGCTTTGCCCTGCTGAATGTCAGGTAACGAAAAATGGCTCTGAACCCACACCTGAGCCCAAGCGAATGCATCGATGTGCCGGCCGGCGCCCTTCAACATCTCGGCCAGGGCAAGGATAGCCAGGTCATCGCCAAGACGTATGGCGCGCTGAAACGCTTCAGCGGCTCCATCGGTTTGCTCAAGTCGGGCCAGCGCCGCGCCGCGTACGAAGTGGAAAAAAGCCCGTTCCTCTGGTTCGGCAGACAGTGCTTCGATGGCTTCCTGGTCGCCATCAAGCGCGCGCTGAAGCTGATCGAAACGCGCGTGGGCATCGCCGTTGAGCTCGGCCATAGAGGCGATAGGGTTGACCAGAAGAACCAGAGTGAGCAGAAGAAAAACTCTCATGTTACGCGCAACACATCACAACCAGAGTTCAGTATAGTTTTTCATGGCTAAGCAATCAATCTGCTCACGTGGCTCTGTCTGCGTTAGTCTCTGCCGAATTCCTTTTGTATTCATAGAGTATTTCAATGGTCGCCAATCCCACACGAAACCTTGCCTTGTTCTGCGACTTCGAGAATGTTGCCTTAGGCGTTCGCGATGCCCGCTACGATGCCTTCGATATCCAGAAGGTGCTGGAGAAACTGCTGCTGAAAGGCAATATCGTGGTCCGCAAGGCTTACTGCGACTGGGGCCGCTATCGCGAGTTCAAGGGGCCGATGCACGAGGCCGCCTTCGAACTGATTGATATTCCGCACGTGCGCATGTCGGGAAAGAATTCTGCCGATATCCGCATGGTCGTCGATGCCCTGGACTTGTGTTACACCAAGGGCCATGTCGATACCTTCGTCATCATTTCCGGCGACTCTGACTTCTCGCCGCTGGTTTCAAAGCTTCGGGAAAACAACAAGACCGTCATTGGTGTTGGCGTCAAGAGCTCGACTTCTGACCTGCTGATGGCCAACTGCGACGAATTCATCTTCTACGATGACCTGATTCGCGCCCAGCGCAAGAAGTCAGACGGCAGAAGCAAGAAGGTCGCCAAGAAGAAGACCAGCAAGAAGACTGAGGCAAAGCCGGTCGATGACAAGGCCCAGGAGGCCTTTGACCTGGTGCTGGGAACTACCGAAGCCCTGTTCGAGGACCGCGACGCCGAGGAGAAAGTGTGGGGCTCGATGGTCAAGCAGGCGCTGAAGCGGCGCAAGCCCGGCTTCTCCGAGAGCTACCACGGCTTCAAGAACTTCAACCAGCTCTTGCAGGAAGCCGAGAAGCAGGGCTACCTGACCCTGCAGCACGACGAGAAGTCCGGTGGCTACATTATCAAGAGCTATCGGGGGGAGGATTGATCCTTGCCCGGGCAGCGCCCAGGCAAGGAATCAATGCAGATCAGGCTGCTTTATCTGTCTGATGCAAATGTACATCGCGCTGCGGGAAGGGGATGGAGCAGCCGGCTTTCTCCAGCTCTTCTTTCAACAGCTGCAACAGTTCCCCACGCACAGGCCAGAAGTCGGATGCGTTGACCCAGGGCCGAACGGCGAAATCGACGCTCGAATCGCCCAAATCCAGCACCATGATGGTGGGCTCCGGGTCATCCAGCACTTTTTCATGCTCGGACAGTACCCGTTCGATGGTGCTGCGGGCCAGCTTCAGGTCATCGCCATAGTCCACGCCAATGACCAAATCGACGCGGCGCGTCTCGTAGGCCGAGTAGTTGGTGATCGGGCTGGAGGTAATGGCGCTGTTGGGAACGATGACGTGGCGATTGTCCGGGGTCTTCAGTTCCGTCTGAAAAATGCCGACCTTCTGCACCGTGCCGGAAACGCCCCCGGCTTCAACGAAATGACCTCTTGTGAAGGGTCGGAAGCCGACAATCATCAGCCCTGAGGCAAAATTGCTCAATGAACTTTGCAGGGCCAGGCCAACGGCCAGGGCGGCACCACCGAGAACGGCGATCAGTGGCGTGACCTGCACACCGAGGTAGCCAACGGCAATCAGCACCACTGACAACAGCAGTACAACGTAGACGATGTTGCTGAGGAAGCTGATGATCAGCTCATCAACCTCGCGCTTTTTCATCGTGTTGCGCATCAGCTTGACGATCGCCCGCGCGATCCAGCGGCCAACGACGAAAATCAGTATCGCGCCCAGCACTTGCCAGGCAACCGCCAATATAGTGGCCATCTCGAGGTTTGCCACCCAATCCTGAAGTGCTTCCATTAGATTCTCCTTCTGCTAAACCAAACGACTCCCACCGCGCAAGATTACCAGCTTAAGCCTTCCGATGCCTTCCTCTTCTTCTCTCTCCCCACTTACCGCTTCCCGCTCTTACTCAAAACCAATCCCCACCCTTGTTCAAGGTCATCTCGATCTTGTCGCCGAGCTCGGCAATGTGACGGATCATGTAGTCCAGGGCATCGACGGTGAGGTTGCTGTAAAGTATGTTCTCGCAAAGTTTCAGGAATGCCATGCCTTCCAGGTCCCCGACGGCCAGATAGCCGGTACGCAACATCAGGTTGACCCGCAGGCATTTCTCAGGGTCATGGCTGCCCAACGGTGCGACCGTGGTTTCCGCGCGCAGAAAACGCTTGCCTTCCGGGCTCTTCAGCTCGGCCAGGAATACGCTCTGGCGCCTGCCTGATTCTCCAACCGGTATTTCCAGGCCAAGCATGAACGGTTCATCATGTACCACCTCATAGCGATGCTTGACGTGTTCTTCGATGGCGGAGAAGGTATCCATTATTTCGGCTCCAGGCGAACGGCGCCGTCCAGGCGCAGCGTCGTGCCGTTGAAATAGCTGTTTTCGACAATATGCGCAGCCAGGTCGGCGAACTCTTCCGGCTTGCCGAGTCGCTTCGGAAACGGAATTGACTCGCCGAGCGCTTTCTGCACCTGCTCGGGCATGATATCAACCATGGGCGTGTGGAACACCCCGGGGGCGATCGTCATGACACGAACGCCAATGCGGGTAAACTCGCGCGCCATGGGCAGGGTCATGCCAACCACGCCGCCCTTGGATGCCGAATAGGCAGCCTGGCCGATTTGGCCTTCGTAGGCGGCGATCGAGGCCGTGTTGATGATCACGCCGCGCTCGTTGTCCTTTTGTGGGTCATTTTGCTGCATTAAATTAGCCGCCGCCTTGGCAACGTTGAAGCTGCCGACCAGGTTGACCATCACGGTCTTGGAAAAGTTATCCAGCGGCATCGGCGCCTCACGGCCCAGCACACGGCCCGCGCCGAGAATCCCGGCACAGTTCATCGCCACGTTCAAGCCACCCAGCCATTCCCTGGCCTGGGCCAGGACGCTGACGACATCTTCTTCGCTGGTGACATCCACCCGAAAAAACCGAGCATTCTCCTCACCCAACTCAGCCACGGCCGAGGCCGCCTTGTCCTCGTTTACATCCAGCAAAGCCACCTTGCCACCTGAGGCCACAAACCGCCTGGCCACAGCCAACCCCAACCCCGACACCCCACCGGTCACAACTGCCTTGATATTTCTCAGTTCCATTTCAATACTCCAAGTAAAAATCTTTTTGGTCGCAAAGCAATAAAGCAGCAAAGCTAAGAAGTGGGTAAAAACTGCTCTATAAATCGCGTACGATTCGTTTGATGCCGTTTTTTATCAAGCGGTTATTCCAGTTGATGAGCAGGCCTAAATTTAGTCCAGTGAGCTTGAGGTAGGTGAAAACCTGCGCATGATGGAGTGGCGATAAATTTAGTGCCACTTTGTTTTCAACCACCACAAGGTCGTTTACAAGCATGTCAAGCCTATAGGTTTTTCGATCGTCAACCCCGCATACTCAAGTGGCAGAAGAACTTCCGTGGCAACGGTATAACCACGATTGGTCAATTCATGTGCCAGACATGCCTGGTAGGCAGATTCCAACAGCCCAGGCCCCAGCGCGGAATGAATCTTGATCGCGGAATCGACGATATCAGCAGCAATTTGCTCCCTGTCACCTTGCGGTGAATAGGACCTGTTCGACTTCGCCGCTTTGCTGCTTGCCTTCTTCGCGTCCAAAAGGATTTCCCGTCTGTCTGCTCAGTTTCTTTTGAGGATGGCCTGGCCGGTGCGGGAGCGGGGGCGGCCTAGTTCGCCGGCGATCCAGTCGCCGACCTGGGCCATGGCGATCAGGTCGATGCCGTGGTCCATGCCGATGCCGTCGAGCATGTAGACGACATCCTCGGTAGCCACGTTGCCGGTAGCACCGCGCGCATAGGGGCAGCCACCCAAGCCTGCGACAGAGCTGTCGACCACCCGCACGCCGAGCTCCATGCAGGTCAGAATGTTCGCCAGGGCCTGGCCATAGGTGTCGTGGAAGTGGACGGCCAGCGCGTCGACCGGAATCGACTCTGCCACGGTCTTGAACATCTGCCGGGCCTTGACCGGGGTGCCGACGCCGATTGTGTCACCCAGCGAGATCTCGGCGCAGCCAGCCTCGAATAATGCTTCAGATACCCGCACCACGTCGGCGACGGGCACTTCACCCTGGTAAGGGCAGCCCAGCACCGTGGAGACATAGCCGCGTACACGCACGCCATCCTCGCGCGCGCGTCGCAGCACGGGCGCAAAGCGGCGCAGGCTGTCTTCGATGCTGCAGTTGATATTGCGCTGGTTGAAAGCCTCCGAGGCGGCAGTGAATACCGCGATTTCGTTGATGCCCACGGCCCGGGCGCGGTCGTAGCCGCGCTCGTTCGGTACCAGCGCCGGGTAGTGAATGCCAGGCATGCGCTCCAGCCCCTCGAATACGGCCTCGGCATCGGCAAGCTGTGGGATGGCGCGATCACTGACGAAGCTGGTTGCCTCGATGGTCTGCACCCCGGTGTCGTTGAGCCGGTGAATAAGCTCCAGCTTGACTGCGGTCGGGATGGTGTAGGGCTCATTTTGCAGGCCGTCGCGTGGTCCGACTTCGACCACGCGCACCCGGTTATCGCGGCTCACCGACGATCAGGCCAGTTCCACGGCCATGGCCGTGGCTTCGCCACCGCCAATGCAAAGCGAGGCCACGCCACGCTTGCCGCCGCGGTTTTTCAGAGCGTGAATCAAGGTCACCAGAATGCGCGCACCGCTGGCACCGATCGGGTGACCCAGGGCACAGGCGCCGCCGTTGACGTTGACCTTGTCGTGCGGCAGGTCCAAGTCCTTCATTGCCGCCATGGTGACGGTAGCGAAGGCTTCGTTGACCTCGAACAGATCCACCTCGTCCGCCTGCCAGCCAGCACGCTCCAGCACTTTCTGCATGGCGCCGACAGGGGCCGTGGTAAACCACTCCGGCTCATGGGCGTGGACAGCATGGCTGACAATGCGAGCCAGCGGCTGCAGGCCACGGCGCTCGGCTTCTGAAGCGCGCATCAAAACGACAGCGGCGGCGCCATCGGAAATCTTCGATGAGCTGGCCGCGGTAATGGTGCCATCCTTGGCGAAGGCCGGGCGCAGCGAGGGCATCTTTTCAGTGTTGCAGCGAGCCGGCTCTTCGTCGGTACTGATCGCGACATCGCCACGGCGTGACTTGACGGTGTGGGTCGCAATTTCGTTGTCAAAAGCACCGCTGTCGATCGCGGCCATGGCGCGCTCTACCGAGGCCTTGGAGAAGTTGTCCTGGTCTTCGCGGGTGAAACCGTACTTGGCCACGCACTGTTCGCCGAATTGGCCCATCATCTGGCCGTCGTAGGGGTTTTGCAGGCCGTCATAGAACATGTGGTCCAGCGTCTGGGTGTGGCCCATGCGCAAACCCCGGCTGATCAGGTAGGGCGCGTTGGTCATGGATTCCATGCCGCCAGCAACGACGATATCAGCACTGCCAGCGGCAATGGCATCAGCGCCCTGCATGACCGCTTTCATGCCGGAGCCGCAGACCTTATTGATGGTGGTGCATCCAGTGCTGGTTGGCAGGCCTGCGCCGAGCGCAGCCTGGCGAGCCGGGGCCTGGCCGGTGCCGGCGGGCAGCACGCAGCCCATGATGACCTCGGAAATATCGGCGCCATCCACCTTGGCATCGGCAATGGCCGCGGCAATCGCCGTGGCACCCAACTCAGGGGTTTTTACGGCAGAGAATTGGCCCTGGAAGGAACCGATGGCAGTACGGCGAGCGGAAACGATAACGACAGGATCAGACATGAGAGCACCCCGGAAGTAGATGAACAGAGTCATCCATTATCGCATGAGGCAGCGCGGTGTTTACTGAAAGTGCTCGTCCAGGTAGCGGTGAATTTCCTTCTCCACGGCCGGCTTCAGGTAGCTGAGCAAAAAGCCCAGCCTGGCGCGCACATGCACCACCTCCTCGTCCACGTCGATTTCTCCATGCACGCCCAGGCGCTGGAACACGATCGTGTCGCCGTCCCAGCCATAATCGATGTCGAATTTGTCAGCCAGGTCCTGGGCCAGAGAATCAGCAATTTCCTGTGCTTCTTCAAGCGTTTTGTCGTGCTTTTTGCGGATGTCGATGCTCATAGCATGGCTCGGCGTGATCCCCAGATTATTGTAGGGCAGATGGGTAGAAGGAAATCGCCCCATTCCTCTCCCTCTTCCCTTCTCCCCCCGCTTCCCGCGCTGTCACAGCGCATTCCTCGGCGGCAGTAACACGCTCGCCAGGATCATTCCCGTCGTCAGAGCCACCGCGATGATCCCTGCCAGCATGGCCGTTTCGATGCCGGAAATCACATCGTCACCGAGCAGGGTGGCCAGGCTGCGCAGCCCGATGCTGCCGGGAACCAGCAGAATCAAACCTGGCAAGTGCATGATGGAGCCCGGTCGGCCGGTGAATTTGACGAACAGGTTACCGGCCAGTCCGACGACCAGCGCCCCCAGAAACGCGCCCATCACCGGGGCGCCCAGAAACGCGCCCAGGCTGGCGCCAGCCCAGGCCAGCAGGCAGGCGCCCAGCATCCAGATCCAATCGCGCTGGTGGGCCTGGAACAGCAGCATAAGGCCAAGGGCAGCGATCAATATGGCCAGGGGCGGCAACCAGTCAGGCCGAGGCGACGGGCTGATCAGATCCACTGGCCCGACCAGCAATTGCCCGGCCATGCCGCCCATGACCAGGCCGAAGGTCAGCAGGGCAAAGATCATCAGCGCAAAAGCCATGCGGGAAGCGCCGGAGACCAAGTGGCCGGTGGCCAGCTCGCGACAGGCGGTGGTCAGGTCCATGCCCGGCACCAGCGCAATCATGCTGGCGATGATGGCCGGCATCAGCGCGGTTTCCGGATCGAAGCCGCACCACAAGGTGCCCA
>SKKV01000214.1 GCA_007123575.1 Wenzhouxiangella sp.
CAGAGATCGAATCAGAGATCGAATCAGAGATCGAATCAGAGATCGAATCAGAGATCGAACCAGAGATCGAACCAGAGATCGAGCAGGGTATCGATGAAGAAGCAGTCAACGAGCCCGAACTCGACGCCGAGGTGCCCGTTGACGAAACGTCAGTCGAGGAATTGGTCGTCGAGGAATCGGTCGAGGAGCTACTGGAACCTGAGGACGAGTTTGCCGGAGACGAGGCACCCGAGGGACTTGCCGATGCCGAGCCGGCCCCGGAAGACGTGATTCCAGCCGTCGCCGACGAGCCAATTGAGCCGCGTACTTTCAGCATTCAGGCCCATCCGATTTTTATCCCCGATCAGGCCATAAGCGTCTATCTCCCCTTGGTCGACTACCTGAACGAAACCTCTCCGCATACCTTCGAGCTCAAGATCCCTCGCGATTTTCACCGCTTCTGGCTGGATATTCGCCGCGGCGGACAACCTGATCTGGTGTTGGAAGATGCTCACCTGATCTCGATGCGAATCAATCGCCAGGGCTACACGCCGCTGGTCAAAGCCTCCGAGCCAGGCACGTTTTCCCTGCTGACCTCGGGCATGAATATTGACGCCGGGCTATCAGACTTTGTTGGCCGACCTGTGTCCAGCATGCCGGCGCCCAGCCTGGGCTATTTGATTCTGTCGAGCTGGTACGACAACCCCATGCAGCAGCCGATCATCCAGTCGAACGCGAGTTCTTGGCTGGATGCCGTTGAGATCGTTTTTTCGATGGAAGCGGAAGCCGCTATCGTTCCACACAACCTGGTGGCGCGCTACGTCAACATGGAGGTCGTTCGGACCTCCGAACCTTTCCCGCATGCGGTGATCGCCGCCGGCCCGGACGTTCCCGCGTCTGTGCAACGCGAGTTGACAGCGGCCCTCATCGTCCTGCACGAGGACGGCGAACACTTTGGCGCACTGCACGAGCTTGATATTGATCGATTTGTCCCGGCCACGACGGAGGACTTCGAAGGTCTGGATCGCTGGCTGGATCAGATTTTCATCGCAATGTAAGAAAGCGCCGGCTTACTTGCGGGCGACGATGTAGCAGATCCAACCGGCGTCGGCGTCGCCGGTTTCGCTGGGGCTGTAAATGCCGTCGCCCTCGCCGGTTTCCTCGTCAGTGCCTTCCCAGTAGACCGTGGCCGAGCCAAAGCCGGCCTCCAGCAACAGTTCCTGAATCTCTGGCAGCGTCCACAGCCGCCAGTGGTATTCGAAAGCGCGCTCCAACTTCGACCCGTCCGGAAATTCGAAGTGAATCTGGCAGGTCATGTAGTGATTGATGGGATCGAAGCTGGCCTGGTCCCAGACGTAGGTGAAGTCGTCGTACTCGGTTCGCTCCTCCAACTCGCGGTGGGCATCGTAGCCGCCGAAGGCATCGAGAAACAGCACGCCATCATCGACCAGGGCCTCGCGCACGCGCTCGAAGTAACCGCGCAGTGTTGCCCGGGTGGCAAACAGGTAGTAGCTGAAGTTCATCGCCAGCACGACATCGAACTGGCCGGCGTCGACCGTCAGCACATCATCCTGAATCAGTTCGATACGCTGCTTCTGCTCATCGGTTAGTGCATCGAAATGTGTGCGCCTGCCCCAACCCAGCACCTCGCCATCCAGGTCAACGGCCACGGCCCGATGGTCAGCGCCGCCGCGCACCCAGGCACAGGCGGTGTTGGCCGTGCCGCAGAAGTCTTCACGGATCAGCTTCAGCGGACGGCCGGTCAACGACTCGAAGGTTTCGGAAACGAACTCAAGCTCGGTCTCGGTATCCTGAACGCTGGCTTCATACAGCTCGTGGCGATCGGCCAGGTCGGCCATGGCGGCGCTGGATTGACGTTTTGGCATATTGGGTTTTTTGGAAGTAAATTGTTTCAGCCACGCTGACGGATCGCCGGCCAGGCCGAACGCAAGTAGGTAAACATCGACGAAATGGTCAGAACGGCGGCGGCCACCAGCAGCCAGCGGCCGATGGTCAGCACCGGGATCGGGCCCAGCGGTTCGCCGTAGAGCAAAAAGCCGATCGCCACCATTTGCAGGATGGTCTTGAGCTTGCCGGTCCAGGCCACTCGAACCCGCGCACCTTCACCCAGCGCAGCCATCCATTCACGCAACGCAGAAATGGTGATCTCCCGGCCGATGATGGTTGCCGCTGCCAGCGCCAGAATAATCTCGGGATGCGCTTGAACGATGATCAGCAGCGACACGCCGACCATCAGCTTGTCGGCGACCGGGTCGAGGAATGCACCGAAGGTGCTGGTCATCCCGAACCGGCGCGCGACCCAGCCATCGAGCCAGTCGGTTATCGCGGCCAGGGCGAAGATCGTCACCGCCGCCACGTTGGCCCACGCCACCGGCAGGTAAAAGACCAGCACCAGCACCGGAATCATCACGATGCGAAGCAAGGTCAACAGCGTAGGAATGGTAAGCGACAAGAAGACGGTCTCCGACGTTCAGGCCGCCATTATCCCGCAAACGCCGAGTACTTTGGCGTTTGTCAGCCGGGCTTGGGCGCTTCCCGCAGGTGTTCAACTATCCGCTCGGCCAGCGCGGCGCTGATTCCCGGCACCCGGGCCAGTTCATCGGGGCTGGCCTTCATCAAGCCTTTGAGTCCGCCGAAATGCTTCAGCAGGCGTTGACGCCGCTGCGGGCCAACGCCGGCCACCTGCTCCAGCGGTGAGGCCTGGGCGCGCTTCTGGCGCCGCTTGCGGTGGGCCTGAATCGCGAAACGGTGCGCTTCATCGCGAATCTGCTGGATCATGTGCGAAGCCGGGTGATGCGGCCCCGGTTTGACTTCGAAACCGCGCAAGATGAAAGTCTCGTGACCCGAGCGGCGGGCCGGCCCCTTCGCTACCCCCATCACCGGCACGGCATCCAGGCCCAGCTCTTCCAACACCGATTCGGCACGGCTGACCTGGCCCTTGCCACCGTCGATTACCAGCAAATCAGGCAGCTCGGCGCCCTCTTCTGCCAGGCGCTTGTAGCGCCGCCTGAGCACCTGTTCCATGGCCGCGTAGTCATCGCCCGGGACAATCCCTTCAACGTTGTACTGGCGGTATTGCGCCTTCTGCGCTCCTTCCGCGCCAAATACGACACAAGAACCGACCGTTTCGGTGCCCGAGATGTGGCTGATATCAAAACACTCCAGGCGCTCGGGCACATGATCCAGCTTCAACAGTTCGGCCAGCTCGGCCAGGCCGCGACCGACCTGGTCGCGATCGGCCAGGCGGCGCCTGAGCGCATCCTCGGCATTGGTCAGCGCCATTTGCAGCCACTTCGCCCGCTGCCCCCGCACCCGCCAGCTCAAATGTACCTTGCCCTCGCGACGCCGGCTCAAGGCCTCTTTCCAGAGGCTGGCCTGGTCGGGCGCGGCCGACAGGATCATCGCCGCCGGCGGCCGGCGCTCGGCGTAATACTGACCGAGGAAAGCGGCCATGATCTCGCCCGGCTCGGCAGCCTTGGGCAGGTTGGCGGGAAAGAAGCAGCGGCCGCCGACGTTGCGCCCGTGTCGAAATGAAACCACCTGCACGGCCGCCTGGCCGGATGCCGACACCAGCGCGATCACGTCCAGGTCTTCGGCACCGTCGGCGACGTACTGGCTGGAGCGCACGCGCTGCAGGTTCTGAATCTGGTCACGCAGCTGGGCCGCCTTTTCGAACTCGAGCTCGGCGCTGGCGCGCTGCATGCGCTCGCCGAGCAATTCAATCACCGCCTGGTCGCGACCTTTCAGGAACTCGACGGCCGCCTGGACATCGCGGGCATAGTCGTCGCGGCTGACGTAGCCCACGCATGGCGCGGTACAGCGGTTGATCTGGTACTGCAGGCAGGGCCGGCTGCGATTGGCAAAAACGCTGTCGCGGCACTGGCGAAGTCCGAGCAGCCGATAGATCTGGTTCAGGGATTCGCGCACCGCGCCGGCGCTGGAAAACGGGCCGAAATACTGGCCGGGGTGCTTGCGCGATCCGCGGTAAAAGCCGATTCGCGGAAACTCGTGCGAGGTATCGAGCCGGATCCAGGGGTAGCTCTTGTCGTCTCGCAGGTTGATATTGAAGCGTGGCCGATGGGCCTTGATCCACTCGTTTTCCAGCAGCAGCGCTTCGGTCTCGGTCCGGGTCAGGCTGACTTCCATGCTGGCGATCTTGCGCACCATCAGGTTGATGCGCGAGCCCTTGTCGCGGCGGTCGAAATAGCTGCCCACACGCCGCTTGAGGTTGCGCGCCTTGCCCACGTACAGCACTTGGCCACGCGCATCGCGCATCAGGTAAACGCCCGGCCCGGTCGACAGCGAGCGCGCGAATGCCCGTCCGTCGAATTCGCTCACCGTGGGTTCGCCAACTCCTCGATCAAGCGGCTGGCCGCGGCCTCCAGCATGTCGAGAACCTGCTGAAAGCCCTGGTCGCCGCCATAGTAAGGATCGGGCACCTCGTGCAGGCCGTAGTCCGGTGCCAGGCTCATGACCAGCTCGACCCGCGCGGTGGCGTTCGGCGGCATCATCCGGGCAAGCTCGTCAAGGTTGCTCTGATCCATGGCAAATATGCGATCGAAGCGGCGGAAATCCGCCACCGTGACCTGGCGCGCGCGCTGGTCGCGGATATCCATACCCCAATCCATGGCATGGCGAATGGCGCGCGCATCCGGCGCCTTGCCGACGTGGTAGCCCAATGTGCCGGCCGAGTCGGTGAACACCTCGATGCCGGCCTGCTGAAACTTGTAGTCGAACATCGCCTTGGCCGTTGGACTGCGGCAGATATTGCCAAGGCAAACAAAGAGATAGGAGTTCATGCTGCAGTTTCCATCAAGCGGGATCCGGTAACTATTGATACTACTTTATAGACGTTAGTCAAGCGTCGCCCGGAACCGTTCCAGGTCCTCGGGCGTATCGATTCCAACCGGAATCGGCGCGCAGGCACGATCGGCCAGGATGCGCCAGCCGGCCTCCAGGGCGCGCAGCTGTTCCAGCGACTCCAGCGCCTCCAGCCGGCTTTCCGGCAGTTTTGTCCAGGCGGCCAGACTTGAGGCGCGGTAGGCGTACAGGCCGACATGCCGGCAACCGGCCTCGCCCGGCCCGCCGCCGGCGCGCGGCCAGGGAATTGGCGCGCGCGAAAAATACAACGCCCGACGTTTATAGTCGGCAACCAGCTTGACCACGTTCGGGTCACGCCACTGCGCTTCATCGGCCAGGGGCTGCCACAGTGTTGCCATGTCGGCGGCCTCGTCTTCAGCCAGCAAGGCCGCGACCTGGCGCAGGCAGGCGGCTGGCATGGCCGGCTCATCGCCCTGCAGGTTGACGACCACGGCCGAGCTGTCCAGGCCCAGTCGAACGGCCGCTTCGGCCAGGCGATCGGTTCCGGAACGATGGGCCGGGTCGGTCAGCATGGCTTCACCACCGGCGTTTCTGACCACGGCCGCAATCTCTTCACTGTCGGTAGCCACGGTAACGCTGGCCGCGCCGCTGTCCAGGGCCCGATCCAGGGTTCTCAATATCATCGGACGGCCGCCCAGGTCAGCCAGGGCCTTGCGCGGCAGACGGGTGGAATCCAGCCGGGCCGGAATCAGAATATGAAATTCTTTGTTGTTCATGCGCTTGCGTTCCATTCAGACAGATGGCGGTCAACTGCCGTTATTACTGCCTCGGGTAAATCCAGGGCAACGTGCAGGACGTAGACCGTTTGCTCGAGACCGAGCCCACGCAGCTTGACCGCATCCTTGGCTGTGACCACGACCGACCCATCCAGACCCTCCATGTCGGTTTTCTTGAATCGGTGATGGTCCGGGAAGGCGTGCGGCTCGACCGTCATGTCCAGCGCTTTCAGGGTCCGGAAAAACCCGTCCGGATTGGCAATACCGCACACCGCGTTGACCCGCCGCCCGCGCCAATCGTCCAGGGTCAAGCGCTCTTCATTGCCAAGCACCGTCAAGCACTCCGGCACCAGATCAACCCGGACTGCCCCGGCAGGCCCCTGGCCTTCGCCCTTGACCAGCACCAGGTCAACCTGGTCCAGCCGCGAGGCAGGTTGGCGCAGCGGCCCGGCCGGCAGCAGCTCGCCGTTGCCAAGGCCACGCCCGCCGTCAATCAAGCAAATCTCGAAGCTTCTGGCCAGGGCGGTATGCTGCAGGCCATCATCGCTGATGATCACGTTCGCTCCCGCACTGACGGCCGCCTCGAGCACCTGCGCACGCTGGCGACCGATCCAGACCGGCGCATCGGTTTGGTCAGCGACTAAAAGCGGTTCGTCGCCGACCCGTGCCGGACGATCACCGCGCTGCACCCGCTTGGGCGATGCGTTGGCCGTTCCGCCGTAGCCGCGGCTGATCACCGCCACCCGGTGGCCGCCGGCGAGCAGGTGACGGGCCAGGGCAATCACCAGCGGGGTTTTGCCGCCGCCGCCCACGGTCAGGTTGCCAACAACAATCACCGGCACCGGCGGCCTGGCCGTGGGGCGCCGAAAACGAGCCTGCGGCAGGCGAGCATGAATCCGGGAAAGCAATCGGTACAGCAGCGGCGGTCTGGCTTGCTGGTACCAGATGCGATTGAAATGCTGCTCAAGGCGCCCGCGCAACATGGCTCAAGACACTGCCGATGAATCCTGGAGCTGCAGCCGATGGAGATGTTGGTAGATGCCGTCCGCTCGGGCCAGCAAGCTGTCGTGGCTGCCGACTTCGGCCACTCGCCCCTGGTCCAGGACCACGACCTGGTCGGCCTTGCGCACGGTCGCCAGGCGATGGGCGATGACCAGCGTGGTGCGATCGCTCATCAAGGCCTCGAGCGCGGCCTGAACCGCGCGCTCGGATTCGGCATCCAGGGCAGAGGTCGCTTCGTCCAGGATCAGGATGGGCGCATCCTTCAGCAGCGCCCGGGCAATGGCGATGCGCTGGCGCTGGCCGCCGGACAGCAGCGCGCCGTCTTCGCCAATGGGCGTATCCAGACCGTTCGGCAGGCGCTCGATGAACTCCAGCGCGTGGGCCTGGCGGGCGGCATCAACAATGCGCTCGCGGCTGACCTCGCCCGGCACGCCGTAGGCAATATTGCCCGCGATCGTGTCGTTGAACAGGACCACGTCCTGGCTGACCAGCGCAATCTGGCGACGCAGCGCGGCCAGCCGGAATTCGCCAATATCGTGTCCGTCGATCAGAATTTGCCCGGCGCTTGGCAGGTAGAAGCGCGGCAGCAACTTGACTAAGGTGCTTTTGCCGGAGCCGGACCGCCCGACCAGGGCCGTGACGCTGCCGGGCGCAATGCTTAAGTCAATGCCGGTCAAAGCCGATCGCTCGGTGCCCGGGTATTGAAAGCTCACGTCTCGAAACTCGATGGCGCCCCGGACCCGGCCCGGGTCGTGCTGGCCGAGATCCGGCTCTGTCGGTGCATCGATGACCCGAAAGATGCTGTCGGCAGCGGCCAGACCTTTTTCGATGACCGCGTGCATCTTGGTCAGGCGCTTCAGCGGCGGAATGCAGGCAACCATGGCCGCCAGCACCGACATGAAGATGCCGGCCGTGACCTCGGCACGCATGAAATCGCTGGCCGCTATGATCAGCAGCAAAATGACCGCTAGCCCGGCGGCCAGCTGGATCATCGACGACGAAACCAGCTGCGTGGCCATCAGGCGCAGGTGCAGGCGCCGGTTCGATTCATTGATTTCGGAAAAGGCAGCCTGTTCGCGGGCCTGACCGCCAAAAATCTTGACCACTTCATGACCGTCCACGGCCTCTTCGGTGACATGGGTGACATCGCCCATGGACTCCTGGATACGGCCGGAAATGCGCCGAAAGCGGCGCGAGATCACGGTCACGACCAGGGCAATCACCGGTACCAGCAAAAGCATGGTCAGGGTCAGGCGCCAGGATTGAATGACCATCACGGTCAGCAGGGCGATCACGGTAAACACGTCGCGCACCGAGCCGATCAGCGCGGTGGTGGCCGCCTGGGCAACCTGCTCGGCGTTGTAGGTGACCCGCGAGATCATCTGGCCGGAGGATTCGCGGTCGAAGTGGCTGGCGGGCAAATTCAGATAGCGGGCAAACAGGTCGCCGCGCAGGTCGGCAATCAGTCGTCGCCCGACCCATTCCATGCCAAACATGCCGCCAAAATTACCGACGATTCTGAGCAGCACGGCAGCCAGCACCAGGGCCGGCAGCCACAGGCTGAAGGTGGGGTCGGGCGCGGCAATAGTTTCATCGACCAGCGGCCGCAGCAGGTAGAAAAACAGGCCCTGGCCGGCCGCATCCAGGGCCACGGCCGCCAGGGCCAGGCCGAAAATCAGGCGATGGCGACCGACATACGACAGCAGGCGCCGGTACAGCCCTGCGCTGTTCGGCGCGGTCACTGGCCTTCCCTGCCCTCTTCCACGGCCGCGATGGTGAGGCGCCGAATGCCTTCGGCGGCGGCCGCATCCAGAGCGCGCACCACCAGCCGATGCGGCGCTTCGGCATCGGCGCGAATGACCAGGGTGGCGTCGGGATTGTCGGCAAAGCGCTGCACAAGGCCGGCCTGCACGGTCTGGCGGCGGTCGTCGGCCAGCATCTGGTCATCGATGAACATGCGACCGTCATCGGTGATGATCAGCTCGATGACCGAAGGCAATGCCTCGGTTTCGGCCGTGGAAGCCTCCGGCAGGTCCAGCTGCAGCAGGGCTTGACGTTCGAAGGTGGTCGAGACCATGAAAAAGATCAGCAGCAGGAAAACCACGTCAATCAAGGAGGTCAGGTTGATCTCCGGTTCTTCGCGGTCTTCTTCGTAAATTTTCATCGGCTCAGGCTCGGCGCTGTCCGCCGCGTTCAATCGCCTGCATCAGGATCAGGGCCTGCTGTTCCATCTGGACCACGTAGCTACGGACCAGGCCGCGAAAATAGCGGTAGAAGAAATAGGCCGGAATGGCCACCGTCAGCCCGGCGGCGGTGGTGATCAAGGCTTCCGAAATTCCGCCGGCCAGTTCGTTGGGGTCACCAACGCCGTGGACCATGATGGCACTGAACACCCGAATCATCCCGACCACGGTGCCGAGCAGGCCCAGCAGCGGGG
>SKKV01000015.1 GCA_007123575.1 Wenzhouxiangella sp.
ACACTTGCTGGGCGACGAGGTCACCGATAGCGAAATCCAGGAACTGGCTAGGGCATCTGAAAGCGATCGCTGAAAACTCGATCGAACATCGGTTCGTTGCGGACCAGTTCGCGAAAGTCGGCGTCTTCGGCGAAGGCCTGAACGAATGCAGACGGGAACAGGCCGGCGCCGCAGCTGTGCACGCTTTCATGAATGAACAAGGCCACGGCGACCTGGTCGCCGCTGGCCGCGTCTTCCAGGTAGGCGGTCATGTTGCAGACATTCTGCGGCCCGAAGCTGCCACCCTTGGCACCGAAGCGACTGAAACGATCGCTGATCCCCTCAACCTCCAACGGCCATTCCATCAGCGGCTCGACGACGGCCTGCACATCGGGGTCAAGCAGGTCACGTTGCAGCAGGGCGGTCATCAGTTCCAGCATGGTGCGGCTGTTGGTGCGAGAGAAATAGCGGCCGAGAATGGTTCGGCGATCTTCAAAGCTGTTCTGGCCACCAAAACTGCAGCCGGGGGGCACTGAATCCCAGGGCAAGGCGGTACAGATGAAATTTCGCTGATCCTGCATCCAGGTATCGTCCTGCATCTGCCCCTGGAACAGCGCGTTGAGTTCATCACGCCAGCCTTCATCCAGCAGGCTGTCATACTTGCCGATGATCCGAGCTGCAGGACCCGGCTCGGTGGTCATCCCCTGAAAGAACTGGAAAAAAGCGTTGATGCTGATCGGCACATCGTGATGGCCGTCGATATACTGGTCCACCACTTCAGCCACCGCCGCCTCGCCCAGTTCGTTGAGCAACCAGTCGGGCGCGGCGTTGTCGGACTCTCGCATCATCACCGACATCATCTGTTCAATACTGACCTGGTCGGGATTACCAAGCCGGTCCCAGGCAGCAACAAGCGCGCCGCCATCCGAGCGCATGGAAAAACGCGCCCATTCTTCTTTGTCGACAGTAAAGTTCGGGTCAAGCTGCTTGGCCACGACCGCCTCGGCATAGGCCAGCAACATCAAGGTCTTGTAGGTTGAGGCGGTGGAATGCAGCCGCTCGGGATTGAAGTGACGCTCCCAACCGGCATTGACATGACGCACCGACAAGGCGCAATGCTCGGGATTGCCCTCGCAATAGCGCAGCAAGGCCACGGTCTGCGGGCCGCTGAACAAATTGGTCTCGATGTCCACTGCCAAGCCCGAAGTGTTGGCAAAGAACTGGCCCCATTCAAAGGTCAAGGCAAGCACCGGTATGGTGCCGGTAAAGCCTTCGCCCAGGGTAAAAGCCGGCAGCGGCAGGTTGGCCTGCGTGCCCTGGTCAAACAGGATCACGGCGCTGGCGCCAGCGGCCTCGGCGTTCAGCACCTTGGTGGAAAACGGGCAGCCACCGCGCTGAATCAGCGCAATGTGGCCGGCGGGAAAGCTGGAAAAATGCTCTGGCTCGCAGCCGCTGTTTGAGTCTCCTGGTGCGTCCAGGGACAGGGCAACCGGCGTGACCGGGCCACTGGCGGTGCCTGAAGGCGCGAAGGAAACAATCGTGAATTGGCGCCCGTCGGCATAACTTTGAAAGCTTGGCGAAGTACGATCGAGACGAATGTCGCCGACCCGAACCGTGGTCGATGTCTGGGCCTGGACCAACCCGACAAAAAACACGGCGAGTAAGGCAAAAGCGGGTCTGTACATCCAGCTCATGGCAACATCCTCTTGTCTTTTTGGGGCACTCCCGATACTTACGCGCCAGCCGTGCCCAAACCGGCTCACGAACTTTTCCCGACCATCCCAAGTGCTATCCTGTCAACCTACTGAGGGAGCTTAGCGGCAGGCAATGACCAATTTCAATCTCCAATGCATCTGCACCGGCGTCGTGCTACTGCTGCTGTCATTCAATACGGCGCTGGCCGCCGATCCGACGGATCTGCGTCAGCAGGTGGAAAGCTGCCAGGAAATTCGCGATCCGGAGCAGCGCCTGGCCTGCTTTGATCGCCTGCTGGAAACACCGGAAACGCCTGTAGAAACTCGACCGGGGCCGCGCGAAGTCAATCGGATGAACCTGTTCTGGGAACTGGACGACCAAACCCACAGCGGGCGCGGACGGATCCGGACTTACAAGCCCTTGCTGGCATCGCCGGCACGCTGGAGCAACAACCCTAACGAGCAGCCGGCTTCACCCTCCGGGGAAGCCACGTCCCCGTTCCCGCTCGACCCCGTGGAGAGCAGCATCCGCTTAAGTCTCAGAACCAAACTCTGGGACAACCCGATTGGCGACAACGGTGACATCTGGTTCGCCTACACCCAGACCGCCTACTGGCAATCGTACAACTCATCCAATTCTTCACCGTTTCGTGAGACCAACTACATGCCGGAAATATTCTCAGTCTGGCGGGTCGGTGTACCGCTGGGCGAGCGCTGGCGTTGGGAAATGGTCAGCCTGGGCCTGAAGCATCAGTCCAACGGCCGCGGCTCGGTGCTGGGTATTTCGCGAAGCTGGAATTATCTCTACGCCAATGTTGGATTAATGGGGCAAGACACTGAGGTTTATCTCCGGCCCCGGGTACGCGTGCTGCGAGAAGATCCCGACGACAATGCCGACATCGAAGATTACTTCGGTTACGGTGATCTGCACATCATCCGACACCTCAATGCCAGCCGCCTCGAGCTGAACGCCCGGCTCAACCCGTCCACCCGAAAGGGCATGGCCGAGCTGGCCTATCACTTTCCGCTGCTCGGCGACATGCACGGTTATTTCTCGATCTTCAGCGGCTACGGCGAAAGCCTGATCGACTACAACCACAAGCAGACTACGGTAACGGCCGGCGTCTCACTGTTTCAATTCTGATCGGGACCGCGTCTGGTAGCTGAATAAACAGCTGTTCAGGCTGAGTTAGGATAATCAGTCGTCCGTTGCCATGGAACGCGCCATGCTATCCGCTCGCTCAGCTTTTCTTACGGTGATTGGGTTTCTGACTTTACTGAGCCCATTGTCCCTTCTGTGGGCCGGCGGGCTAGTCGAGGTGGGTTCCGTTCAACGGGCCGTCCTGTTTGACAGCCAAGTGCGTCAGCACTCCCAGATGCTCTTGGGGCACAGTACCTCGGGAGCCGCTGCTGCTGATCAAGTCAGGAAGCTGGAACGGGTAGCCAGAGGGCCGGCGCTGAGCGCCAGCCAGCGCGACGCGGTTTTCTACGAGTATGTTCGCCGACTGCGTCAGGAACCGCCAGATAGCGTACCGCCGGCGGTAATGGCCTGGCTGCAGGCTTACCAGCCGCAAGCGGTGACCCGGCATCCGGAATCGGCAAGCTACCTGGTCGCCCTGTTCGACGTCGCTGCCGCAGCCAGCGGGCTGGCCAACCAGTGGCAGTTCCAGGCTGCCGCCGATGCCCTGGCCGACACCAAGCCCACTGCCCTGCCAGCACTGCTGGACACCTACCGGCCCGAGCCGACCGATCCCTGGTCAAACGGCATTCGCTGGGCGCTGCCTGCGCTGCCGCCCAAGCGGCTGGACTGGCTGGCCCAAGCCTTGACCGAGTCTTCGCCCCAGCCGCACCTGCTGGCCTACGTGCACCTGGCCCGCCAGTCGGCAGCCGACCTGCTGGCCGTGCTGCCGGCGCTGAGCGGGCCTCAGACCAGCGCCTTGCTGCAGGCCGCCATCCGACAGTGGCCAGCGCAAGCGCAGCTGGCCCTGATGCAGCAAACCCTGGAACATGCCGACAGCGGCGTGGCCGCCCTGGCCATGGCGCAAATGACTGACCTGGTGGCTGGCAACGACCAGGCCAAGCTCACCTGGGGAGAACAATTGCTGGGCCTGCTGGATGACGAGGTTCTGGGCGCCAACGCCGCCCTGCAGCTGGCCCGCATGCCCGAGGTAAACTGGCTTGAACAAGGCGGCGCCAACCTTGAACTGTCCGAGCGTGCTCGCCAGCGCCTGGAGCTGATGGCCGAACTCGAACCGCAGGTGCAGACGCGCCAGCAAGGGGGGCTGCGGTGAATAATCGACGCTTGCTTGCCCGCGTCCGAGCCCTTGCCCTGCTGATCGCCCTGGCGCTGGTAGCGCAGCCATTGCAGGCCCAGGAACTGGTTCAGTGGACCGAAGGCCCCGGACGCCTGGGCCTGGGCTATCCCGTTCCGACCCCGGTTGATACCGCCCTGCCCTTCGACGGCTTTCGCAGCTACGCCGGCCTGCATGCCCGGCACCAGGACCTGATGATGACCAACCCGGTGGTGCACGGGCAAGTGGTAGGGCAGACCCTGCTCGGGCGCGATATCTGGGCCTACCGTCTGGGCAGCGACTCCAACCTGGACCCGCTCGGGCAGCCCAAGTCCGCGGTGATGTACGCCGGCACGGTCCATGCCCGCGAGTGGCAGTCGCCCGAGGTGGTCACCGGGCTGATGGAGCTGATGGCCGACAACGCCGATGATGATCATTGGCTGGGCTACATCCGCGACCACGTCAATATCGTTGTGGTGCCTGTCATCAACATCGACGGTTTCTTACAAACCCAGCGCTACCCGGCATCGAACTGGATGGGCACCGACAACCGGCACCCGCAGTTCTGGCCTCGCGACGGCCGAATGCGGCGCAAAAATCATCGCGGCGCCGATGAGACATTGTCGACCGTCGGTGATCACCTGTCGGGCATCGATATCAACCGCAACAATCCGCCGTTCTTTCCCGGCCCCCAATTCACCGACATCCCGGCCGACCTGACCTACCGCGGGCCGGCCGAGCAATCCGAGCCTGAAACACAGGCCCTGGTCGCCGCCGCCGATCTGGCCCCCGGCGACCGGCTTCGTTTCTATGCCGACATGCATTCCTACACGCGGGTGTTTTTCAGCGTGCATACCGGCAACTGGCGTCGCAATGCCATTCAGAACCGCCTGTTCAACATGATTACCGAGCACCACCGCCGGCTGCCCGGCGGCAAGGTTTACACCGACGAGCGCTCGTTTCCCAACACCGGCATCGGCACTACCTCGGAATATTTCGGCCATGCCTACCAGGTGCCCTCGATGACCTGGGAAATCGAACCCGGCAGCCAGGGCGGTGCTGAATACGGTGGTTTCCGCAGCAATGGCCACGACGGATTCATTCTGCCGAACAGCGAAATTCGGCGGGTGCGCGAAAACCTGGCCCTGTCGATGGCCGCGGCCGCCTACCACATGGCCGGGCCGCCGCATATTCTCCAGGCCAAGATCTTCGATGCCGACAGCGACAGCCTGATCTGGAGCGCGCGCTGGCAGGAAGCCGACGAGCTGGAGCGCCAGCTGTTGACCTTCAAGGCCCAGGCCCTGCAACCCGGCCGTGACTATCGCATCTGGATTGCCTTCAGCAAGCCCATGCGCTGGCGCGAAGACGGAGAGATCAAGCCGTTCCCCGGCCGACCCGCATCGGGCCTGGCCGTCAACCTGGCCATGCTCGCCAACGGCGACGCGCTTGACATTGACTGGAGCGAACCCGAATGGCAGAAAGATGCCGGCCTGGCGCCGCATGGCCGCCTGCGCTATCGTGACGATGCCTTCAGCGCCACATTCAACATTGCCGATACCCTGGACAACCATGCCCTGATCGCCGCGGGCAGCGACGATGAGCCGATCCGGCTGGCGCTGGACCTTTCCGACCTGACCGGCCATCGCCTGGACGCCGACCCGGCCACCGCGGTTGACTTTGTTGACGGCACCTGGGAAGGCTACGAAACCGACCTGCCCGGCCAGGTTGATGCCGGCGGCCCGGACAAGACCTTGCAGCCGGCCGTGACCAGCGGTCCGGTCGAAGCAGCCCCGCTAAGCCGCCCCGGCCACAGCGCCATGTGGCTGGATCGCGAGCGATCCGGGGAAGGCTGGATGCTGGAACTGCTCGACGACAACCGCGCCATCGCCTACTTTTTCACCTACGACGAACACGGCCAGCAGCGCTGGCTGTTCGGTGACGGCATCGTCACCGGCAACCGGATTCATTTCGACACGCTGCTGCTGCCCACGGGCGGTCGCTTCGGCCCGGATTTCGATGTCGAGGCAGTAGAACGTATCAAGAGCGGTTGGGCCACCCTGACCTTTTCCGACTGCGATAACGGCTGGTACGACATCGAGGCCTTCGGCCAGCACAACAGCTTCCATATGGAACGACTGATCCGCCCCCTGGGCCTGGACTGCCCCGGCCCGGCCAGCGAGGTGCCGGACCATGCCCGCCAGAGCGGCTCGTGGTACGACCCAGACAGCGCCGGCCAGGGCTTCACCCTGCAATGGTTCAACCCGGACCAGGCCCTGATCCTGTGGTTTACCTACAGCCCAGACGGCGAGCAATACTGGATGATCGGCACCGGCGAGCGCGAAGGCGACCGCATTTACGTGCCGGAACTGCTTGCCGCCAGGGGCGCCCGATTCGGTTCGGCCTTCGACCCGGACGATGTCGAGCTGTTCGAGTGGGGCTCGCTCGAACTGCAGCTGAACTGCCTGACCGGCCATGCTGAATACCATTCGATCCTTCCCGAGTTCGGCGCCGGCACACTCAACCTGGTCCGCCTGAGCAAGTTGGCCGAACTGGAGTGCTGACCAAAACTTTCATTCCTGATTACCTTCCTACCTCAACCATCGGTCTGAGGGCCTTGTGCGTCAGGCCTTGAGGTGCAGCCGAAGCGCGCAGGGCCAGGCGGATAAAGGGCCGCCGCCTGTTTGAGCGGAACGCCCTTTAGGGCGTGCAGCGAGTTCGGCGGACCCCGCCTGGACCGAGAACTGCAGGGGATCGGCCGCCCGCGAGGGCGGTCGACAAACCGTTGGCCTGATGGACAAGGCCCTCTGACCGATCCGCGCCCCGCAGGCGTGGCTGAAGCACTTGCGCAGTAAATCAGTATTTTGAAAACCGATTGATCCAGTTCGGCTCCGTGGCGCGCGTAAACAATATGCCCGCCACCAGAGATCCGACAATGACAATCAACCACCGCCTTCTCACTTGCCTAAGCCTGCTTGCCCTGCTGCCCGCCCTGGTTCCCACCGACACGCACGGCCAATCGGCTTCGCGCGATACCCTGGCCACCGCTGCAGCCACCAATTCCGACTTCTGGTTCAACCCTTTTCCACCGGCCATCGTGCTCGCCGGCGGCAGCTCAGCGCAAGGCATGCCGCTTAGAACCGTACTTGAGCCACGCACGTTTTCCGGCCTGGACAGCAACAACAATCCGCGCAGCATGGTCTTCAGCGGCGAGTCGCGAGCCAGCTCCACGTTCGGAACCCTGCGGGTGCGCGCCAGCGGCGAGCTGAGCAACACGTTCTACAACCCCGAAAACGAGCCCTTCTACCAGCCAGACTCGCAAATCTTCAACCCCGATGGCGTGCCCGATCTGCTCACCCTCACCGCCCAGGCCCGCTTCGAAGACTGGATCCAGTTCGGCGGCTTTGTCACTCAGCTCTACGTCTCATACCGCTTTCGGATAAGCGGACGAATAGAAGGCAACGTGCCGCCACCGCAGATGTTTTTCCAGGTCGAGGGCCACCCGCTGGAAATCTGGACCGCGCCCGATGGGCTGCAAGGAGACTTCGTTTTCTTCTGGGCCACCCAGCGCTACCTGGTCGCCTCCCTGACCCCGAAACCGGTCAGGGTCTGGACCTGGGTCCAATACCGAACCAACACCCAGGACTGGGCGGATGGCTCGAACGTAACTGGCACCATCGACATGGGCAACACGGTAAGCCTGGATGACATCATCGTCACCGACGAAGACGAAAACATCGTCACCGAATGGACCATGGAATCAGCCTCCGGCACCGATTATGTTGCCTTGATCAGCCAGATCTTCGTGGATCGTTTCGAAGATAGCGATGTGTTCGGCGACTCGCTGTCCAGGTCCAACGCCCACCCGGCCCCTGTTGAGCAGTACTTCGACGGCGCGGAATTCCAGCTGATTGGAACAGAGGCCGAGTAAGTCAACGCAGCAGTCGGGTAAACTCGGCAACCATGAGTGTTGATCGAATACCCATCCGCTACGTCGAGCCGGTGTTTCGCCCGCCCAGCGAGGCGCGTTCGCTGATCTTGCCGGTCACCGACGGCTGTTCCTGGAACAAGTGCACTTACTGCGAGATGTACACCGCCCCACAGAAGAAGTTTCGGGCGCGCTCTGAAGATGAGGTGCTGACTTCGATTCGCGACAGCGGCAGGCTGCTGGGCGCCGATGTGCGGCGGGTGTTTCTGGCCGATGGCGATGCGCTGGTGCTGCCGACCCACCGGCTGATGCGCATTCTCGAGGCGATTGCCGAGCATATGCCGTCGGTGGAGCGGGTGGCCAGCTACTGTCTGCCTGCCAATCTGAAGCGCAAGTCGGTGGCCGAATTGACCGAGCTGCGCGAGGCTGGCCTGAAGATTGTTTACGTGGGCGCCGAATCCGGTGACGACACCGTGCTGGCGAAGGTCAACAAGGGCGAGACTTTTGCCTCCACCGTCGACGGCCTGAACAAGCTGGGCGCGGCCGGCATGACCCGTTCGGTCATGCTGCTGAACGGTCTTGGCGGACAGATTTATTCCGATGCCCACGCCGATGCCTCGGCGCGCCTGGCCAACGCCACCCAGCCGGAATTCCTGGCCACGCTGGTAGTCAGCTTCCCGATGGGCGAGGAACGCTTCCGCGCCGGCTTCCCGGAATGGGAGCCGTTGGACCAGATGGGACTGTTTCGCGAGATGGAACGCCTGCTGGAAGGACTGGAACTTGAAAACACGGTGTTTCGCTCCGACCACGCCTCGAACTGGCTGGTACTGAAAGGCCGGCTGGGCCGGGACAAGCCGCGCCTGCTGGAGCAGATTCGAACCGCGATTCATCAGCCCGGCAGGGTGGCGCTGCGGCCGGATTGGGCGCGAGGCTTGTAGACTTTCTTCACCTGGCCGATACGCGGCAAGCCGTTTACTATTAAACCGGCAACCAAACAGGTTGCCGGATTAATGCCCGGCCGGAACGGCCGGGGCCGCGAAGCGAAGGCATTTGCGGACATGTGCCGCAAATGCCGCGCAACGAATACCGTAGGTATTTCGTTGCCG
>SKKV01000274.1 GCA_007123575.1 Wenzhouxiangella sp.
AAGTCTGGCCGGAACTGAGCAGCTCTGACCTTCGCATTCGTCTCAACATCGATTTCCACGCCAACCTGGAAGACTGTCTGGCGCGGGAAAACCGGATCGCTCGCAGCGATACCGATGTCCGCACCTCGGACCTGACCGTCGGTACCTGGAACGCCATCAGCTCGCGTGGTATCGCACGCCCCAGCGGGGCCGGCTATGCCCGCATTGCCCTGCGCGCCCGCGATCGCATCAGTCCCGCCCAGGCCAGCACCCCGATCATCCTGTTTGACCAGATTCGGCTGGGCTCCGAGCCCGTCTCGGTGCCGGTCAACCATCCGCTGGCCCTGCTCGTCATGTTCCTGCTG
The DNA here is from genome assembly GCA_007123575.1 of Wenzhouxiangella sp. Taxonomy (GTDB): domain Bacteria; phylum Pseudomonadota; class Gammaproteobacteria; order Xanthomonadales; family Wenzhouxiangellaceae; genus Wenzhouxiangella. The sequence goes on from SKKV01000274.1 coordinate 345, forward strand.
ATTCTTGGGTTGGGAGCACGTGCTCTAAACGGGCTTTCCCGTTCTTCAATCACTTGAAACAAGGAGTATCCATCATGAAAAGAGCCTTACTTACCCTGGCAGCCGCATCGACGCTGCTGGCCGCCTCTACCTCCTTCGCCGTCCTGGTGAACCCCGACTTCGCTCCTGAGGAGGCTTTCACCGAAGACGCCGCCCCTGCGGGCTGGTTCCTTCGCGATCAGGAAGCGCGTGCCTTGATTAGCCGGGCCGGGTTCGCATTCAGCAGTGAAAACGTCTTCCGGTTTGAAGCGCTCCAGCGGGGCTTTGGCGACAACAAGCTTGAGCAATGTGTGTCAATAGAAACCGGTCAGGATTTCGATTTCGGAATCTGGTTGCGGACCCCCACTCCCGACACCGAGCTTGGCCTGCGTCTCAACGTGGAGTTCTACGCCAGCGAGTCCGACTGTCTTAATCGTGACGATCGAAACGGCAACATCGGCAACGACGATTTCGATTTTGATCTGGACATACTTCCAAACGTCTGGACGCGATTTGGCTCAGACAGCTATTCGGCTGATGATTTGGAGGATGCCGGCAACATTAATTTTGCCCGGATCAGCTACCGCGTGCGTGATCGATCTGGCGAAGAAGGACAGCCGGCCGATCCCTTGACCCAAGTCTACCTGGACGGAGCCTGGGCCAATGGCAGCCCGGGTCCTGCAAACGCCAGTTTCGACGAGGTCAACTTTCCGGCAGATATCTCCTTCGAAGAGGGCTCAGGCCCTATCGGCTGGATTCTGCGCGACCTGTCTGAACGGGCGTTTCTCAGTCAGGCTGAGTTTGCCCGCTCCAACGGCACCGTATTCTGGTTTGAACAGTTGGAAAGGGGCTTTGGAGACAACAAGCTTGATCAATGCGTGCCGCTGCCGCCTGGTACCACCGAGGCGACCGTCAGCGCCTGGGTTATGACCATGGATCCGCATCCCGATCTCAGGGTTCGCTTCGCTTCCGAGTTTTACGGCAATCAGAGTGACTGCCTGCTACGAGACAACCAAATCGGAGAGCGTTTCGATACCGATATCCTAATCACCGAGCAGGTAGCCGACGCTGGAGAGTGGGGGCGAATTGAAAGTGACCCTGTCTTGTTCGCCGAAGACTTGCCCGAAACGCCGAGCTATTTGAGGGTGTCGGTTCGGGCGCGTGATCGCTCCGATGACGGTGAACCCGGTGGATTGGTCATCTTTTTTGACGACATCGACACGAACCTGGTCAACCCGCAGCTCACCGGTGCCTGGTTCGATGAGCAAACCCCCGGCCAAGGTTTCAACCTGCAGCTGACTACGGTCGGTTTGTTCGGCTACTACTACGGTTACCATGCTGGCGAACAGCTTTGGCTGCAGCTAGGCATCTACGATGGCCCGATCGTGTTTGGCCAGCCCATTGATGTGCCGGTGTTCGCACCTTCTGGTGGCACCTTTGGTCAACCGGATGATCCCACCGCGCCGCCGGTCTGGGGTCGTATGGTGACCACGTTTGAATCCTGCACCAGTGCCACGGCTACCCTCACCAGCTTCGGTGGTATGAGTCAGAGCTTTGATCTGGATCTGCTGGCGACGATCGACGGCTTGCAAATCCCCGACTGCACCGATCTGGCGCCCAGCGAGGTGCCGGTCCAGCTGACCGCCGCCTGGTTTGACCCGGACACCGCCGGCCAAGGCTGGAACTTCCTGTACGCACCCAACGGCTTGTTCGGCTATTTCTATGGCTACGACGCGGCCGGCAACCCGCTGTGGCTGGCGACCGGTAACCTGCCCGTCGCTATCGGCGAGACGGTCACCCTGGACCTGTTCTACGGCCAGGGTGGTACCTTTACCGAACCCGTTCCGCCGGCCGGCCTGGAAACCTGGGGTACCGCGGAAGTGACTTTCAGCGACTGTCGTAACGCCGAAGTCAGCATGATGGGAGTCGATGGCGACCAGACCCAGTCGATCACGGTGCTGGTACTCACCGAAGGATTGACGGACTGCTAGAAGTCTATTGTCAAGGCGCCGGGTCGAATGGCCCGGCGCTTTGGTCCGGCAGCATTTGTCAGAAGCCGGGCCATGATTCATGTCAGAATTCCGGACATGAGTACCAAAACCGCTAGTCCACACATTCTGGCCCTGCCTGGCAACGAGCCGTTGACCCATGCCCTTGCCGAACTGCTGGGTGCCGAGACAGTCGAGCTCGAGCATCGACGGTTTCCAGATGGCGAGAGCTATGTTCGCCTGCATGGCGATCCTGGCAACCGCAGCGTGATTGTTGTTGCCGCCCTGGATCGACCGGACGAGAAAATTCCGCCACTGCTGTTTGCCGCCGATGCCTTGCGCGACCTGGGTGCCAGCAGAATCGGCCTGGTCTCGCCGTATCTGCCCTACATGCGCCAGGATCAGCGCTTCAACCCTGGCGAGGCGCTGACCTCACGCACCTTTGCCCGCTGGCTGTCTGATCACTTCGACTGGCTGGTCACGGTTGACCCGCACCTGCACCGCTATGCCAGCCTGGACGAGATTTACACGCTGAAGTCCACCGTGGTTCAGGCTGCACCGGCCCTGGCCGGCTGGATTGCGCGGGAGATTGAAAACCCGGTGCTGATTGGCCCGGACGCCGAAAGCGAGCAGTGGGTCAGCGCCGTGGCCGAGCACCAGAATCTGCCCTGGCGGGTGTTGACCAAGAAGCGCCACGGCGATCGCGATGTGACCATGGAGCTACCCGATATGGCCGGCCTGGAAGATCACCACCCGGTGCTGCTTGACGATATTCTGTCTTCCGGCGCCACCGTGGCCGAAGCGGCCCGCCACCTCACCCGGGCCGGCTTTGCCCGGCCCACCGTGGTCGTGGTGCACGGCCTGTTCGGCGACCGCGCCCGCGAGCTGCTCCGTCATGCCGGCGTCAGCCGCGTGGTTTGCACCAACTCAGTGACGGCACCGGAATCGGACATCGGCCTGTCGACCCTGCTGGCCCCGGCCATCAAGGCTTTGGTCAGCCCGTGACCGATCGCGACCGCCTGTTTGCCGCCGGCAACGGGCCGGCCGCGCCGTTCGAATTTTCCCGCGAGGTGGTGCGCGTTTTCCCGGACATGATCGAGCGTTCGGTGCCCGGCTATCGTTTGCTGTTGGAGCTCACCCCGCTGATGGTGGCGCGCGCCGTTCAGCTCGACAGTCGCATTTACGATCTGGGCTGTTCCCTGGGCGCGGCCACCCTGGCCGCGCGCCGCGCCGTTCAGGTCGAGGGCGTGGAGATCATCGGCGTTGATACCTCACCGGAAATGGTCGCGCGCTGCCGCCAGATCATGGCCGCGGACAACTCGCGCGTGCCGGTCGAAGTCATCGAAGGCGATGCCTGCAACCTGCCGATCGAAAACGCCTCGGTGGTGATGATGTATTTCACCCTCCAGTTCATTGCCCGCGACCAGCGCGATGCCCTGATGGCCCGCATTGCGAAAGGCCTGCGCCCGGGCGGCGTTTTGCTGCTTGCCGAGAAGCTCGCCTTCGAGCCGGCCGATCATCAAGACTGGCTCGACACCCACCACCACGACTTCAAGCGTGCCCAGGGCTACTCAGACCTGGAAATTGCGCGCAAGCGCCAGGCGCTGGAAAACGTCCTCGTCCCAGAAACCCGCGCCGTCCACCACCAGCGCCTGAAAACCGCCGGCTTCAACCAGATCATCGACTGGCATCAAAGCTTCAACTTTGCCGCCATGGCGGCAATAAAAAACCGATAAACCACCGAAAGCACCGAAGTCACCGAATAAAGTCCTGTTGGATTTCGGTGCTTTCGGTGTCTTCGGTGGTTCCTAAATTTTTTAGCTTCCCCTCTAACCAGCCTCCATCAGCTCAATCCAGCACGCCCTTTCATTTCTTTGGCGAGCTCGGCCAGGGCGCCGAGGCCGGCCATGGGGGCGGAGGCTTCCATGGGCAGGAATACGCGGTCGCCTTCCTTGGCAATGTCGGGCAGGGTTTTCAGGTAATTCAGGCCAAGCAGGTAGCCGACGACGTCCTTCGGTTGCAGCTGCCCGCCGCCGGCGGTCATGATGGTGTTGATGGCGTTTTGCTCGCCCTGGGCGCGCAGGATGGCGGCCTGCTTTTCACCCTCGGCGCGTTCGATCGCCGCCTGGCGCTCGCCTTGGGCTTCCAGGATTTCCGACTGGCGCCGGCCGTCGGCTTCGGCAATCATCGCCCGGCGGGTACGTTCGGCCACCATCTGCTTGCGCATGGCATCTTCGACTTCGCGCGGAATGGCAATGTCCTGGACCTCGACCCGGGTGATCTTTACCCCCCACTTGTTGCCGGCCTCGTCCAGGGTTTGCTGTAGCTCGGTGTTGATGTCTTCGCGGGACTCGAACAGCTTGTCCAGCTCCATCTTGCCGACCAGTGCGCGCAGGGTGGTGTTGGTCAGTACCTCGATCGCCATGACCAGGTTTTCAACTTGGTAAACCGCACTCTGGGGGTCAATTATCTGGTAGTAGACCGCGGTGTTGACCGACACGGTGACGTTGTCCTGGGTGATCATGGCGCGCGGTGGTACATCCATTACCGTTTCGCGCAGGTCGATCTTGCTTTCGGTGCGGTTCAGGCGCACGGCATCGCCGGTGGAATCGACGGCGAAGTACTGGCGATTGATCGGCCGAGGCTTGTCGATGAAGGGAATAATCAGATTGATGCCGGCGCCCAGGGTGCGGTTGTAGGAGCCGAGCCGCTCGACCACCACGGCCTGCGAAGTCTGGACGATGCGAACGCCGGTGGCCAGAAATACCAGAACCAGAACGACCAGTACGACAATGACTTCCAACATGACGAATACTCCCAGAGTTAAACCATCAATCCGGTTTCCGAACTTCGGCGGTAATGCCTGAAAAGCCCGTTACCATCACTTCCTCCCCGACCTGGAAACCATCCGCTTCGGCGGTGCGTGCCGGAAAGCGGTCGCCGCGCAGCTCAATGGTCAGGGGATCGGTGCCGACAACGCGCGCGGCCTGCGGTGCCATGCCGGTCTCACCCGCGGTGCCGGCATAGCGAATCGGCGCCTTGCGCCGCCAGATGGAAACAAACAGCGGTACCAGGACAATGGCCAGGCCGGCAAACCAGGCAAGCTGCGTGGCCTGGCCCATATCCGTACCCCAGGTCAAAATCCCGACCAGAATGGCGCAAATGCCCAGCGCCACCAGCAAAAACTGGGCCGGAATTGCCAGCAGTTCGGCAATGGCCAGCAGCACGCCGGCAATGATCCAGAGCTTCCAGGCATCCATGCGCGACTTGTCCCCAGCGTGGCCGTCAGCGCTGATTCTACACCCGGCGGCTGACCCCTGTTGTCTTGCTATAGTTGGCCCATGTCTGTGACCCAAAGCCTGGACCTTGCTCTGGCAGAAGCCTTTGGTCGGCCACTTGCCAATGCGTTGGTCGATCAGCATGCCAAGTGGTTGGCCCGGCACGGCAATTGGGATGATTGGTGCCAGGCACGAGACCGCTTGCCCGCCCTGGCTCAGCGCTGGCGCATCCAGGATGGCTGCCTGATCGCGGGAGAAGACTGTGATCAGCCTGCGGTACTGACCGAGCAGCTCAAGTCATTCATTCCCTGGCGTAAGGGGCCGCTGTGCCTGGGCGGCGTTGCCATCGACACGGAATGGCGGTCGGACTTCAAGTGGGCGCGGCTGGCAGAGCATGTCGACCTGCGCGACGAGCAGGTGCTGGACGTTGGCGCCGGCAATGCTTATTTTGGCTGGTGCATGCTCGCAGCCGGCGCGCGCCAGGTGTTTGGCTGTGATCCCACGCAGCTGTTCGTCGCCCAGCACGAGGTTATTCGACATTTTGCCGGGCCGGCACCCAACCACCTGATCGCTGCCCGCCTGGAAGACCTGCCGCAGGCATTGAACGGCTTCGACCGGGTGTTTTCCATGGGCGTGCTCTATCACCGCCGTGATCCGCTGGAGCACTTGAATGCGCTCAAAGCCCGCCTGCGGCCCGGCGGCGGGCTTATCCTGGAAACCTTGATTCTGGACGGGCCGGGCGACCAGGTGCTGGTACCGCCGGACCGCTACGCCAATATGCGCAACGTCCACGCTCTGCCAACCCGAAAGCGGCTTGAACAGTGGCTGCAGGCATCCGGATGGACGGGGATTGAGTGTATCGACTGCACGTATACGACTTCATACGAACAGCGGCAAACCGAGTGGATGCCGTTTCATTCGTTGAGCAAAGCACTGTCTGCCGATGATCCCAAGCTCACCCGGGAAGGCTTGCCGGCCCCGCTTCGAGCGATCTTCCTGGCCCAAAAACCGGTCTGAAATCGCGCCCGGTCAACAAGCGTCCGGGCGCGTTCGTTTCTCAGACCTGACTCAGAAAAAGCCCAGAATGCTGGCCATCACCACCACGATCAAGGCCGGGGTGACAATGCGGGTCAGCCAAAGCCAGCTCTGAAAGGCCCAGTCCGGCATCTTCTGATCCAGCTCCTCGCGGGTAATCTTGCGCGACAGCACCCAGCCGGCGAACAGCGCGGTCAGCAGCCCGCCAATCGGCAACATGATGTCGGCAGCGACAAACTCGATCGCACTCATGATGTCCTTGCCGCCGATGGTGACTTCCGACCAGATGTTGAACGAGAACACCGAGGCCAGCCCCAGCGTCCAGGCCAATCCGGCCACTACCAGGGCGGATGCCTTGCGCGACAGGTTGGTCGATTCGACCAGGTAGGCCGTGGCCGGCTCCATCAGTGAAATCGAGCTGGTCCAGGCGGCTACCGACAGCAGCAGGAAGAACAACATGCCGAACAGAATGCCGAACGGCATGGTCGAGAACGCCAGCGGCAGGGACTCGAAGATCAGGCCGGGTCCGCCGGCCGGGATGCCGGTCAGCTCGGGGTTGGGGGCGACAATGAAGGCCAGCACGATGGGGAAGATGGCCAGCCCTGCGACCAGGGCCACGGCCGTGTCGGCCAGGGCAATGGTGACACCAACCCGCGGAATGTTGACGTCTGATGGCAGGTAGGCGCCGTAGGTCATGATGGCGCACATGCCCAGGCTTAGCGTAAAGAAAGCCTGTCCCATGGCGGTCACGATCATTGGGCCGGACACTTGCGAGAAATCAGGCTTGAAAAGAAAACTGACCGCCTCCTGGAAATAACCGGTGTTCATGCTGTAGCCGAGCAGAATCAACAGCAACACAAACAGGATCGGCATCAGAATGCTCACTGCCCGTTCCAGGCCCTTCTCGACGCCAAAGGCGACAACGCCCACGGTCATGATCATGAACAGGCCGTGCCAGAAGGTCAGTTCACCGGCATTGCCAAGCAAGCTGCCAAACGTTTCGCCCGGGTCGGTAATCGGCGCACCGGCACCCACCAGCTCCTTGGCATACAGGAAGCCGTAGTGCAGGGTCCAGCCGGCGACCACGGAATAAAACGAAAGAATGAGGAACCCGGCAATCACCCCGATCACGCCCAGGCCCATCCATGCCCGCGTGGCACCGGCATCGTCAGACAGTTCGCGGATCGAGTTGATCGGGCTCATCCGACCACGCCGACCGATCAGGATTTCGGAAAACATCACCGGCAGGCCGACGGCCAGAATGCACAGCAGGTAGATCAGGACAAAGGCGCCCCCGCCGTTCTCGGAGGTGATGTAGGGAAAGCGCCAGATGTTGCCCAGACCCACGGCCGAGCCGGTGGCGGCCAGGATAAAGGCCAGGCGCGAAGACCACATGCCATGTATTGACGAAGTTTGCATTTTCCAGTCTGTCCCCGGTTATCGTTATTGGTGAGGTCGACATTGTGCGCCAAGCCGGGAATCGGTTCAAATATTGGCTACGAATGACGCGCTCGACGGTGAACTCTGGCCAAGCACACGGTCAAAGCGTTATCTTGTAACAACGCGCCTTATAGCCTGATGGAGAACAACCGCATGTATCGCAATTGTCTTTTGGCGGCCCTGGCCGCCGTCGGCCTTGGGGCTGTCGCCATGGCTCCCGCCCAGCTCGAGCGGGACCACGGCGCCCACGTCCATGGCATAAGCACGGGCAATCTTTCCCAGGATGGATCGACCTTGCGCCTGGAGCTGGAGATTCCCGGCGTCAACCTGATCGGATTCGAGCATCCGCCGCGTAACCAAGATCAGCAGCGCTTGCTCGATGAAACGGTGGCGTTTCTTGGTGTTGGGGAGTGGCTGGTGACCGACGCGCGCGGCGGCTGTGAGATCGATCGCATCAACGCCCACAGCCATGGCTTCGATGCAGATCATGGCGGCGACCATGGACACCACGACGATCACAGTCACGACCACGGGCACAGAAAAGATCATGGCCACGAGCATGACCATGAAGGCCGCCATCGCCACGATCATGATCACCATCACGACCACAGCCACGACCACGGACACCACGATGATCATGGGCATAACCATCATGACCATGACCATGCCGAATTCCACGTCATCGCGCACCTGAGTTGCGAAACCCCAGAGGCCTTGCGCTGGGTCGACATTCGCCTGTTCGATGACTATCCCGGCAACGAGCGTATTGCCATCGACGTGCTCACTGACCAGGTTGCCACCCGCGCACGGCTGACAGCTGCCGATCAACGGATCAACCTGACCCGGTAATGAG
>SKKV01000209.1 GCA_007123575.1 Wenzhouxiangella sp.
CGGTTCGACCAGCAGGGCCGGTTGCTGTCGGTGCTTTCCTTCGCCAGCGATATTTCCGCCCAGGTTGAAGCCGAAGCGAAAACCCGGGAGCTGGCCCAACGCCTTGAATCCACGCTGCAGAGCATTTCTGACGCCTTTCTGACCGTGGACCGTGACTGGAACGTCACCTTTGTCAATCAGCGGGCCGAAAACCTGCTCAAGCTGGACCGCACCACCCTGCTGGGCGAGAATATCTGGGAGGCGTTTCCGGCTGCCAGACAAACCGAATTCTTCACGCGCGGCCACGAAGCCATGGCGCAACGGCGCACTGTTCGCTACGAGGCCTTCTACCCCGAACCACTCAATGTCTGGCTGAACGTGGCCGCCTACCCGACCGATGAAGGCCTGGCCGTGTATTTCAGCGATCAGACCGAACGCCATCAGGCCCGTCTCGATGCCACCGAGCAGCATGAGCGCATGCGCGCGGTGCTGGAGTCAGCCAGCGACGCCATTATCACCTTAAACAGCGACGGCCTGATCGAGTCGGTCAATCCGGCAACCGAAAAGATATTCGGCTACGGCGCTGAAGAATTGGTCGGCCGGAATGTCAGCATGCTGATGCCGGAAGATCACGCTGGCCGCCATGACAACTACATTCGGCGCTACGTCGAAACGGGGCAGGCCCGAATTCTGGACACACCGCAGAAACTCAAGGCCAGGCGCAGAGACGGCAGCGAGTTCCCGATTGAATTGACCGTTACTGAGATTTCCCTGTCGGGTCGCCAGGTGTTTACCGGCTTTATCCAGGACATTACCCGCGACGAGGAAGCGCTCGAGATACTGCGCACCAGCGAAGAGCGCTTTCGCGCGGTCGCCCGAGCCACCACTGACGTGGTCTGGGACCATGACCTGTCCACCAACGAGGTCTGGTGGAGCGACGGCTTGCAGACCATCTTCGGGTATAGACCGGAACACTGTTCATCGGAGCTGGACTGGTGGCTGGCGCTTATCCACCCCGACGACCGCGAAGCCACGCGGCTTGGTCTGGAGGCTGCCATTGCCGAGCGGCGACCGGACTGGACCGCAAGCTATCGCTTTCGGCGGCGCGACGGCAGCTATGCAGAGGTTATCGACAGCGGCTTTCTGATCACCGACAAAACCGGCACGCCACGGCGGATGGTAGGTGGACTGAAGGATGAAACCGAGACCCACCTGGCCAGACGCAGGCTGGCCGAGCAGGCCGAGCTGCTTGATCACGCCCGCGACGCCATTATCGTGCGTGATCTGGACCAGCGGATCAGCTACTGGAACAAGGGCGCAGAACGAATATACGGCTGGCGCTCTGACGAGGCGTTGGGTCAGACCGTCACCGAATTACTCAAACCCGATGCAGAGAGCTATCGGACGGCGTTCGATCAGGTGCTGGCCAAGGGGCGTGTGAGTCATCAGTGGCAACATCGGCACAAGGATGGCAGCAAAATTACCGTCCGCAGCCACTGGGTGCTGGTCACCGATGGATCAGGCTCCCCTCGCTCCATCATGGGCATCAACACCGACATCACCGGCCAGCTTGAACTCGAAGCGCAACTCCGTCAGGCCCAGCGCCTGGAATCGATCGGCCAGCTTACCGGTGGCGTTGCGCACGACTTCAACAACCTGCTGACGGTGATCCTGGGCAATGCCGAGCTGCTGATCGAGCAATTGGTCGATGAAACCGACTTAAAGACCCTGGCCGAACTGACCCAGGCGGCAGCCCGGCGCGGTGCCGAACTCACCAACCGGCTGCTTGCCTTCGCCCGGCGCCAGGCGCTGGAACCGGAATCGACCGATATCGTCGCCCTGGTCGAGGAAATGCAGCCGTTGCTGCGCCGCTCCATCCCCGAACATATCGACATCAAGACCATTCACGCGCCCGATCTGTGGCGCGCGGAGATTGATCCCGGGCAATTGGAGTCGGCGCTGCTCAACCTGGCCTTGAACGCGCGCGATGCCATGCCCAAGGGCGGTCGTCTGACCATCGAGACGGCGAACCTGGCCATCGACGAGGACTATGCCGACAACCAGGTTGACCTGGCGCCCGGCGATTATGTCTTGATCATAGTGTCAGACACCGGCGAAGGGATTCCCGGCACCCACTTGGACCGCCTGTTCGAGCCCTTCTTTACCACCAAGGCCAAAGGCAAGGGGACCGGACTGGGCCTGGCCATGGTCTACGGCTTTGTCAAGCAGTCAGCCGGACATATCAAGGTTTATTCCGAGCCCGGCGAGGGCACCACCATACGCATCTTTCTGCCGCGCTCTCTGCAGGCAGCGGCCAGCGTCAAACGCGCTGGCGAGCCTGCCGACACGCTGGGTGGCAACGAGCGCATTCTGGTGGTCGAGGATGACGACCTGGTGCGCGACCACGCCGAGCGCCTGCTTAACAACCTGGGTTACCAGGTCAGGGTGGCGGTCAACGGCGACCAGGCCCTGACCATGCTCGAGCAAGATGACGCCATCGACCTGCTGTTTACCGATGTCATCATGCCCGGCAAGCTCAACGGCCCGGCGCTGGTCAGGGAAGCGCTGCGTCTTCGGCCAGGCTTGAAAGTGCTCTATACCTCCGGCTACACCGAAAACGCCATCGTCCATCACGGTCGGCTCGATGAGGGCGTATTGCTGTTGAGCAAGCCCTATCGTCGCCTGGACCTGGCCTACAAGGTGCGCGAAGCGCTGGAGAATTGATCCGATGTTAATCCGAAATTAATCCGACTTCAAAACCCCGCTGTTTTCCAGCGCATCGATTGTTTCTCCGTCCAGGCCACTGGCCAGCAGCACCTCCCGGTTGTGTTGACCAAGCCCCGGCAGATCGGGACAGGGCCGGGCAGGTTCGTCGGCAAAGCGAATCGGCACGCCGATATGGTCGTTGCCCTCGGCGTCTTGCCAGCGCATGTTGCGGTGTCGAACCTGGGGCTGCTCAAAGGCTTCTCGCAGATCCAGTACCGGGGCCCAGCAGACATCGATATCGGCCAGGATGGCTTCCCATTCAGCCAGGGTTTTTTCGGCAAAGGCCTGGTTCAGAAAATCGACCAGGGGCTGCTGATGCGGCCCCGGTCCGCGCGCATGCAGGCCGGCCAAGTCCTCGCGGCCCAGGCGTTTGAGCAGGTTGACGACGAACTTCTGCTCGCTGCCGCCCAGGGCCAGGTAGCGCCCATCGGCGCTGCGGTAGCTGCGGTAGAAGGCGTTGCCGCCGAACGAGCGCTCGTCGGGCGGATGCGGGGCTCTCTGTTCGGCAAACACCGGGCCGGTCACGTTTGGCGTCCAGGCCATCAGGCTGTCGAGCATGGCCACGTCGATGAAGTCACCCTTGCCGGTCTGGTGGCGCCGGCACAAGGCCATGAGAATGCCGGAAAAGGCCATCAGCGATGCCGCCATGTCAGCCGCCGGCACGTGCGGGTTGACCGGCCTGCCGTCCTGGTCAACGTTGCAGGCGACCAGCCCGCTCAGCGCTTCGACGGCCAGATCATGGGCCGGCCGGTCACGCAGTGGGCCATCCTGCCCGAAAGCCGAAATCGAGCAGTAAACCGCGCCCGGGTTGAGCGCCTGAATGGCCGGGTAGTCGACGCCTAGGCGCGCGGCCACGCCGGGCCGAAACGCCTCGACCACCACATCGCAGCCCGCCGCCACTTTCAACAGCGCATCCCGCCCGGCCGGTTTCTTTAAGTTGATGCAGATGGATTTCTTGCCGCGATGGGTATTGCGAAACCAGACTGAAGTGCCATTTTGCTTCAAGCCCACCTCCCGCACAGGTTCCCCTCCGGGCGGCTCCAGCTTGATTACCTCGGCACCATGATCGGCCATCATCATGGTTAGGTGGGGCCCCGGCAGGAACAGGCTCAGGTCAAGTACACGTAGGCCTTCGAGTTTCATAGGGAAAGGGTTCAGGGTTCAGGGTTCAGGGCGGGCCCCGATCCGGTTTTCCTGAAACCTGAAACCTGAACCCTGAAACCTGAACCCTTTTTTCATCATTTTTCCAACATCGATTGAATCGTGGTTTCATCGTAGCCCAGTTCGCGCAGCAGGCTCTCCGAATCAGCGCCCAGGGCTGGGGACGGTCGAGAGGCTGGGCGCTGGCCGTTGATCTTGATTGGGCAGGAGAGCTTTTTCAGGCCCGGCTTTTGCGGGTGGTCGAGGTGCTGGATCATGCCGACCTGTTCAACGAAAGGGTTGTCCAAGCCTTGGGCCAGGTCATTGACCGGGGCGACCGGGATCTGGCCGCCGAGCAAGGCCATCCATTCGGCCGTGGTCCGGGTCATGAAGGCCGCGTCCAGTTCTTCCGTGAGCTGGTCGCGGTGCTCGCGCCGGGCCGGGATATCGACAAAGCGCGGGTCGTCAATCAGCTCCGGCCTGCCTAAACCGCGGCAGAGCGCTTCCCAGAATTTCGGCAGCATGCACAGCACGTAAATCCAGCCATCGGCGGTGCGGTAACTCTGCGCCGGCACCGTGGCCGGGTGCGCGCCCCGCGGCAGGCGGGTGGTGACATGGCCGTTGTTCAGATACCAGGTCGCCGGGTAGCTGAGCTGGTGCAGGGCGACATCGAACAGGCTGACGTCGACGTCACAGCCCTGGCCCGATCGCTGTGCCCCGGCCAGGCCGGCCAGCAGGGCAATGGCCATGTTCATCCCGGTCATGAAATCGACCACTGACAGGCCGAAGCGCGCCGGCGGCGTGCCGGGCTCGCCGGTCAGGTGGCAGTAGCCGGCCTCGGCCTGCATCAGGTAGTCATAGCCCGGCCAGCGGGCGCGCTCGTTGTCGCGCCCGTAGGCCGAGAGGTGGGCGCAGACCAGCGCCGGCTTCAGGTGTTTCAGGCGGGCATAGTCCAGGCCCAGCTTTTCCGGCAGGTCGCCACGCAGGTTGTTGAGCACCGCATCGGCACTGGCCACCAGCTTTTCGAACGTGGCTCGCCCTGACTCGGTTTTCAGATCCAGGACCAGGCTTTTCTTGTTGCTATTGAAGGTCTGGAAGAACTCGCTGTCGGTTTCACCCAGGGTGAACGGGCTGGTTCGCCGCGACACATCGCCGCCGCCGGGGGCTTCGATCTTTATTACCTCGGCACCCAGCTCGGACAGGTACTGCGAGCCGTAGGGGCCGGCACCGTACTGCTCGACGGCAAGGATGCGGTACCCGGTCAGCGGCAGGTACAAGCTCATTCCTGGTGCCGACCGATCAGCTGCTTGGCGATGATCAGGCGCTGGATCTCGTTGGTGCCCTCGCCGATGCACATCAGCATGGCATCGCGGTAGAAGCGCTCGATCTCGTATTCCACCGAGTAGCTGTAGCCGCCGAAAATGCGCATGGCTTCGTTGGCACAGAACACGCCGGCCTCGGTGGCAAAATACTTGGCCATGCTGGCTTCAAGATCGCAGCGCTCGTTGGCATCGTATTTTTTCGCCGCCGACTCGATCAGCAGCTTCGAGGCCTCGACCTGGCAGGCCATCTCGGCCAGCTTCAGCTGAATCGCCTGGTGCCCGGAAATCGGTTTGCCGAAGGCCTTGCGATCAAGCGAATATTCCAGCGCCATTTTCAGCGAACCCTCGGCAATGCCGCAGCCGCGCGCGGCGACGTTGATCCGGCCCAGCTCCAGCCCGCCGGCGGTCTGGTAAAAGCCCCGCCCCTCTACGCCCCCGAGCAGGTTGGCGGCCGGCAGCCGGTAATCGTCGAAGTTGACTTCGCAGGAGTCAATCGAGCGGTAGCCCAGTTTCTTGAGCTTTTTGCCAACATTGAAGCCATCGCCCTTCTCGGCGATGAACAGGCTCATGCCCTTGTGTCGTGGCTCGGCGTCCGGATCGGTCTTGACCAGCAGCAGCAGGACGTTGCCGTTGAGGGAGTTGGTGATCCAGGTCTTGGACCCGTTGACCACGTAGTCATCGCCATCCTTGCGGGCCACGGTACGAATCGCCTGCAGGTCGGAGCCGGCATTGGGCTCGGTCAGGGCAATGCCGCCCCGAAGCTCGCCGGTGGCCAGGCGCGGCAGGTATTTCTCTTTCTGCTCGTCGGTGCCGCAGCGCTCGATCGCCGAGGCCAGGATCAGGTGCGAGTTGAAGATGCCCACCGGCGCCATCCAGGCCGATGACACCTTGATCACGATCTTGGCATAGGCGCTGGCCGACAGGCCCAAGCCGCCGTATTGCTGGCCGATGGTGGCGCCGAACAGCCCGAGTTCCTTCATCTGCTCGACCAGCTCGTGCGGATATTCGTCGGCCTGGTCATGGTGCTGGGCAATCGGCTTGACCGCCTCATCAACCCAGCGATCAATCGCATCAAACAGCGCCAGCTCGTCCTCGGCGCTCCACTGTTCCTGTTCTGTCATAACCTACTCGTTAAAATCATCAATGGTTCTCGCAAAGGCGCAAAGGCGCTAAGAAAACTTTTTTAATCTTTTCCTTGGCGTCTTCGCGGCTTTGCGAGAGATAAAGCTTTTTTCAGTACCCCACCTGGTCTTCTATGCTGTGGCCGCGGCGGGCGATCAGCATGGTGCGGTTGAAGGTGCAGACCATCTTGCCGTCCTGGTTGAAGCCGGTGGTCTTGACCGTGACGATGCCGGCGCCGGGACGGGACTTGGATTCGCGCTTGTCCAGCACTTCCGACTCGCAGGTCAGGGTGTCGCCGGCATACAGCGGAAAGGTCAGCTTGATATCGGTCCATCCCAGATTGGCAATCGCTTTCTGACTGACATCGGTCACGCTCATGCCGACCATCAGGGCAACCGTGAACGGCGAGCAGACGATGCAGCGCCCGAATTCGCTCTTTTCCGCGTACTGCTTGTCGAAGTGCATCGGATGGGTGTTCATGGTCAGCAGGGTGAACCAGGTGTTATCGGTTTCGGTAATCGTGCGACCCGGGCGATGCTCATAGATATCGCCGACATTGAAATCCTCGTAATGGCGGCCGAAGTGCTCGCGGTAGCGATTCGGGCCCACTTCCTTGGCGTTCTGCACCATGATCAATTACATCCTCGTGGCGATAGCGGGTTAAGGGTTTGCCCGGGCCAGCAGCCGGCGGGCAGCGTCAATCACCGGGGCATCGATAAGCTGGCCGTCAAGCTGGACGGCATCTCCATCGCTGGCTTCGGCGGCCTCGACCACGGCTTTGGCGCGGGCCATCTTTTCCGGCGACGGCGTGAACGCCGCCTGGATCGTGGCAACCTGGGCGGGATGCACCGCCGCCTTGGCGGCAAAGCCCAGCGCGCGCACGCGTTCGGTTTCTGCGGTCAGACCGTCTTCGTTGCGCAGATCGATATAGGGCACATCAATCGCATCCAGATCGTGGGCACGGGCAATGGTGACCAGGCGCGAGCGGGCAAACAGCAGCGGTTCCCAGGCAAACTCGCAGCCGACATCGACGCTGTAGTCATAGCCGCCGAACATGACCGCGGCCAGGGGCAGGCTGGTGTCGAGCTCATAGCCCAGGTCGAGCAGGCCGCGAGTGCTTTCGACCAGCGGAATCAGCGGCGGACAACGATCGCCGCAGGCGCCAACTACCACCTTGAGCATCTCGGCCGACTCGAATTTCGGCACCAGAACAAAAGCCGGCTGTACCCTGGCTGCGGCCAGTGCGTTCAAGTCTTCCTGACCGGCGCGCGTGTTCGGCGGATTGATCCTCAATCCCAGCTGACCGATGCCGTCGTGTTCGGCCAAACCGGCAAGGGCGCTGGCCCGGGCCTGATCTTTCTGGTCCGGCCCGACCGCGTCTTCCAGGTCAATACAGACCGCATCGACGCCGCAGGCCAAAGCCTTTGGGTAGCGTTCTGGCCGGTTGCCGGGCACGAACAGCAGGCAGCGGAGAGTCAACGGCGAGCTCATTGCTGAACTCCCTGGGAGGACGCATAGTGCTCGGCAATCCGGGCCCGGGTGGCGATCCAGACATCCTTGTGCGAACGCACGTGACGCAGAAACGCCTGCAGGGCAGCAATGCGACCGGGTCGACCGATGATGCGCAGGTGGAGTCCTAAGGACATGTACTGCGGCTGTGGTGCGCGCTCTTCGTACAGCCAGTTAAAGGTATCGACGGCATACTTCAGCCACTGGTCCGGCGTCAGCGATGGGTCGATCCAGAACTTCATGTCGTTCGAGTCCAGCGCGTAGGGCAGGATCACGATCGGGCGCTGGTGGCGGGCATCGATGAACGGGCTGTCGTCGGAGTAGTCATCCATGTGGTAGCGAAAGCCGGTTTCGGTCAGCAGACGCCGGGTGTTTTCGGTGTGCAGGTAGCGCGACAACCAGCCGACCGGGCGCTTGCCGGTGCTGGCCTCGATGCTGTCGGCGGCCTTGAGTATGAATTCGCGCTCGGCGTCCTCGTCAAGGCGGAACTGGTGAATCCAGCGCCAGCCGTGCGCACAGGGCTCGTGCGACCCGTCGGCAATGTAGCGGGCAATATGCGGCGCCCGCTCCAGCGACAGCGCCGCCGCGGTGAAGGTGGCCGGAATCGCATATTCATCAAGCAGCGCGGCAATCCGTCGAAAGCCGGGGCCTAAGCCGTAGCGATAATTCGATTCGTTGCCGTAGTTGCGAATCGGCTTTTTCAGGCTCACACCCAGCTCGTCAACCGGCTCGGTGATCGGGTCGCCCTCGGCCAGCGAATATTCCGAACCTTCCTCGACGTTGACCACGATGGACACGGCAAGTCGTTTGCCCTCGGGCCAGGACCAGTCGGCCATGTCAGTGATATTCCTCGCCGCCGGAGACGTTCATCGCCTCACCGGTGATGTAGACGGCCTGGTCGGAACACAAGAAAGCGCAGGCCTTGGCGGTGTCTTCCTGCAGACCGGGCCGGCCCAGCGGGATGCGACTTTTCATCGCGGCCATGTAGTCATCCATGCTCATCCCCAGCGCCTTGCTGAA
>SKKV01000228.1 GCA_007123575.1 Wenzhouxiangella sp.
ATGCCGATGGCGTGCCAGCAGAGCATCGCCCGATCAGCGAGCCGTTCGACATTCTCTCCGGCGCCGCGGACATGCTTGCCTTCGAGCAGCAGCCCAGCACGACCGTCGTTGACGAAGTCATTGCACCCGCGGTGAGCGTGCGGGTGACCGATGCCGACGGCTTTGATGTGGCCGATGGCACCGAGGTCGAACTGGCCCTGGCCAGCGGTCGTGTCGGCGCCAACCTGACCGGCACGCTGACCCGGGCCACCAGCGACGGCCTGGCCGTTTTCGATGACCTGAGTCTGGACCAGGCCGGCGCGTACACGCTGCAGGCCAGCATCAGCGGCACCGAGCTGACCGCAACCAGCGCCAGCTTTGATGTCATTGATACCGGCCCGGCCAGCGCTAGCTTCTTCAGCGAGCCCAGCGATACGGCCGCCGGCCAGGCAATGAGTCCGGCGGTCGCCGTGGAAGTACTTGATGGCGAAGGTGGCCCCGTGGCCGACGGCAGCGCCGTGGTCCTGGTGCTGGTAGCGCCGGGCGAGGCAACGCTGTCCGGCGGGGTTGCCACCACCAGCGACGGTATCGCCGAATTCGACAGCCTGGTAGTCAATCGCCCGGGTAGCTACCAGCTTCGGGCCGAAATCAGCGGGCTCGATCCGGCCGAGCAGCCCGTCAGCGCTACCTTCGAGGTTGTGCCCGGCCCTGCCGCCAGCATCGTCGTCGAGCAGCAGCCGACTGATACCTTGGCGGGCCAGGTGATCACGCCCGCCATCCAGGTAAGGCTGGTCGACGAGTTCGGCAACACCTTGC
This sequence comes from Wenzhouxiangella sp., assembly GCA_007123575.1. GTDB lineage: Bacteria > Pseudomonadota > Gammaproteobacteria > Xanthomonadales > Wenzhouxiangellaceae > Wenzhouxiangella. Next base: position 796 of record SKKV01000228.1, read on the forward strand.
CGGATGGTCAGGCCATCACCGTCAGCATTGCCAGTGGGCCGGGCGCAGGCACGATATCCGGAACGCTGAACCAAACCACCACCGACGGGGTAGCGATGTTTGATGACTTGGCCATCAATCAGGCCGGTAGCGAATACTCACTGCAGTTCAGCCATGGCGAGATCGAGACGGTCAGTGAGTACTTTGCCATTACTTCAGACCGGCTGTTCAGCGATCGCTTCCAGGCAGATGCCAAGCCTTGATCAACCGCGGGCAAATAGGTGAGCCGTTATGCGCGTAAAGGGGAACCTCGTCCCGACCTGGCTTTGCAAAAGCCAGCCAATCGGGCGGGCAGGTGGGGGAAACTCGAGCGGCGCCATTCGGCGCCGCTCTTTTAGCGATGGCCATGCTGGAACGGGCGCAAAGCATCCGAATCCCGGTTCTGCTCAACCACGAACGCCCGCTGGTGATCTTGAAGGAAGGCGCTGTACCAGCCAAGGTCAGGGCCATGCGAACCGACGACACGGTCGTTGTTGAAGGAACCATTCACCTTCAAGCCGCCCCCTCGCCAGCCTCTGACTTGCCGGCAATGCTATCAAACGCCCGAAAGCGCCTGCTATCCTGCAGAACTTGGACTGAAGAGACGACCCGTGGGAAGACTGTCTGTATTCGCCGTTATTTTGATCGCCGGGCTGGTGCTCTGGTGGCAGCAGCCCGACTCGGACGAACATCTGCCTTCAGGCGCCAGTTCAACGACCACGGAGCCATTGGTCTTAAGCAGCGTCGAGGTCCGCGATCTGGACGGCCGGGTTGCCTGGCGCGGCGACGTCGACCTGGCTCCGGTGCTGGCGCGGATCGAGGCCGGGGAACGTGACCCGCATCGCAATGACGGCAGCGTTTTCCAGAATCGCGAAGGACGCCTGCCGCAGCGGCCCAGAGGCCACTATCGCGAATACGTCGTGCGCACCCCCGGCATTCGCCATGCCGGGCCACAGCGGCTTGTGCTGGGTGCCGACGGCGAGATCTACTACACCGCCGATCACTATCGAAGTTTTCAACGCCTGCGATGACTGAACAAGGCAACTGGCTGTCTGTGCTGGACTCATGGCTGAGCAAGCCCGATCCACTGCTGTATCTGGACCAGGCCCCGGGCCCGCAAAAGCCAGCTGCCAGGCTCGCCGAGCATGGCATCAGGGCCGGCGTTGTCCGGCTTGAGGCAGTGACCGACAAAACCACGCTGATGCAGGCCTTCGCCCGCGACCTGAACTGGCCATCCTGGTTCGGCGCCAACTGGGACGCCCTGGCCGATCTGTTGGCAGGCGAGGAAGAGGACGAGCCAGGAAGCTTGGTCTTGATCCTCACCGACTGGGCCGGCTTTGCCGATCGCGACCCCGAGTCAGCGGCAACTCTGCTGGAGATCATCAAGGACATCCATGCCGAGATGAACAGCCCATTATTAGGTGCCATCGTACTCGCTTGATCGCCATTAAGCGATGGGAGCATGACAACAGCCGCGGGCAGCCAGGAAGCTGCCAGGAAGCTTGGTAGCCCAGTCGAATGTTATAAGCTATCATTTCGCCCCTGTCATCGGAGTATCACCTCGGCTCGCCGTGCTGCATCGTCTTCGTCAACTAGCCCAATCGCCCAGAGTCCTCTGGCTGATTCTCGCGCTGCTCGCGCGCGGGTTGATTGCCGACGGATTTATGCCTGGCGACGGCGAGCTGGTCCAGCTCTGCACCCCGCAGGGCGTGGTCCAGATGCAGTGGGACCCAGTCAGCGGCCAGTGGCAAGCCCATGAGGCCGAAACGGAGCATCACGCCTGCGACTGGTCGCTAACGCCTTCAGCTGCCTGCGACTGGACTGCCTACCCTGCCTCATCTATACAGCCTGCTCTTGCCCCTTCGACACGATGGGCGGACTATCCAACACCCCCATCACGGCATCTGACGCCGCCAAGCCGCGCACCACCCGCCATCGCTTGATCACCTTGTAGTTTCAGCTCGCCCTTGAACACCTGTTCCAGGGTGATCACTCGTCAGCCGATCCTGTTCGCTTGGCTAAAGAAGCGACTGGGCTCGGCACCATGAGGGAATCAAGCATGATGAATTACCAATCGCTGGCAGCAGTTGCCTTGCTGCTCGCCCATGGCACCGTGGCCCGGGCCGAAAGTGCGGCCATGGACACCATCGTGGTCACGGCCACCGGTCGTGCGCAAACCATTGAAACGGTCGTTGCCGCTGTCGAAGTCATTGATCGAGAAGCACTGGACGCCTTTGCCGGCAGCTCAGTGGCCGACGTGTTGCGCTTCGCCTCCGGTGCGCAGGCCTTCTCATCGGGTAGTACGGATCGCATCGGTCTGCGCGGCTTCTCCGCCAATCAAACCCTGGTGCTGGTCGATGGCCGCCGTCGCCCGACCCGTTTTGCCGGCCAGAACCTGGCTGCCATCCCAACCGAAGACATCGAACGAATCGAGATCATCCGCGGGCCGAAGTCGGCGCTGTATGGGGCCGACGCCATGGGTGGGGTGATCAACCTCATCCTGCGCCGGCCCACCGGCCCCAATGAACTGGATGCCCGCAGCCTGGTTGGCGCGGCCACCAACGGCGGACGCGAAACGTTCCAGCTCGCCCTGGGCTGGGGTACGGTCAGCGAGCAGGCAAGCCACCGCCTCAGTGCCGAGCATCGCCGGCGCGAACCGCTGCAAACCGACGCCAACGGTGCCGAGGTTTACAACCGACAGCGCCTGCTTGCCCTGGCGTGGCGCGGTGACTGGCAGCTGGCTGATGCACATCGGCTGCGCTGGACGCTGGAATTCCAGGATCAGGACGACGACGGCAAGCGCTTTCAGCCCGGTCGCGGGCCCATGCCCTCGGTCCTTTACCAGTCGCTGGAACAGGACCGACGCTGGTTGGCCATGGCCGGGATCGATGGCGAGCTGGGCGGCGAGTGGCTGTATGACTTCAGCCTGTCGCGCGGCGAAACCGATGGCGCCGCCCGTCGCCAGCCCGATCTGATCGAAACCACCGACTACCGCATCGATGAAATCGACTTGCGGGTTTTTCGGAGCCTGGGTCAGCACGAACTGACCCTTGGCGCCGGCATTCTGCGCGAAGATGTTGATATCAGCATCAATGACGAGCGCCTGAAGCGCGACAGCCGCTATCTATTGATTCAGGATCAATGGCAGCTCGGTGGCGACATCTCCGTGCTGCTGGGGCTGCGCTACGATGACTACAGCGACTTCGGCAACACCACCAACCCCCGCGCCGGCATCCTGTGGCGGCCTGGCGATTGGAGTCTGCGTGCCAACTGGGGCCGCGCTTTCCGCGCTCCGGACAGTATCGAGCAGTTTTCATCCTTTGTCCGCGGCACCTCGCTGATCACCGGCAACCCTGACCTGGGCCCGGAGCGCACCCATAGCCTGGAGCTGGGTGCCAGCCGCCGCCTTGGTCAGGCCGAGATCAGCATCGATGCCTTCGACAACCGAGTCGATGACCTGATCAACACGGTACTGACCGGCCAGACCCAGGGGCCCTTGAACATTCTCACCCGCGAGAACGTGGCCAGGGCCCGGCTGCGCGGTCTGGAAACCCGCTACAGCCAGCGCCTGGGCGACCACTGGAGCCTGCGCCTTGGTTATGACTACCTGGACGCGCGCGATCGTGCCGATGACAGCCGCCTGCTCGGCCGGGCCCGACACCGCGCCTATGCTGACCTGGGCTATGGCACTGAGTCCTGGCGACTGAATTTGCGCGCCCAGCGCCTGCTTGATTACTACAACCGCGCCTCGCCGGCCAGCGCGCCGTTCGATGAGAACTACGCCCGGCTGGATATCTATGGTGAATACCGCTTAGGCCTGAATTGGGCGCTGTTTGCCGGCATCGACAATCTGACCGACCGACCCGACCCACAAGCTGCCGCCCTGCAAGTGACCTCCGACCCCGGTCGGCGTTACTACTACCTGGGTCTGCGCTTCCAAAGGAGGGACACATGAGCGCCGAAACGCTGATTCGCGATCCCGATACCCTGCTGAGCGAATGGCAGGCGCTGACCGAGCGCCATCATCATCTGCATCAGCCGCAAGCCGCTGCCCTGCTCGGCTTGCCCGAAGCCAGCCTGGTTGCCGCCTTGAGCGGTCAATCGGCTACCCGACTGGAGGGTGACCCGGCAGAGATCCTCGAACGCGTTGCGGCCATGGGCAAACTGATCATGGCCGTCTCCCATCATGCCGGGGTGCTGATTGGGATCGCCAAGCCGGTGCGCTTTCAGCGCGCCGGACAGCGCTTTGTCCTTGCCGACGATCACAATCGTCTGGAGGTCGACACCGACGCGATTGCTTATATTTACGTGCTGATCAATGAAAAGGGCATGCACGGTCGCGAGCGCCACTTGCAGGCTTTCGATCAGGACGGACGCGCCCTGTTCAAGCTGTTGGTGCTGTACAAACGCCACGCTGCCGACCTGGCAGCGCTGGCTGAAAAGTACCGCAGCCCCGATCAGCGCCGCAGCCTGGCGCTGCCCTTGCCCATACCTGTCCGCCCACCAGAAACCAATCTGGACCCGGGCCCGCTTTGCGATGACTTGTTGCAGTGGTCAAAGACCGAGACACCGATCCTGGCCACTGTGGAATGTCCCAAGGTCAGTCTCAGCTGCCAGACCCGGCAGCCCAAGGTCTATGGCATGGAAGACGGTTTTCTGCACTTCTCCCACGCCACCATGAAACTGCACGGCCGACTTGGCCTGCTTGGCCAGATCGATCGCAGCGATTCATCCTGGCGCTGTCGGCGGCAAGACAGCACGCTGACTTTCCAACGAATGGCGGAGGCAGCCTGATGAGACCTGTCTTGCTCAGCTTCCTTATGTGCCTGGCGACAATCAGCAGCCCCGGCCTGGCCAATGATCCAATGAAAGAGATGGAGGATCCCGGCGAACGTCTGATTCTGGTCGGCACCCAGCTTGCCGAAATTGTCTTTGCGCTGGGTGCCGGCGAGCGCGTCGCTGCAACCCACGGTTACCGTGACCATATCCCCGGCATTGACCAGACCGAGGCCATCCGCGGCTTCGGTCCGGCGGTGCGCTCGGCTGAAACCTTGCTCGCTTTCCGACCGAGTGCGGTCTGGTACATGGACAGCAGAATCGACGAACCAACGCTGGCCGCGCTGGCAGCCATCGGTACACCCCTGACCCGCTTCCCCAACGCCTGGACGATTGAAGATATCCCAGCTCATATCGAACGCATTGCCAGCGCGCTGGATCGCAAAGCTGCCGGCAAGGCTTTGGTGGCGGATTTCCTGGACCAGACAGCAGCACTGGCCGCGTTGCCGGCGCTGGACCCCCAGCCCTCCGCCATTTTTATCCTAGCCGGCGGCAACCGGCCGATGCTGACGGCTGGTCGTGACTCTGACTTCCAGCGCCTGATGGACCTGGCCGGAGGTCGCAACGCCAGCAGCCATCGCGGCTTTCAATTGCTCAGCGCCGAAGAAATGATGCGCATTGCGCCGGACATCATTTTCCTGCTCGATGAAGCGCTCCCCCCTGGCCAGCCGCCGGTGGTGGCCGAGCTACCGGGTTTGCGTTTCACCCCCGCCGCGCGCCAGGGTCGCTACCGCGAAATCAAGGGCTACTGCCTGAGCGACTTCGGCATCAATACACCGAGATGCGCGCGGCGATTGCGTGAAACCCTGGAGCACCCGGACAAGCACCCGTGAGCCTGGCCGCCGGCAATCCTTCCGCCAACGCCCACCGTTGGGTAATGCTGCTGCTGATTCTTGCAGCGGCCATCAGTCCGCTGCTAGCGCTTCGCCATGGCGCGGTCAGCATGGGCTTGAGCGAGCTGCTGACCGCGCTGAATCCGTTAAGCGACTTGAGCGCGCGACCGGAAACACTGTTCTTCCGCCAGGTGCTGATGGAAATCCGCTTGCCGCGCGTCTTGCTGGGCATGGTCGTAGGCGCGGCCCTGGCCCTGTCCGGTGCCATGCTGCAAACCTTGTTTCGCAACCCCTTGGCCGACCCGGGGCTGATCGGTACCGCCGCCGGTGCCGCACTGGCCGGGGCCATGGCGATGATTCTGGTCCCGCTGACGATGCCCGCCGTTGCCACCCTGCTCGGTCTCTGGCTGGTGCCGATTTTCTCTTTCCTTGGTGCCTTGATGGCGCTGCTGGTCGTGCTGCGTCTGGCTGGTCACGCCGGCCACCTGGACCCGGCCCACCTGCTGTTGGCCGGCATTGCCATCAATGCCCTGGCTGGTGCCGGCATCGGCCTGTTGGTCTACATCGCCAGCGATGACCAGCTACGCAACTTCACCGTCTGGACCCTGGGGACGCTGGCCGGTGCCAACTGGACCGCGTTCATGCTGCTTAGCCTGGTCTGCGCGCTCACCCTGGCCTTGAGCCCCTGGCTGGCCCGCCCGCTGAATGCCCTGTTGCTAAGCGAAGGCGATGCCCGCTGCTTGGGCTTCCCGGTCGGCCTGATCAAGCTGGTGGTGATGCTGCTGGCCGCGCTCTGTGTCGGTGCCAGCGTGGCTTTCTGCGGCATCATCGGCTTCGTCGGTCTGGTCGTGCCCAACCTGATGCGCCTGATCGTCGGTCCTGACCATCGCCTGCTGCTGCCGGCCAGCGCCCTGGCCGGGGCCGTGGTCCTGACCTTGTCCGACCTGGCTGCCCGACTGATGATCGCCCCGGCCGAACTGCCGATCGGCATCCTCACCGCGCTGATCGGCGCGCCGTTCTTTATCCTTCTGCTACGCCGCCGCGTGCGCCAGGCCGCTCATGCTTGAGATCAAAAAACTGTCTATACGCCGCGGCCCGCGGGAAGTGTTGACCATCGATCAGCTGAGCCTCGCCCCCGGCCAAGCCACCGCCATCGTCGGTCCCAACGGTGCCGGCAAGTCCACCCTGCTACTGGCGTTGGCCGGCCTGCTCCAGCCCAGCCACGGTGAGATATTGCTGGACGGAAAACCCTTGAACGACTGGCCTCTGCGCGAGCTGGCCCAACGCCGTGCCTATCTGGCCCAGCAGTTCAGTCTGAATGCTGCCTTCAGCGTCACCGATGTCGTCGCCCTGGGCCGCAGCCCCCACAAGACCCCACGGGAGCAAGACCAACACTGCATCGACAGCGCCCTGCAAGCCGTCGGCCTGGCCGACTTTGGCGACCGCGCCTACCCCAGGCTATCGGGCGGCGAGCAGCAACGCGTGCACCTGGCCCGCGTCCTGGCCCAGCTGGATTGGGGCCTGGAAAACAGCAGCAGCCGCTGGGCCCTGCTCGATGAACCCACCGCCAGTCTCGACTTAGGCCGCCGGACAGACGTGTTGAAGACTTGCCGCGCCTTGACCAAACAGGGCGTCGGCGTGATTGCCGTCCTGCACGACCTCAACCTGGCCTGGCGCCACTTCGATCAAGTCTGTCTGCTCGACCAGGGCCTCTTGATTCAACACGGCCCACCCGCCGAGGTACTGACGCTGAACAAGCTGCAATCGGCCTACGCGACCGAGCTGATGCTGATCAAGGACGCACAAGGCGGCCACTGGATTGCCGAAAAAAATTAGTTTCATGGTTATCGCTGCAACGCCCAGCCAGTCTGTTATCAATGTAGCGGCACTTTCTGGATCGTTCATGAATCCTTCTGTCACTCGGGACCAGAATGTTCGGTACCATCAGTCGGGATACAAGTCGATTCGACAGTGAGTAAAGTGCAGGAAAAAGGGGCCGAAGAAAACGCTCGCCAGAAACAAACCGAAAGCCTGCGCCAGCAGTTGGGGCTGCACCGACTGCCGGCCGTTTTGTTGGCGGCGGGCATCATCGCGTTATCAGCCACCGTCACCGGCATCGGGGTGGCGGCACTGATCTTCACTGGCCCGCTGCAGCCGTTCCTGTTTGCCGGCATCGGCGTGGTGCTGTTCGGTACCACCGTGACCATGTTCGTGCTGGCTTTGACCAGCTCGGCACCGGGCATCATCGGCGTGCCGCAGGAAGTGCCGGCAGTCATCCTCGGACTGATGGGTACAGCGATATTCAGCGCGCTGGTTCCAGTCATGGAGCCGGCACAAGCAGTGACCGTCGTGCTGGC
>SKKV01000177.1 GCA_007123575.1 Wenzhouxiangella sp.
AAAGCCCAACCGAGCCAGTTCCGATCCGTGTTTCTCAACCGCGCGCGCCTCGCGCTCGGAAACGGCCAGCCGCTCCGGCACCAGCAGGCGCTGGGAGCGCACCCGGTCTTCGCCCCAGGTGCGCTTGAGCTGTTCATAAACGATGCGCTCGTGGGCCGCATGCATATCCACCACCACCAGACCGTGGGCGTTTTCGGCCAGCACGAACACGCCGTGAATCTGGGCCACGGCAAAGCCCAGCGGCGGTATCGAATCATCCTGCTCTGTACTGCCGTGCTCGGGCGTTCTGGCCAGCTGGGCGTAGCGCGCCACGCTGTCAGCAACACTCAAACCCAGCCCACCTTGCTGCGCAGGCGGGCCGCCTGACGACGCTCCGGCCTGAAATGGCACCCGAGTTGGGGCCGCTTCAGTGTGACCGGGCCGGGTGTCGGCCAGGGCGCGATTAATGGTCGAAAACAGAAAGTCATGGACCAGGCGACCATCCCGAAACCGTACTTCGGTCTTCTGCGGATGGACGTTGACATCAACCCGGCGCGGATCCAGGTTCAGCATCAATACGAAGGCCGGGTGGCGACCGTGGAACAGCACGTCGCGATAGGCCTGGCGTATAGCGTGCGCGACCAGGCGGTCCCGGACCAGTCGACCGTTGACGAAGAAAAACTGCAGATCGGCCTGGCTGCGGGAGAAGCTCGGACGGGCTATCCAGCCCGACAAGCGCATCCCGGCATGCTCGTTTTCCAGGCTCAGCGCCTCGTCGACGAAAGCGCTGCCACAGACATCGCCCACCCGCCTGACCGCGCCCGCCTCACCCTGGGCAGGCGGCAGACGGCGCACGACGCGGCCATTGTGGTGTAGCTCAAAAGCGACTTTGCTATTGGCCAGCGCCATACGTTTGACCAGCTCATCGATATGGTTGAATTCCGTGCGCTCAGTGCGCAAGAACTTGCGCCGGGCCGGCGTGTTGTAGAACAGATCGCGTACTTCGATGACGGTGCCGGCGGCCAGCCCTGCCGGGCGCGGACCGCTAACCTGACCGCCTTCCGCTTCGATCTCATAGCCGGAGTCGGCATCAGCCGAGCGCGAGGCAATGCGCATTCGCGCCACCGAAGCGATGGAGGCCAGCGCCTCACCGCGGAAACCCAAACTGGCCACGCCTTCGAGATCTTCCAGGCAGCTGATCTTGCTGGTCGCATGCGGTCGCAGCGCCAGCGGCAGCTGCTCGCCCGGAATGCCGCCGCCATCATCACTGATCCGAATCCGGCGCATCCCCCCCTGCTCTACCTCGACCCGAATGCGCTCGGCCCCCGCGTCGACGCTATTTTCGACCAACTCCTTGACCACCGACGCCGGACGTTCGACCACCTCACCGGCCGCAATCTGGTTAACAAGATGCTCGGACAACTGACGAATAGGCATGAATGAACTTGGTGCTTGGGAGGCGAAAAGAATCAGCAAGCGCTTATGGTAAACGCTTTGGAAAAGCAACACCCGCAAAACTCAGCTCGCTTGGCGTTGTGTCCCAGCAGGCGCTGACAACCATTCCGAGATTGACGCCTGAAAGCCATCCTCGGGTGGGGGATTTCGCTGAAGGCCTCGCCACCGCGTCGAACTAAAGCGGAATCCACCGCCCGAGGACAGCCTAATCCCTGTCGAAGCCCGTCCCCTGAGACACGATGCTAAACAGTTCCCCCTCAACTCCCAGCAGGAATCACCAACACCGCACCAGGATGAATCACATCACCATTGAGATTGTTCGCTTCCCGAAGCTGATTGACACTGACCTGGTAGCGACGTGCAATCACTCCCAATGTGTCACCACGCTCGACCACATGCCGATCCCGGCTGCGATTGGCCGCAAACCAGGTACCCTGCGGGGCGGTGCGCATGAAATGGCCGTGGACACCTGAAGCAATGGCGGTTGCAACCCGCCGCCGGTGCTCGGTATTGTTGAGGTTCTGTTCATCCTGCGGATTGCTAATAAACCCGACCTCGATCAGTACGCTGGGCACATCCGGCGACCTGAGAACAACGAAATTGGCCCGCTCGACCCGTGAGCGATGCCGCCGCCCTACGCTCCCTAATTGATCAAGAATCTTTTCTGCGGCATTGTTGCTGTATTCCAGCGCGGCACTCTGAGACAAATCCAGTAGCACCGAACTGAGCATATCATCGCCGCGATCCAGGCGAACCCCTCCCACCAGATCGGACTGGTTCTCGCGCTTGGCGAGCAGTCGCGCCGCCTCACTGGAGGCACCGCTGCGCGACAGCACGTACACCGAACTGCCGCGAACCCGAAAGTCGCGGAAGGCATCGGCATGAATGGACAAGAACAGATCGGCCTGAGCCTGGCGAGCACGGTCATAGCGCTCTTGCAGCGGCACAAAGTAATCGCCGGTTCGAATCAGAACGGCTCGCATCCCCGGCATGTCGTTGATCCGTCGCTCAAGCTCGCGCGCGATCGCCAGGGTGACTTCCTTTTCAAAGGTCCCACCGGGGCCAACCGCGCCAGGATCTTCACCGCCATGACCAGGATCAATGGCGACAATCATCTCACGCTGGCCATTATGGGCCGAACGAACCACTTCGCGAACCCGTTCCGCGGGCGTCTGCGCGTTTTCCGGAATTAAATCAATGACGAGCCGGTGACCGTACTCCCCGGCTGGGTCGAGCAAGAAGCTTTGTGGCTTCACCGACCCTTCCAAGTCAAACACAACACGCAAATCAACACCGTTCCTGATGCCGTGACGAACGCTCGTTATGACGCCGCCGCGATCAGAATTGAAGGGCAATTCGCCACGAATACTCGTCGAGTCGATATCAATCACCACTCGGGAGGGGTTGTCCAGGGTGAACAATCGGTAATCGACGCGGCTTTCCAGATCCAACACGGCGCGGGTACTGTCCGGTCCGGCCCAGACGCGCAGATTTTGCACCTCGCCCGCGAGGGCGGGGGCGCTGAACACGATCAGGACCAGGACTGTACCGAGAAAACGCATGAGCCGTCCTCTTCATCTGCGCAAAACATGCCGACGCTGGCAATCATGCATCCGAAAACTCAGAAAATCAAGAGAAAACGGCTAGATAGGACACCTTTTGAAGACTTTTTCTTGGAAAAACACTTGTTCGTCCCGGATGGCGCTATGATTTCTCTGGCTTTCAGCACTCAGGCAACAGTGGCGATTCATCGACTTTGAGCAATAGACGCAGGCTGTCTGCAGTAGCCGGCTCGGTCAGATCAGCCAGCGTGACCTGGTTCAGTGCATCAATGAAAGCCTTGAGCGCCACGTCCAGCGCTCCCGCGAGACGGCAAGCCGAAGAGATTACACAGATTCCACCTGGCCGCATGCACTCGACCAAATCCATATCAGGCTCCATCGCAACCACCACGGTACCCAATCGAATCCGCTCGGGCGCTCGCGCCAGGCTGATACCTCCACCAACGCCGCGAACAGCATCCACGTAGCCCAGCGCCGCCAACTGCTGAACCACCTTCATCAGGTGATTGCGAGAAATGCCGTAGGCCTGGGAAATTTCCCGGATCGTACAGCGGCCCTGGCCTTGGACAGACAGATACATCAACACTCGAAGACCGTAATCGGTATAGCGGGTAACTCTCACAGATAACCTCGGATTGTCTCATTCTGGCGATCTTGACCAAGCATCGCCTACCCAAAGACTTATACCGTGATTGATGTGAGCACCGCTTGCGCTGGCTCAATTTCGGTGAGGAAGAAAGCGAAGTGGATCTTCGGCTTGACCGTTGCGACGAATCTCGAAGTGAAGAATCTCATCGTCACGCTCATTCATTCCCATCTCTGCGATGGGCTGGCCTCGACGAACACGGTCCCCTTCCTCCACCAACCGGCGACTGTTGTGCCCATAGGCCGACAGCATGCTTTCGGAGTGTTTAATGATCACCAACTCACCGTATCCGATCAATGCCGTGCCGCTGTAAACAACCTCGCCATCGGCAGCAGCAAGCACGGGTTGCCCCTGCCTACCTGCAATACCCAGACCCCGGCGAGTCGCGGCCGGATCGAATAGCCGCTGGACCGACCCGTCGGTTGGCCATTGCCAATCAATGCCAGCCACATTGCGAGTTGTGGAACTGGCGGTGCTGGCGGAGCTCGCTGGCGCCGGCTGCGATGCAGCCGGCGGTGAGGACTCGACTTCAGAAGCTGGCGTCGATGCGCGCGGCCTGGGCGATGCCGTGGGTGGCGTCGGCCTCGACCCGGGTTGACCGGACGATGCAGGGGCGGGGCGCGTTGCGGCAACTGCAGGAGGCTCGCTCAAACGAAGTTCTTGCCCTGGCCGAATGGTATACGGGGCCTGGATGCCATTCCAATCAGCAACGCGACGCCAATCCAGGCCATAACGGAAAGATATCGAATACAAGGTGTCACCGCGCCGAACCTCGTAAACGGGCGGCGCCGGTTGCGGCTGTGCCGCTGGCGTTGTCGGTCGTTGCGCGGGCGACCGATCCTCCACGGGCGCAAATTGACGCGGAGCGCATGCAGCCAGCAGGCAAAAAACAAGTACCACGCCGACAATGACAAGCACCGAGCGTGCATAAACGTGCCCGGACGCCAAATGCAGTGCCGGCCAATCTGCGCTTTGCACTACTCAACCCCTTCAAGCAGCGGCACAAAAACCACCGCTCCAAGATCCTCACGCTGAAAGCCCGTCCGCGACCTGGTCGTCCGAATCAAACGCTGATGGCTCCCACTTTGCTCTGGTGCAACCATCACGCCACCCTCGGACAGTTGATCGAGCAGGCTCTCCGGTATCACCCCACCAGCCGTGACGACAATGGCGTCGAAAGGGGCCTGGCTGGGCCACCCGGCCAGGCCATCGCAGTGACGAACAAAAACATTGTGCAAACCCAGGCTGTGAAAACGCTGCCGAGCAGAGCGAGCCAACTCACTGATCCGCTCAGTTGTAAAAACGCGATCAGCCACGCTGGCCAGAACTGCCGCCTGGTAACCCGAGCCAGTTCCTATTTCCAGCACCTTGCCAGGACGCCCGCCCCGAATGACGGCCTCAGTCATTAACGCAACCACGTATGGCTGGGAAATGGTTTGTCCTCGCCCGATAGGAAGGGCAGAATCCTCGTAGGCGCGAGACGACAAGGCTTCGCCGACAAACAAGTGCCTTGGTGTGTCTGCGATGGCGTCAAGCACGGTCGGATCGGTGATCCCCTTGCCTCGCAAACGCTCGACCAGGCGGCGACGAGTTTTCTCAGAGGTCATGCCAATTCCCCGCAGCTCCAAGCTGACCATTACGAACCGGTCCTGCCCTCGCTTTCACTCTGGTTGAGTCGCTCTATCCAGTGACTCACTTGGTCCAGTGCCTGATACCGGGTCAAGTCAACATGAATCGGGGTAACCGACACAAAACCTTGGCGAACGGCGTTGAAGTCAGTACCAGGGCCGTTGTCCTCCTCATCACCGGGCGGACCGACCCAGAAGAACTGTCGACCGCGCGGATCTTCGAGCGGAATCACATCTTCCGAGCGATGCCGGTGGCCAAGGCGTGTGGTCTCGAAGCCCCGGATCTCAGACCAGGGCAGGTCGGGCACATTGACGTTTAGAATGGTATCGGCGGGCAGCGGCTCCGCCACCAACTGCTTCATCAAGATGCTGGCGGCCTCGGCGGCACTGTCATAATGACGAGGTCCCTTTTTTCCATACACGAGCGACACGGCCATGGCCGGCAAGCCCAAGAAACGGCCCTCCATAGCGGCCGCCACGGTCCCTGAGTACAACACATCGTCGCCCAGATTGGCACCAGCATTGATTCCGGATACCACCATATCTGGCTCACCCTCGAGCAGGCCGGTGATCGCCACGTGGACGCAGTCAGTCGGCGTGCCGTAAACTTTGTAGCGGCCGTCCTCCTGACGCTCGACCCGAATTGGCTGGTCAAGGGTCAGTGAATTGCTGGCACCCGACCGGTCTCTGTCCGGCGCAACCACGGTGACGCGGTCGCTGTGTTCGGCCAGACGTTTGGCCAGCAGTCGAATTCCCGGCGCATACACACCGTCATCGTTGGCTATGAGAACATGCATTCTTAATAAGGGCTCGGCGAAAGTCGTAACTATACAGCCAACCGCGCAAAACGGGCAGCCTGGAACGCCTCCTGAACCGTCAGTCGGATCAGTTACGGAGTGATTTTCGATGAGCATTGACGATGAAGACCGCGACCTGTTTCGTTCCAGTGTTGGCACGGTGCGGCGAATCAGCGCCAAGCGCGTTCAGGGCGACCGCCCACGGCCAGCAGCACGTCCGCGCCAGCGCGAGTTGGATGAGGCAGCCGTGCTGGAAGAACTGGCTCACGCGCCGATCGACTTCGAAGCCGTGGAAACCGGGGAAGAATTGAGCTGGCTGCGTCCCGGTATGCAGCGCCGAGTGCTGACCCGGCTGCGTCGCGGCCACTGGCGCGTTCAGGACGAAATCGACCTGCACCAAATGAACGTCGAGGCAGCCGCCGGCAGTATCCGGGCATTCATGACCGCCGCGGCGCGGGACGGTTTGAGCTGCGTCAAGATCATTCATGGCAAAGGCCTGCGTTCCGGGCCAGACGGCCCTCGCCTGAAACGGCTGACCGCGCGCTTGCTGAGCCGAATGGACCGGGTATGCGCATTTGCCTCAGCACCCCGACACGACGGCGGCACGGGCGCAGTCTACGTCCTGCTGAAGGCGCGGACTTGAGCGGCGGGCTTGACGGCGCTTTTGGCGCTATTCTGCTGCTATCGGCACTTGCCCTGTGGTGGCACTGGTCACTCAAGGCGCGGGAGATGGCCCGGGATCGAGCGCGAGCGTTTTGCAAGCGTCAAGGCTGGCAACTGCTGGATCAGACCGTTGCGCTGGCATCGCTATGGCCGCAGCGAGACCGGGACAACCTGCGGCTGCGACGCGTCTATCGTTTCGATTTTAGCCCGGATGGCGGCGCCAGGCGCCAGGGCGAGCTGATCATGCTGGGGCAACGGCTGGTTCAAGTCAGCGCCGAACGCGAGGACGGAAGCCGCCTGATTGAAGGTGGGTAATTACTTGACCACGCGCAGACTCGGGCGCCCCGGGCTATCATCATCACCGCCCGTCGATGGTTTATCAGCCGCCTCATCGGCCTGTTCCAGACCATCTTCTTCAGGGAACACCATGCCGCGTCCGTTTTCACGCGCATAAATAGCCTTGACGGCAGCCACCGGCACCGACACCCCACGCGACACGCCGGCGAAGCGGGCCACGAAACTGACCAGCTCGTTATCCATCACTAGGTCACGTACCGCATGGGGACTGACGTTAAGAACCACTTGACCATCATTGCGCGCGCTATCGGGCACTTCAAGGCCGGCATAGTCTGCGTCCACCAGAAGATGAGGTGTGAAGCCGGAATCGACAATCCATTCGTGCAGCGCCCGCATCAGGTACGGCCGACTAGGTACCATGTCCATCATTCGCTCTCGCGCAACAGACGTTCAGCCTCGGTCAGACTGCGCTGAAAAGAATTTCGCTTGAACATCCGCTCCATATAACGATGAATATTGGGCGCGGACTTGACCGTCAAATCTATCTCGTAGGCTGGCAAGCGCCACAGCAATGGGGTTAAAGCACAGTCGACCAGCGACAGCTCGTCATTGAGTAAAAACGGGGTCAGCCCAAACAGGTCGTCGGCAGCAATCAGGCTATCCTTGAGCTGCTTGCGAGCAGACGCAATTTTCTTTTCGCCGGTAGAGGTTTCTATAATGCGACCCGCGTCAATCCAGTCCCGGTACATGCGATACATCGCCAGACGCAATCGCGACCGGGAGACTGGATCAATCGGCATCAAAGGGGGATGCGGATAGCGTTCGTCAAGATAGTCGGCAACCACCCATGTGCCGTACAACACCATGTCGCGGTCAACCAGCGTTGGTGTTTCACCGTACGGATTTAGCTCGGCAAGATCGGCCGTAGCAGCACGATCCTGTTCAACATGGATGATTTCGACGTTGATCCCTTTTTCAGCCAGCACGAAACGGACGCGATGGCAATCCAGGCAGTTCTCTGAAGAATACAATGCCATCATGGCCCTGGCCCTCTATTAAGCGTGAGTTGTTGCCGCGATTGAAAACGGCATCATTTCTTGACGTCCTTCCAGTATTCTTGATAAAGCAGGTAAGCCAGAAAAGTGAAAAACGCCAGGAACAGCATCACCCAGATGCCGACTCGCTGACGAACCAGGATGGCCGGCTCTCCCACGTATTCCATGAAAGCAACGATATCACGCACCACCGAGTCGTATTCGGACGGAGACAGCATGCCCTCTCGATCAAGCTCCAGAGAAATGATTTCAGTGCGCAATTCGCCATTGACCTCGCGCGTCTCGATAACGGCACGCTGCACGCCCTGAAGGTCTGACATGACATGCGGCATGGCTGGGTTCTCCAACACGGTGTTGTTCCAGCCATCATCGGTCAAGTAGTAACTGCGCAAGAAGGTGTAAATCCAGTCCGGGCTGCGCGACCGCGCAGTCAGGCTGAGGTCAGGCGGGGCTTTACCAAACCACGCCACACCGTCTTCGTAACGCATCGCTGCGGTCATGTAATCCGCCAATTCCTGATCACCGAAAGCGAGGAACTCAAGCACCTCCTCCTCGCTAAGGCCCAGGTCTTCGGTCAGACGCTGGTAACGCATGAACTGAAGCGAATGACAGCCCATGCAGTAATTGGCAAACAAGGCGGCACCGCGCTGCAGCGAGGCACGGTCAAACACGTTGCTACCGGACTGGTCGAGGTTGCCATATTTGCCGGCAGCCATGGCCAGCCCCGAGCCCAGCAGCAGTGCGAGGCCGCACAAG
>SKKV01000086.1 GCA_007123575.1 Wenzhouxiangella sp.
TGACGCCGGGCGTATCCAGCGGCACCAGGACCATGGAATGGCGATGGTGGCGATCGGCTTCCGGGTCGGTCAGGCCCATGAAAATGACTACCCGGCAGTCCGGATGGCCAATGCCGGTCGACCACCATTTGCGGCCGTTCAGCACCACCTCGTCACCGTCGATGACGGCGGTGGCTTCCATGTTGGTGGCATCAGAGGAGGCCACGGCCGGTTCGGTCATGCAGAATGCCGAGCGAATCTCGCCGGCCAGCAGCGGCTTCAGCCATTCGGCTTTCTGCGCGTCCGAGCCGTAATGGTAGAGCACCTCCATGTTGCCGGTGTCGGGCGCGTTGCAGTTGAAGAGTTCCGGGGCAATGAACGACCGGCCCATGCGCTCGGCCAGCGGCGCGTAGTCCAGGTTCGAAAGGCCCTGACCCAGGTCTTTGTCCGGCAGAAACAGGTTCCACAGGCCGGCCGCGCGCGCCTTGGCCTTGAGTTCGGGAATGATCGGGAGCACATGCCAGGGGTTGTCCAATGCCGCCATCTGGCGATGCCACTCGGGCTCGATCGGCTCGACTTCCTCGCCCATGAAGCGATTGAGTTTCCGGGCCAGGTCAGTGGCTTTTTCGGATGGCGTGAAATCCACTATGCACCTCTCATCGAAGAAATTTCATCTTGTTGATTACAAATATAAAAAACAAAATCTTTCTCACGCAAAGACGCCAAGACGCAAAGGTTTTGATGGCTTATGTTGCTTGGCGTCTTAGCGTCTTGGCGTGAGAAAGGTTTTTTCTGGTCGCAATTCAACAGTGAGTCCTAGGGTGAACCAGGGCACTCAGCAGGAATTAACACGGTAATGGTAGCAGCGCGCCCGATTGGATGCTGAAAAGGCGAGCTTATGTGCAAGCTCGGGCAATTTGATGACGCAGTTTGGGGGGCGATTGCGTATTTAACTGGTAAGCAACACTATGAAGCGCTTGGAAAAGCGCCTGCGCTTGAATTCGATGTACCGAGCGCCCGATACGACCGCCGGCTCCTGCGAGCCGGCGGTTTTTTGTTCAGCCCTTTCGCTCAGCGCTTACGCCGTGGCGCGTTCGGCGCGCTTGCGCTCGTGTTCCTTGAGCAGGCGCTTGCGCAGACGGATGTGTTCCGGGGTGACTTCCAGCAGCTCGTCGTCGGCCAGGAATTCCAGCGCCTGTTCCAGGCTCATCCGGATCGGCGGGGTCAGCAGCAGGGCATCGTCCTTGCCGGCAGCGCGGATGTTGGTCAGCTTCTTGGATTTCAGCGGATTGACGATCAGGTCATTCTCACGCGCGTGCAGGCCGATGATCATGCCTTCGTAAACCTCTTCGCCGGCACCGACAAACAGTCGGCCTCGGTCCTGCAGGTTGAACAGCGAGTAGGCCACGGTAGTGCCCTGCTCCATGCTGATCAGGGTGCCGTTGATGCGGCCGGCAATCTTGTCCGTGACAGGACCCCAATGGTCGAAGACGCGGAAGAACAGGCCGGTACCGGCCGTCATCGTGCGATAGGCCGACTGAAAACCGATCAGGCCGCGAGCCGGGGCGATGTAGTCCAGGCGCACCCGCCCCTTGCCGTCGGGCTGCATGTCCTTGAGCTGGCCCTTGCGTTCACCCATGGCCTGCATGACCGCGCCCTGATAAGGCTCTTCCAGGTCCAGCACCACCGATTCCCATGGCTCGCGCGTTTCACCATCAATTTCGCGCTTGCGCACGCGCGGCCGTGACACCGCCAACTCGTAGCCCTCGCGGCGCATGGACTCAATCAGCACCGACAGGTGCAGTTCACCGCGACCGGCAACCTCGAACTGGTCGGGGTCGGCCGTATCGGAGACCTGCAGGGCAACGTTATGGCTGGCTTCCTGGTACAGCCTGGCACGCAGCTGGCGGCTGGTCAGGTACTTGCCTTCGCGGCCGGCAAACGGCGAGTCGTTGACCTGGAAGGTCATGTGAATGGTCGGCTCGTCAACGCTCAGCGGCGGCAGGGCTTCGACATGGGCCGGGTCGCAAAGCGTATCGGAAATACCGATTGGCTCCAGGCCGGACACGCCGATGATGTCGCCGGCGGCCGCCTCAGGGATCTCTTCGCGCTTGAGCCCCTTGAATCCCAGCACCTGCAGCACCTTGCCGGCGCGCTTCTTGCCTTCGCGATCAACCACCGCCACCGGCTGATTGGTGCGAATGCGACCACGGCGAATTCGGCCAATGCCGATCAGGCCGACATAGGTCGAGTAGGACAGGCTGGTGATCTGCATCTGGAAGGGGCCGTCGGGATCGACCGGAGGTGCCGGCACATGCTCGATCAGGGCCTCGAACAACGGCGTCAGATCACCTTCACGCACGCTTTCGTCCAGCCCGGCATAGCCGTTCAGGCCGGAGGCGTAAATCACCGGGAAATCCAGCTGCTCGTCGGTCGCACCGAGCTTGTCGAACAGATCAAAGGTCTGGTTCAGCACCCAGTCCGGGCGCGCGCCCGGCCGATCGATCTTGTTGATCACCACGATCGGCTTGAAGCCCATGGCGAACGCTTTCTGGGTGACAAAGCGGGTTTGCGGCATCGGCCCGTCGACGGCATCGACCAGCAGCAGCACCGAGTCGACCATCGACAGAACACGCTCAACCTCGCCGCCGAAATCGGCGTGGCCCGGGGTGTCGACGATATTGATTCGCCACTCGCCCCAGTTGATGGCGGTGTTCTTGGCCAGGATGGTAATGCCGCGTTCGCGCTCCTGGTCCTCGGAGTCCATGACCCGCTCGGTCAGGCGCTCGTGGGCGGCAAATTCGCCGGACTGGCGCAGCAGTTGATCGACCAGGGTGGTCTTGCCGTGGTCAACGTGGGCAATGATGGCGATATTGCGAAGCTTCATGAGGGCACTGAAAAAGAAGGCAGCCCGCCATTATGCCCGAAGCCCGGGGCCTACAGGAGATTATCGCCGTACTTGACTGTTTACTCCACAGCCGAGATCAAGGGCTGTTGTCAACCGATGGCGGCGGCAGCGGCTCGGCGCCGCGGCCCTGGCGCAGGCGCAGGGCGTTGCGGTAGCACTGGGTCGCCGCCTCCAGCTGTCCGGAACGGTCGAGAATGCGGCCTAAGGCGGCGTAGGCCTGCTCATCCGGGCGCTGGGCCAGGGCTGCTTCCAACGCCTCGCGGGCTTTTTCGTACTGGCGATCATCCAGGTAGAGCATGCCCAAGGCGTAGCGCACGCCGCCATGATCGGGTTCCTGCCGCGCCCAGCGTTCGCAGTCGGCCAGGCGCGCGGCCCGGTTTTCGTCGTCAGCCTGAGCGTATATGCGCAGGGCTTCGTCATCCAGGCTGTGATCCAGCAGGCGCTTCAACGCCGGTCCACCCAGGGCTGGCTGGCCCAGCTCGCCGGCCCGCCTGGCGTAGGCCAGGACAATCTCGCGAGACTTGCGCTGGCGACGCCCCAGTGCCTGCATGGCTGCTTCCAGCGCGCCAACATCAACGGCATGTTCGATTTCGCGCACGGCGGCATGCACGATCAGCGCCTCACAGCGCTCGGCGTCGATCATCCCCGCCTTGCGCACCGCCGGCGCCAGCAGGCGCACATCGCGCCAGCGATCCAGCTCCTGATAGGCCTGGAGGAGCAGGCGCAGCACCCCGGTATGACGCGGCTTGCGCAGGTGCAAATCTTCCAGCACCGGAATCGCTTCATCGGTGCGCCCCTCCCCGGTCAGCAGGCGTGCCCGGGCCAGGTTAGTAACGAAATGACGCCGGCCAAAACGCCGATCAGCCAGCTTCAACCAGCGATCACGGCCGCTGCGATCGGCCTGGCCCTGGGCGGCGCGCGCCGCGGCCAGGTAGCCGGCGGTACTCGATCGATAAGTCATCGAGCGTGACAAGGCCTTCTCGGCCCGCTGCCAGTCGCCTTCGGTCAGCGCCAGCAAGCCATCTTCAAGCTGGTGCCGCGCCCGGCGCTCGCGGGCCGTCCGCCAAAGGCGACCCGGCAGGCGAATCAAACCAAACGCCAGCGACAGCGCCACCCAAGAAACCAGCACCGCGGCGGCCAGGGCCAGCAGCGACATTTCAATGCGCCACGGCCCGAAATCCATCATGACGTAACCGGGGTCCTGCAGCAGCCGCGGCGCCAACAGCGCCGCGGCCAGCAGCGCCAGCAGAACCAGGACAACAAGAACGATCCGTTTCACGCCGAATCCAGATGCGTTTGCAAGGCGCGCAAGGCCTCCCCAAGGCCATCGGGTGCCCGCGCGCCCTCCAGCGACTTGAGCTCGCCCAGGTGCTCGCTGGCTTCCCGAACATCGACATCTTCGGTGTCAAACCAGCGCTCGACCAGGTCCAGGGCCGCGCCCAGCTGATGGCCCAGTTCAAGCAGGTTGCGCCGGACCAGGGCCAGCTCGGCTGCCACCAGGCGCAGGCGAAGCTGCTCGCGCAGGCTGTCCAGCACCTCCTCGGGCAGGGCCAGCTCGTCGCGTCGACTGACCGTAAACAGCCGGCCCAGGGCCGAGCGCATATCGCCCAGCCAGCCGCCATTTTCCTGGTCGGACTCGGGCAATGATTGATCGGCATCGGCGCGCGCGCGCAGCGGCCAATCGGGAGTCGACTCCGCGATTCGGTTTAGACGCACCTGCCACCGTTCCCAATCCGGCTCGCGGGCGGCCTCGAGGCTGTCCATCTCGGCAGCCAGCAAGCGTCGCACCTGGCCGAGGCGCGGATCATCGACGGCCCGAACCAGGCGCTCGGCCCGCTCATAAGCAGAACGCGCGGCCGGCCAGTCGCCGGCCAGCTCGGCCCGTTCCTGGCCGAATCTGAGCAGCGAAGCCGCTTCCAGCAGGCGCAGTCGACGTTCCAGCTCGCGATCGACTTCGCGCTGCTGGCCCTCTTGCTGCCAGAGCTCCTGCAGCTGGGCATTGACCTCGCTTTCCAGGGTCTCCAGGTCACGCGCCTGGCGCTGAAGCTGTTCGGACAGCTCGTCCCTGCTCGACGCGGCCTGGTCAAGCCGGCCGGCCAGCGATTCCCGCTCGCCAGACGCCGCTTCCAGCGCTTGTTCCAGGCGCTCCAGGCGATCACTCAAGTCCGACAGCCCCGCTTCCAGACGCCCGCTGACGGCCTCCACCGACGATGGCGAGGCAAAATCAAGCGCCTCGCGCTCGTCGGTCTGATCAATCCAGGGGTAGACCGCCAGAGCCAGCGCCGCCAGGGCGATCAAGGCAACAACAATCAGGCCCAGGCGACCCTGCCGGGGCGGCGGCGGCTGACTTTCGCGCGGTTTGTTCTCAGCGGTATCCGATGTCGAGCGGTCAGCATCGCTGGCTTCATTGCCCGCAGTTTGTACTTTTTCCTCTGAAGCCTGCTTGCGGGCGCCAGCTTCGGTAGTGTCCTGTTCGCTCATGCCTCGCATTTGCCAAACGGTGGTGTCGTGGTTTTCAGATTACCGTAACTCGGGCCGGCCTGTCTGCTTCGTTGCGGATGATGCATTCAAAATACTCCAATGGTCAGAGCAATCGATACAGCGCTTCCAGCATGGCCACGTTGTCGGCACTGGCGGCCCGCTCGACCCGTGAACCCCCCATCTTTTCTGCCAGCTCGGCTACGCGCGGCGAAGGCGCGACCATGACTCCGTTAATGACTCGCTGCCACAATTCAGGGTCAAGCTGTTCCTTGAGCCCATGCAAGGCACCGGCGCTGGCCAATAGACAGGCCGACGACCTGGCCTGGGCCAGGGCTGCCAGCGTCGCTTCTGGCAACCGGCGTGGCAAGCGCCTGTAGACGTGCAGGCAATCGACCATCGCCCCTCTTGCAGCCAGTGTTTTGGCCAGTAACTGACGGCCACCGGCCGCCGCCAGAATGATCACCCTCAGGCCCTTTACGTCCTTTAATTCCGCCAGCGCCAGCATCGATTCGCTATTGCCGACCGACTTCGGACAGACCACCTGCTTCAGGCCAAGGCTGTTGGCGACATCCCTGGTCCCCGGTCCGGGTACGACCAGCGGGCAGGCCGATAGCGTTTCGGCACCGAGCAGTTCAACGGAGCGGCGCACGCTTTCGGCGCTGGTGAGAATCAGTCGATCACAGGGTGTCAAACGCTTGAAGGCACCTCTAAGCTGGTCCGGCTCGGCCGGCCCCTCAAGCGTCAGCGGGCTGGCGTCAACTGCCGGCCAGCCGTCCGCTTGCAGTTTGCGCAAAAGCTGCCGTCCGGCAGCGCCGGTCCGGGTAACCAGCACAAGCTCCTTACGCATCATTCAAGAAACCTCTGAAAGACCATGCTCGGAAAAAGCATCCTCGGAACAGGCGTCCAAATAAAAAAAGCCCGCTACAATGAGCGGGCTTTCTTGGATAGAATCCGGGCGCCTAGTATAACTCGCCAAAGTGCTGGGGGCTTGCGTGTTGGCGTTGGCAGTAGGGGGACGCACCTCAGCAAGAGATACTGTGGATGGCGCCCGGAAATCGAATCGTTCTGGAACCCCTTTTGCAACGATGTGGTGCTATCGTGCCAGAGCGTCGCCGATTTGTCCAGCCCTGTTTTGAAAAAAATTCACAACTGCGAAAGAATGCGGTCTGCGCCCCGGGTAAACAATTCTCGCGCGGCCGCTTCGCCAAGACGACCGGCCTCAGCCACAGCGCCGCGCACAGACACGTCCAGACACTGCTGGCCATCGCCACTGGTCAGTCGTGCTCGTAAATGCAGCTCCTCGCCTTCAATCTCTGCCAGGGCAGCCAGCGGCATCCGGCAATCGCCTCCCAGCGCCGCCACCACCGCGCGCTCTGCGCTGACCGACAGCTCGGTACGGGGGCAGTGCACGGCCTTGAGTGCCTCGATGACCGACAGGTCTTCGGCCCGACACTGAATAACAATAACGCCCTGCCCGGGTGCTGGCAGAAAATCAGGCGGCAGGAGCCTGGTTCGGTAAGGCAGCTCCAGCCCGAGGCGATCGATGCCGGCTGCGGCCAGAATCACGGCATTAACCTGGCCGCTGGTCATCAGGCCTAACCGGGTTTCTACATTACCGCGCACCGGTACGACCTGAAGATGCGGATGACATCTCAAAACCTGGCTCTGGCGCCGCAGGCTGGAGGTACCAACCCGTGCGCCCGGCGGCAGATCATCCGGGCCAAGTCCATCTTTCTGCAGCCAGAGATCAGACCAGTCCGCCCTTGGCAAAACGGTAGCCAGCACAAGGCCCGGCGGTGATTGGGCCGGCACATCCTTGAGCGAATGGACCGCAATATCCGCCCGGCCGTCCAGCAGCGCCGTTTCCAACTCTTTCAGAAAAAGCCCCTTGCCACCGATCTCGGCCAGCGAGCGATCCAGCACCTCGTCACCGCGCGTGCTCATTGGCACCAACTCAACGGTCAGGTGCGGATGGGCCAAACGCAGGCCCTCGGCCACGTGCTCGCTCTGCCACAGGGCCAGCCTGGATTTTCGCGTGGCAATGCTCAGTTTATTCATCAGACTTGTCCCATTTCCTTGAGCTGACGGCGCACCGGGGCAAGGTTGCGCCGGCTGACTTCGGGCGTGCAGTCCACATCGGCCACTTCGACGTGATCACGCCCGGCAGCGTCGCGAAACATGCCGCGCAAATGCATTCTTGAAACCAACGCATTGCGGTGAACGCGCAAGAAACGATGCGGAAAGCGCTGTTCCAGGTTGACCAGCGACTCTTCCAGCAAATGCACGCCATTTACATGGTGAACGCTGGTGTACTTGTCTTCGGCAAGCAGCACCCGGACATCGGCCAGCGGCACCATGGTGACGCGGTCACCGAGCCGGGCGTTGAGCGCGGCCTTTGCTGCCGGGTCAGCGACCTGTTCGGATCGAACCCGAGCCAGGGCTCGCAGCAATCTTTCACGCCGCACGGGCTTGACCAGGTAGTCCACCGCTTCCAGATCAAAGGCCTGGACAGCGTAGCGCTCAAAGGCGGTAACGAACACCACTGCCGGCGGCCGATCCAGGCGGCGCAGGGCCTGCGCCAGCTCGAGACCGCCGAGGCCGGGCATTTCCACGTCGAGAAACACCACGTCCGGCTCCAGCTCGCGAACGGAGGCCAACACCTCGCCCGATTCCGAGCACAGGCCGAGCACGTGGCAATCCTCGATCTCGTCGATCAGGCGCTTGAGCCGGCGCAGCGCCGGCTGCTCATCATCAACCAGCAGCGCGCCGAGGGAGTTGCTCATTGCCAAATGGACTTCAGCCAGGCATCAATCGCCTGGATTTCCTCCATGCACACCGAATGCGGCATCGGCCAGGTTTTCCACTGCACTTCATGCCCGGCCTCGGTTAGCTGCCGGGCGGCGGCCTCGCCCAGCGCCATCGGCACGATGGGGTCCTGCTGGCCGTGGCCCATGAATAACGGCACGCTTTTGGAGGCCGGGCTGGACCACTGATCCAAACTACCGCCTTCCAGCAGGTAGCAGGACAAGGCCATGATGCCAGCCAGCGGCTCCGGCCGCGCCAGGCCGCAGCGCAAGGCAATCGCGCCGCCCTGCGAAAAACCGGCCAGGACCAGGTTCTCGGCCGCAATGCCCGAATCGATCTGGGTGTCGATCACCCGGTCAACGGCCGCCAGGGAGGCACGAATGCCGGCCTGGTCCTGATCGCGATCAATCTGCATGCCCAGGATGTCGTACCAGGCGCGCATCGCCATGCCGCCGTTGATGGTCACCGGCCGCACCGGGGCGTGCGGAAACACGAACCGCACCGGGCGGGCGGAAGCCGCGCTCAGGTGGGGTACAATCGGCTCGAAATCATGGCCGTCAGCGCCCAGGCCGTGGAGCCAGACCACCGCATGCTGCGGGTCGGAACCGGTCTCGACGACAACGGCATCCAGTAAATCGCTTTTGGAA
>SKKV01000103.1 GCA_007123575.1 Wenzhouxiangella sp.
TCCACTACACCTGGCTGTGGAGCATGAAGGCGGTGGTCATCAGCCGCAATCGTCGGCCCGGCTCCGGTGTCTGATGAGCCGGCAGCAGATTCCCCTGGCCCTGAAGCCGCCGCGGCGACCGAGGTTTGAGAATTTTGTGGCCGGGCCCAACCAGGCCCTGGTCGATCTGCTCGCTGCCGGTCTTGAGTCCGGATCCTGGTATTTCCTCGGCGGACCGCCCGGTTCCGGTCGCAGTCATCTGATGAGCGCCTGCTTCGCCGATTGCCTGAAGCGAAGCCAAACGGCCCAGTTCCTGGCCCTGGCGGTGCCGTCCAACCAGGCGCTGCTGGAGGCTGCCGCGGCCGACTGCATCCTGCTCGATGATATCGATGCCCTGGCTGGCCGGGAGGTCGGCGAGATGCTGCTGTTCAACGCCCTGAACCGCTGGCGTGCGGAGCGCTGCAGCGTGCTGATGTCCGGCGCCAGTCGCGCAGACTTCCAATTGCCGGACTTGCGCTCGCGCCTGGGCCAGGCCGCGCGTCTGACCCTGAAACCGCTGGAAGATGCCGATCTGCGTCGCCTGGTTGTTCGCCTGGCTGATGAGCATGAGGTCGTGCTCGGACGCGGGGCCGCCGACTACCTGCTGACCCATGGCGCACGCAGCGCCGCGGCCGTTGCCCGCCTGATCGAACAGCTCTCCACCCGCGCCCTAAACGAACGCCGCACCTTGTCAGTACCGCTGATCCGCGAGGCGCTGGAATCCCGGCGCGAGTTGAAGTCAGGTCAATATTAACCCGGCAACCAAACAGGTTGCCGGGTTAATGCCCGGCCGGAACGGCCGGGGCCGCGAAGCGAAGGCCTACACGGACATGTGCCGCAAATGCCGCGCAACGAATACCGTAGGTATTTCGTTGCCGGATTAATAACTATCCTGGTGAACCCCGCGCATGGCCCGGCCCGAGGGGTCGGCCATGGTGGCAAAGCCTTCATCCCAAGCCAGTGCCTCGGGCGTGGAGCAGGCAATCGAGGGGCCACCCGGAACGGAGGCGGCAGCGGCCGGTGACGGGAAGTGGCGCTCGAAAATGCGCCGGTACAGGTATTGTTCCTTGGTAATCGGCGGATTGTAGGGGAAACGCTGCTCGGCCTCGAGCAGCTCGCGATCGCTGACCAGTGCCTCGGCATGGTCTTTCAGCGCATCGATCCAGCCGTAGCCGACGCCGTCCGAGAACTGTTCCTTCTGGCGCCACAGGATCTCGTCGGGCAACAGGCCAACGCCGGCCTCGCGCAGAATGGCCTTCTCCGGCTTGCCGCCGCCGGCCATCTTTGCCGCCGGATCCATGCGCATGGCTACGTCCAGAAATTCCAGGTCCAGGAACGGCACGCGCGCCTCCACGCCCCAGGCAGCCATGGACTTGTTCGCCCGCAGGCAGTCGTAGAGGTGCAGTTTGTCGATCTTGCGCACGGTTTCGTCGTGGAAAGCCTGCGCGTTCGGGGCCTTGTGGAAATACAGGTAGCCGCCAAAAATTTCATCCGCGCCTTCACCCGACATCACCATCTTGATGCCCATGGCCTTGATTCGTCGGGCCAGCAGGAACATCGGCGTCGAGGCCCGAATGGTGGTTACATCGAAGGTTTCGATATGCCGGATCACATCTTCCAGGGCATCAATGCCTTCCTGGATGCTGTAGCAGAACTCGTGGTGCTGGGTGCCGATGGCGCGCGCGGCAACGCGGGCGGCGGCCAGGTCGGGCGAGCCTTCCAGGCCAATGGCAAAAGAGTGCAGGCGTGGCCACCATGCCGCCTCGGTATCGTCTGACTCGATGCGCTTGTCGGCATAGCGCTGGGCAATGGCGGCAACCAGCGATGAATCCAGGCCGCCGGACAAGAGCACGCCGTAAGGTACATCGCACATCATCTGCCGGTGCACGGCCGCTTCCAGGGCCTGGCGCAGGTGCTTCGGATCGGCCGGTTCGCTGGCATTCGAGAACTCGCGCCAGTCGGGCTGATACCAGCGCTCCAGCTCGCCGGATTCGGAGTCCAGCAGATGACCCGGCGGAAAGGCCTGAACCTGGCGGCAGCGCGGCTCGATGGCCTTCATTTCCGAAGACACCCACAGCATGCCTTCCTCGTCGCGCCCGTAGTACAGCGGCATCACCCCGATCGGATCGCGCGCGACCAGGTAGCGCTGGGCCTCTTCGTCCCACAGGACGAAGGCATAGATGCCGTTGAGCCGATTCAGAAAATCCTTGCCGTGGCGCCGGTAAAGGGCCAGGATCACCTCGCAGTCGGAGCTGGTCTGGAACGGGTATTCGCTGAACTCGGCGCGCAGTTCGCGGTGGTTGTAGATCTCACCGTTGACGCCGAGGACGTGGTGACCGTCGGCGCTGACCAGCGGTTGGGCGCCAGAGTCGATGCCGACAATGGCCAGGCGCTCGTGGGCGATGATGGCCTGGTCATGGACGTAGATTCCGCTCCAGTCCGGACCGCGATGGCGCTGGCGCCTGGAGGCCTCCAAAGCAATGCCCCGCAGGCCGCGCTGGCCTGCGGGGATGTCGAACAAACCAAGAATGGAGCACATGAATCAGATCATTGGCGGAAGATACTGGTGCTGATGATATCGATTCCCTGCTCGCGAAGGTGGATCGAAACCCGGCTTTCTTCCTGACTGTCCATCATCAAACCGAGGAAGTTGAGGTCCACGTTGATGCCGTTGTCGTCCGTGCTGTCGGCCATGGCTTCCATCAGGGTCTTGTAGGCCGCGATATTGATGCCGTAGGCGAGGATGGCATCATCGCGCTCGCCAGCTGCAAGGCTGGCCAACAGCCGATCTTTCTCGTCCTCGCCCACCGCAAGCCCTAAGGCCTGCTCGCCCAGAGCGGCCCAGGCCGGAAGATCGCCAATCTGATCGGTCATCTCTGCCGGTAGTTGCTTCGGCTCGCCGCCGGGCTCGAGCTCCAATGCCGCCAGCTCGGGTGAAAACATCTGCGCCATGCCCAAGAGCATTTGCGGATTGCGCATGAACACCGCCAATGTGCCGGAAGCGTCTTCCACGCCGGTACCGGTACCGGTCATACGCAGGTCCGCCAGGTCTACTTTCATGCCGTGGATGCTGGTGATGAATGGCGGAATCGGTCGATTCAAGGCCAGCTGCCAGTCGGACGCGTTTTCGCGCACGGCTTCAAACAGGGCGCACTGCGGCGGGTTGTTGACCCAGCCACCGACCAGCTCGCGGCCAAAATCGCGTGCAGCGATCAGGTTCAGGGCCATGCCAAAAGTAAGCAGGCGCGGGTTGCTGACATTCAGACCCACTGGCGTATCGGCTATCGGGGTCAGGCGCTGGCCCAGCTCGGCGCTGGTCTCCAAGCGCATCAGCACACTCATCTCGCGTTGGTCCAGGCGTGGCATGCCAACAACGAAACGCGGCAGCTGGGTGAACAGGGCCTCGAGCTCGCGGTCGCAGGCGGCATCGGCAGCGGCTTCCTGCATGTTCAGCGCGTTGCGCAGGGGCGCGGTTTGCTCATCGTTGGCATCGAGCAGATGACCGAAGAAGCGAGCAAACTCGAACGTCCCGCTGCCGTAGGGGGTCAGGCCTCGGGCCTGGTTAAAGGCCTGCAGGTCGCGCGGCTGAAAATGTTCGGCCGGCTGGTCGAGGTTGACGATGCGGCGCAGCAGGCGGTCATCGTCTGCGACCAGGCCAACCGTCGCGACTTCGCCATCATGGTGCATGGCCAGGCCAAAGTCGCCCATGTCGCTCCAGATCAGGCGCTCATCGTCGATCATGCGCTCCGGCCACTCGGTTTCGGCCTCTTCGGCCAGGCGGGCCAGCCAGGCTTCAAAAGCATCGCCGTCTACCAGGGCGGTATGGGCGATCGGGTAAACCGAAATCATGTGGACGGCCCACAAGCCGTTGCTGTCCAGGCCGCGCGATTCTAAGTCTTCGACCGAGCGCACGGTGCCCAGGTCGCGAATCATGGCTGCCAGCAGCGGCGAGCGTTCCTCCATCATCTCGGCCATTTCCTCGAAGGTGCCATCCTCGTCCTTGAAGACCCCCTCGAGGCCCGGCCAGACCAGGTCGAAGACGTCCTCCGGCATTGGACGCAGGTTGGCATAGATCAGAGCCGTATCGGCATCGATACGCTCAAACAGCGAGCTGTCGCCTGCCTCGACCGCCGCTTCCGGCGCCTCGGGGGCCACCGCCGGCTCGGGCGCAATCTCGTCAGCATCGTCGCGTCCGCAGCCGTGCAGCAGCGGCACCAGGAAAAGCACAATCAGAAATTTGCGAAACATGTCCGGTTCTCCCGGTTTGAGTTAGGGTAGTTAGTGTTATATAACAGTAGCACACTTGTCAAGATCTGCCGCGAAGGCAAGGGGCTGTCCATTCATGAGCTTAACCGATTCCGTTTGAATCGATGCCCTGGATGCGCTGGTAAACCAATGCCAACGGACAAGTGATTTTCAGGGCCTGGAGACACCGGGCCAGGCGTTCGGTGTCGTCCAGCAAATGCGCTTGTGCCTTGCTCAAGGCCTCGGCTACCGCATCGCCGTATGCGCTTTCGGCCTTCTTGAGGCCTTTTTGCCACGTCTCAATGCCGGGTTGCAGCATGGCCAGGTCGATGACGTCACGGTTCATGACGCTTGGGTCAGCCCAGCGGTCAACGTTCGCCAGCAGCTTGCTGGCCACCAAATCAATTTCGGTCAAGGTGACGATGCCGGCAATCTGATCGTCAGCGCCTGGCTGGTCGAATTCAATCCGGGCTTCGAAAACGATTTCGAACTTGATCGTCGTGCCTGGCAGATGCAGGCGTGTTCGGATACCGTACTGGTCGGCGCGTATTTCTGGCAGTTGGCTCAAAGGGCCGCGCCCGACACCGAACAAGTCAGCGAGCAGGTTCGGGGCCTGGAGCGCCATGCGAAGCTGACGATAGCAAGTCAAGTCGGAAACCATGAAGTCCATGTCCACCGATTCTCGAAATTCGTCGCACTTCATCGCGATGGCCGTACCACCGCCGAAATAGCAGGCGTGCTGATTGAGCATCTCGGCGTTCAGTCCCATCAGGACCGCGTGTATCTGCTGATGATGCTGTCGCGAGAACATGAACGGTCAGGCGAAAATGCGCTGCAGGTTGACGATCAGGGCTTTCTCATCGGGACTGAGGGAATGCTTGTCGATATGACGCGCATTACGCTCATACACGGCAAAGGCCTCACGCGGCGTCAGCGTCACGGCATCATCCATTTGCCAGGCCAGTGCGGCTAGCTGCGGGTAATCGGCCAGGGCAATGTTCGTTGGGATCGAGTCTGCTGAAACCTTCTCGGTGCCGTTGGCATGAAGGCCTATGCCGAAGCGCAGTCCCAGAACGGATAAAGCGTTGAACCAGGCGCCAATCGTTACTGTTGTTTCCCCGCGCTCCATCCGGTACCAGGTGTCTCGCGACATGCCCGCCGCGCTCGCGGCGCTTTCCACGGCAACCCCAAGCGCCTTGCGCCGAATTCTTAGCTGATTGGCCAGATCGTCGACCTGATGCTGCAGAGTCTCAGTCGTCAGTTGCTTGATTCGGGCGGGCATTGCACCAAAAAAAGTTGCTCATTTCAGGCATTATGCGACTTTATACTGAAATGAGCAATATTTGTTCTCGGCAATCCCGGTTTAACCCAGTGACTTGATCCCGGATATCAGAGCTTGGGCCACTTTCTGCGCATCGCCGTAGAGCATCCGGGTATTGTCCTCGAAAAACAGCAGGTTTTCGATGCCGGAGAAGCCGGTGCCCTGGCCGCGCTTGACCACGATGCAGTTGCGGGCCCGGTCCACGTCCAGAATTGGCATGCCGTAGATCGGGCTGGAGGTATCCTTGCGCGCGGCCGGATTCACAACATCGTTTGCGCCGATGACCAGGGCCACGTCGGTGGTCGGGAACTGGGCGTTGATGTCTTCCAGGTCATAGATCAGGTCGTACGGTACACCGGCCTCGGCCAGCAGTACGTTCATGTGACCGGGCATGCGTCCGGCCACCGGGTGGATGGCGAAGGTGACCTTGACCCCGCGCGAGGTCAAAAGCTCGGTCAGTTCCCAGATCTTGTGCTGGGCCTGGGCCACGGCCAGGCCGTAGCCGGGCACGATGATGACTTTTTCCGCGTAGGCCATCTGGATGGCCGCATCAGTAGCGTCGATGGCCCGCATCTCGCCGCTGGCCGCGGCCCCGGTGGCGTCTTCATCAGCCTTGCCGAAACCGGCAAACAGGACATTGGTCAGCGACCGGTTCATGGCCTTGGCCATTAGTTGAGTCAGCAGGGTGCCGGCGGCACCGACGACAATGCCGGCAATCATCAGCGCCGGGATTTCCAGCACGTAGCCCTTGAAGCCGACGGCCAGGCCGGTCAGCGCGTTGTATAGAGAAATCACCACCGGCATGTCGGCGCCACCAATCGGCACGGTCAGCAGCACACCGGCCAGCAGCGCCAAGCTGAAGAACAATAGCAGCAGGGTTGGGGTCGGGCCGTCGATGAAGATCCAGACGCCTAAGCCGATGGTGGCGGCAAAAACCAGCAGGTTGAATACCTGCTGGCCGGGAAAACGCCAGCTTTTGCGCATCCAGCCCTGCAGTTTGGCATAGGCAATCAGTGAGCCGGAAAAGGCAATCGAGCCGATGATGGCGCCAAAGCTGGCCACCAGCAGCGTGGTCGGCACCATCTGAGCCTGGCCCGAGTGCAGCTTGAGCAGCTCGACGGCGGCAATGGCTGCGGCCGAGCCGCCGCCCATGCCGTTGTACAAGGCAATCATCTGCGGCATGTCGGTCATGGCTACGACCTTGGCCCACCACCAGGCCAGCGCCGAGGCCGAGACCAGGGCAATAACCATCAGCAGGTAGTTGCCTTCGACCTTTGGATGGATAAAAGTAACCAGTACGGCCAGCAGCATCGCCACGCCGGCCCAGATCATGCCGCTGCGGGCGGTGACGGGCGAGCTCATGCCCTTCAGGCCGTAAATGAACATCACCGCGGCGGCAAAGTAGACCGCAGGAACGAAAAAGTCGATTCCGGGAATCATCGCTTAATCCTTTTTCTCGGGCTTGGCGCCGGAGGACTTGAACATCTCCAGCATGCGCTCGGTGACTACGTAGCCGCCAACCGCGTTGCCGGCGCCGAGAAACACGGCGATGAAGCCGACGATGATTTCAGCCGTGGTATCGGCCATGCCCAGCACGACCATGCCACCAACCACGACAATGCCGTGGATGAAATTCGACCCCGACATCAGCGGCGTATGCAGGATGGCCGGCACCCGGCGAATCACCTCGATTCCGGTAAACGCCGCCAACATGAAGATATAAAGCGCAATCCAGCCTTCCATACTTACTCCCTAGTTATTCGGGCCCGCCATCATTTGGCGGGGCCACAAGACTTTTTTCAACTCCTGTCCTTAACCCCACCAACACCCACGCTACTTGAATTTCTCGTGGACAATCGCGCCGTCGTGGGCCAAAAGGCAGCCGGCGATCACTTCGTCTTCGGTGTTGATATTCAGCTCGCCGGCCTCGTTGATCAGCAGGGCGAACAGGTTCTGGATGTTCTTGGCATACATTTCCGAGGCATGCAGCGGGGCGCGGCTGGGCAGATTGACCGGCCCGTTGATCAGCACGCCGTTGTGATTAACCGTTTCGCCGGCCTGGGTCAGCTCGCAGTTACCACCGCTTTCAGCGGCCAGGTCAACGATTACGCTACCCGGTTTCATGTCCTCCACCATCGCCTGGGTGATGATTTTCGGTGCCGGCCGGCCGGGAATGGCGGCGGTCGAGATCACCACGTCGGCCTTGGCCAGGTGGCGGGCAAGTGCCTCGGCCTGCTGCGCCTTTTCTTCATCGGTCAATTCGCGCGCGTAGCCGCCTTCGGTCTCGGCGTCGACTCCGGTGTCGATCATTTTCGCGCCCAGCGATTCGACCTGTTCGCGAGCTGCAGCCCGAATATCGTAGGCCTCGACCTGGGCACCCAGGCGGCGTGCGGTGGCAATCGCCTGCAATCCGGCAACGCCCGCGCCAATGACCACGGCCTTGGCCGGGCGCAGCGTGCCGGCTGCCGTGGTCAGCATCGGGAACAGTCGCGGCGCGATATCGGCCGCGATGATCACTGCCTTGTAGCCGGCCACCGTGGCCTGCGAAGAGAGCACGTCCATGGCCTGGGCACGGGTAATCCGCGGTACCAGTTCCATGCTCAGCAGCGACAAGCCCTGGCCGGCGGCGGCCTGCAGCGCCTCAAAGTCCCGGTACGGCGCCAGTTGGCCGATCACTACCGTGCCCGAGCGCATGGCCTTGAAAGTATCGGCGTCGGGTCGTCGCACGCTTAGCAATACATCAGCCGCGCCGGCCACCTCGCCGGCCGAGGGCTTGATCTCGCAATCCGCCCACGATGCATCGGGGTGGCCGGATTCAGTGCCGGCGTTGGATTCGATCAGAACTTTGTGACCGGCGGCGATCAGCTTGGCCGCCGTGGGTGGGTCCAGCGCCACGCGACGTTCGCCGGCGGCGGTTTCCCGGATGATTCCAATGGTGACCGTCATAGAATTACCTCAACTTGAGCTTGCAGTGTAGCGGCAGCCAGGGCCGTGAATCAATCACTTCGCCTAAGCTTTGCGGTACTAGCCTGGATAATTCATGAACATGCGCGCGCCCTCGCTAGTCTATTGTCCGCACAGCGGATTTTCCTCAGTCGGCCGTATGGCCCGATACGGCGCTCCATCGGAAAATCCACTGTGCGAA
>SKKV01000061.1 GCA_007123575.1 Wenzhouxiangella sp.
CCGGGCGCTCCGCTCAGACAGGCGGCGGCCCTTTATCCGCCTGGCCCTGCGCGCTTCGGCTGCACCTCAAGGCCTGACAGACAAGACCCTCTGAGCAATGGCTGAGGTACGTACGTAATCAGGTAGGTTTTTGTAGCCCGGCCCAACGCGGCCGGGGTCCATGCTGAAGCCATCGTCACCGTTCTGACGCGCCTGATATAGTGGAACAATTACCCACTGTTTTCCCTTCAACCCTTCGCGTCTTCGCGGTTAGTAAACCCATCAACGACAGAAAGGCCGAATCTGGTACCAGCGGCGGCACCTAAAGCGCTGCTCGCAGCCGTTGAGCTGGCGCTGGTAGGTCAGCGCCCGAGCATCCACCCGGCTGGCGATCGACTGGAGCTGGCGGTTGTTGCGCCAGCCGCCGCGCTGATAGCCGGTGTGGCCGTCGTGGTAGGCCAGGTATAGGTTATAGGCATCGTTCTTGGCCAGGCCAAGGCGGCGATGGCTGACATCGTTGTACCAGCCGATGAAGTCCAGGGCATCGGCCATGTTGCTGCGCCTGGCCCGGCGGTTGCCGGTGGCTTTCTGATAGTCAGACCAGGCTGGATCCTGGGCCTGGGCATAGCCCCGTGCCGAGGAGGGGCGGCGGCCGGGGATCACCCCAAGAATTCGCCGTCGTTCCGGTCTTACCCGCGCCCGGAACGAGGATTCCTGCTGAACAAACGCCATCTGAATGGCAATGGGCGTGCCCCAGCGCTGCTCCGAGGCACGCGCGTGGTCATACCAGCGCGGTTGCTGGGAGAAGATTTCGCACAGATTGTCCTGATCCTGTGGCGGCCGGGTGGCGCAGGCAGAAACCAGGAAAACGACGGCAAGGCAGAGCAGTAGTTGCTTGGACATGGGCCGATTCTATCCGGCCCTCGGGTCTTGTGGCTATTACGTTGGAAACCCGATCAGCCTGTTGCCGCCACAGGCTCCGTGCGATTCGCTTCAATGCTTGTCGGTTGGAGGGCAGGGTCTCCAAACCAGCCCAGCGTCTCGGCAAGGCCCGCAACACCGCCGATGTAGAGCAGGGCGGGGGAGCTCAGCGACTGAGCGCGACAGAGGCTGACCAACTGGTCAAGCCGGCCGGTGATGACCCGCTGGTCTGGCCGGGTCCCGTTTTCGACCACGGCGAACGGAGTGTTGGAGTTGCGGCCGTGGGCTAGTAAGCGAGCCTGGATGCGCTCAAGTTGGGCCACGGCCATGTAAAAGGCCAGGGTCTGGTGATCGGCGGCCAGCGCAGCCCAGTCGAGGCGGTCGATTGATTGCTTGCAGTGGGCAGTCACCAGGCGCACCGACTGGGCATGATCGCGATGGGTGAGCGGAATGCCGGCATAGGCGCCGCAGGCCACGGCTGCGGTAATGCCGGGGACGACCTGGTAGTCGATGCCGTGTGCTCTCAGATGTTGCAGTTCCTCGCCGCCGCGGCCGAACACCATGGGATCACCGCCCTTGAGCCGCACCACGCGCGCGCCGGCCAGCGCGTGCTCGACCAACAGGTTCTGAATCTGCTCTTGGCTGGCTCGGCAGTAGCCACGGCGCTTGGTCACGTCGATCAGTTCGGCATCGCGTCGGGCATGGGCCAGCACGCGCGCATCGACCAGCCCGTCGTGGACGATGACCTCGGCTTCCTGGATCAGTCGCAGTGCTTTGACCGTGAGTAATTCGGGGTCGCCCGGGCCTGCGCCAACCAGGGCGACGCTGCTGGGTTGTTTGTCAGCGTCAACAGTTGCATTGCTATCTAGTCGCTGAACCGCCAGTTTTCTGGCCATCTCGGGGCGTTGCTGCTCAATGGCGCTGGCTGGTGGACCGGTCAGCAGCCAGTTCAGGAATCGTCGCCGGCTAGCCAGCTCGGGAAAGCGCTGACGGATTCGATCGCGCAGGCTGTCGGCCAGGTCGGCCAGCGGACCAATACTGGCCGGCAGCAGGCTTTCCAGCCGGCTGCGTATCATCCGGGCCAGCTCCGGCGCCCGGCCGCCGGTACCAATCGCAATTGTCACCGGGTCTCTATCGACGACGGCAGGCATGGTCACCGAGCACCATTCGGGGCGATCAACCACGTTCAGCGCAACGCCGTGCCGGTCGGCGGCCCGCTTGATCCTGGCCAGCTGCTCGTCATCCGTCCCCGAAACCAGCACAAGGCACTGTCCGGTCAGTAGCTCCCCGGAAAATCGCTTGCCAATCTTGCGGGCCCGCCCTTGGGCCAGCCAGGCATGGATGGCCGGCTGAGCCTGCTCGAACACCAGCTCAAGCCGCGCACCGGCCGCCAGCAAACGCTCACCCTTGCGCCAGACCGCTTCATCACCGCCCACCAGCAAGACCCGCCGTCCGCTGAGCCGATGAAAAAGCGGAAATCCAGTCTCCGCCAGCTGTATGCCTGAACCTCTCATGCCAACAAGCTAGCGTTGGCCGACGCATAACGGAAAGACCCAGTCCAAAGATACTTATGCTGGATGGTCATAACACCGGCATCCTCTCCCATCGTTGCTCTGAACTCTACCCGCCCTCCATCTTGAGTTAGAGTCATGACCTTCGACCTCTGGAGACCTCGGCCATGCTATGGCAGGCACTGAGCGCGGCCCGCGACCTTGGGCGAGTACAGGACATAGCGGCGGTGCTGATCCGCTATGGTTTCGGCGACCTGGTTCAGCGTATCGGCATGTCCGGCGCGCTGGAAAAGGCCGGCAAGGCCTTGCACTGGAAAAAGGCCGAGGAGCTGGCCCGGCTGAAGCCGCCCGAACGAGCGCGTCGGGTGATGGAGGAGCTGGGGCCGACCTTCGTCAAGCTCGGCCAGGTGCTGGCCACCCGCGTCGACCTGTTTCCACCGGATTGGCTGGCCGAGTTTTCCGAGCTTCAGGACAAGGCCAGGGAAGTGCCCTGGGAAAAGATCGAGGCCCAGCTGCTAGAGGATCTGGGACAGTCCCCGGACGAGGCTTTCAAGTCCGTCGATCATGAACCGCTGGCCTCGGCATCGCTGGCCCAGGTGCACCGTGCCCGGTTGCACGACGACACCGAGGTCATTCTGAAGGTCCGCCGGCCCGGCATAAGGCCAGTGATCGAGGCTGACTTGCGCCTGCTCAAAAGACTGGCGGAGATTGTTGAGGCGGAAGCACCGGATCTGAAGCAGTACCGTCCCAAGGCATTGGTCAGCCAGTTTTCACGTTCACTGCGGCGCGAGCTGGATTTTGCCGCCGAGTGCCGTAACGCCGAGCGCATTGCCGAAGGGTTGGACGAAGATGGCGGCATTGTCGTGCCCGAGGTTTACTGGGACTGGACCGGCGAGCGGCTGAACGTGCAGCAGTATATCGACGGCATTCCGGGACGTGACTACGAGGCCGTGCGCCGGGCCAACCTGGATACGCATCTGATCGCGCAGCGCGGCACCCGCGCCATCCTGCGGATGATTCTCGAGGAGGGCTTCTTTCACGCCGACCCCCATCCGGGCAATGTCAGATACCTGCTCGACAACCGAATCGCCTTGCTTGATTTCGGCATGGTGGGGCGGCTGTCAGCCGACCGTCGACAAGAAGTGGCCGAGTTGCTTTACGGGTTGGTTGAGCGCGACGCGGAGCAGGTCTCGCGCATCCTGCTGGACTGGAGCGCCGATAGCCAGACCACCCAGGATCAGCTTGAGGAAGATATTGCCCAGTTTATCGACCAGTACCATGGCGTGGCACTGGAACAGCTCGACATGTCGGCGATGATCGGCGACATGACCGGCGTCCTGCGCCAGCACCACCTGGTGCTGCCGGCTGACCTGGTGCTGATGCTGAAAGCATTTGTCACCCTGGAGGGCATGGGGCGGAGTCTCGATCCGGATTTCGACATGGCCTCGGAAGCCGCGCCGGTGGTTGAAGGCGTGCTGAGGCGCCACTATTCGCCACTGCGCATGGCCCGGCGAGTGCAGAAGAACCTGGTTCAGACCCTGCGCGTGCTGGGCAACCTGCCCGATGACCTGAGCCGCCTGCTGCGTGCCGCGCGGCGCGGACGGATCGAGGTGCACGTGGAGGTCAATTCTCTCAAGGAGGTCAGCTCGCGCCTGGACAAGGCGGTCAGCCGCCTGACCCTGGGCATCGTCACGGCCGCCCTGATCATCGGCTCGGCCATAGCGATGAACGTCGATACCTCGGAAACCGGCGTGCCCCTGTTTGGTTTGATGGGCTTTGTTGGCGCTGCCCTGGGCGGCGTCTGGCTATTGATTTCGATCTGGCGCAGCGGTCGCGAGGATTGACCAGGGCTGATCACGTTGTCGGCTGGGCCATGCGTCTCAGTTTCCATTTTTGAGCTGAAAATCGAACATCTCAACACCCGCTTCCGAATCGGGCAAAGCGCGCAATGTCAGCTCGAATGTCTGGCCGGGCTCAGGCTCCAGGCACCAGTGCCAGAGACCGTGCCTGTTCCTGCCGGCGATCAGATCATTGAACGATGATGACCAATCGAATGACCGGCAGGACGCTTCGATAACCACGTCTTCGAAATCCACCGGGAACGTTTTGTCGAAGTCGAAAGTGAGGGTGGTGCCCGGCGAGATGCGATGCACAAGCGCCCGGTCAGCGGCCGTTCTGTCAAACAGCCAGGCAGCGGCAGCGCCGACTACTTCCAGCCGGTAGCGGGCGTCTGCCTCGGGGCTGATCACCAGCGCGGTCGTTTCATCCGCGCCGAGGCCAAAGCGCTGGTCGCTATCGGTCAACAAGCGCATCAGTCTGAGCTGGCGCTGGCGCTCGGAAAAATGGGTGTCGACGATGGCGAAAGGGATGCTGCCCAGCCCACCGGGCGGGTGATATGTCAGGCTGTCACCATCCAGCCCTTCAGGACAGCGGCCTGAGCGCTGGCAGCCCGGGGCCGGCGGCGGTGAAGCAAAGGCACCGTGGACCAAGGCAGCCCTGTTGCCGCCGTTGCTGATCATGTCGCTTCCAGACTGAACAGCGGCACCGGCACTGGTGCCGCCCAGTACCAGTTCACCCGCGTCCAGGCGGGCAAGCACACGCTCGAGTTCAGGCGTGGCTTTACCGTCGGGGCCGCGAAACGCATGCAGGGTCAGCCACTGGTCGCCGCCGTTCAGGAACAGGCCATCGATCTGATCGACGATTTCAAGGCCGGCATCGCTGCTTCGGCAGAACTTAAGCTGTTGCTCGAAGTGTTCAGGCCAGACTCGCTGGCGATCATGGCTGCCCAGTTCGCTGGCCTGGTGGGCAGATAGGTTGTCGCAGTCTCCATGCTCGCGCGCACGGCGAACGGCGGCATCCAGCGGCAGCCAGATAACCTTGGCGCCAGCCTGTTCAAACACCTGCAGGTAGAAATCCAGTGCATCGTAAGGATCGCGCGAGGAAGCGGTAGAGACGGCAATCAGCGGCCGTTCGCGATCGCTGACTTCTGCCGCCATGGCAACAAAGCGCTGGAAAACGGCGACCGAATCATTGTTGCGGCTGGCTGCCAGCATGACCTGTTCGCGCCGTTCGCCCACCGCTTGCTGAAAGTGATCCAGCAAGCGCATCCATTGTCGGTCATCGGCGCTTTGATACAGGGTTTCGCCGAAAATGTCGTCACGATGGGGATCGTCCGGAAAACGAAGGCGAGCATCGCGAATCTGTCGGGTCAGATCGCCGCGTTCGCGCCAGCGCCCGTCATCGTCTCGCAGATGAATCAGCAGCTGCAGCCAATCCCTGGCCAGGTACTGATCATCACTGGCTTCAACCGCCTCGGTCCAGCGTCGCAAGGCATCGGTATCGATGCGGTAGCGATGTTCGCTTAGCGCCTGCTCGTCCCAGCCTGGTGAACCGCTGCACTGAGAGCCTGACATCGATGTGCATACCGGCAAGTGCCCGCCGGCAAGCATGACGCGCGATTGGGCGGGTTCAACCTGGATGATCACAAGCAGGACTGAGATGAAGAAGCGGAAAGACATGTTGGTCAGCGTGGACGAATTGACAGGGCCGGTAACGGTAATGTAGTCTTTGCCAGCGTTCAAGCTATTCAAGGCGGATCTTCACCGACCTTTGCTCATGCAAGCACTGCAAACCATTCATGCGGTCCCGGAGGTCCAACCTTATCCTCCTACCGAATATCGCATCAGGTGTTTTTACCTGAGCGAATGGTTTGACGAATAGCCCATCTCCCCCTGGCCCGATTTTCATTCGGGTACCTCAATCCTGAAACGTAACAAGGCTTTTTTAGCACGGGCATCTGTGGTCTGTGCGGGGAGAACTGGCAATGAACACTGTTATGAAGTGCGGCATTCTGCCGCTCACGCTGGCCGTTAGTGCGGCCCTGGCTCAACAACCCGTCGACGATGATGGTGATCAGACCCTCGATACCATTACTGTCACCGGCACGCGCATCAGCGGCATCGATCTTGAAGGGTCGCAGCCGCTGATCATCATCAACCGCGAAGATATCGAAACCTCTGGCGCGGATAACCTGATCGACTTGTTCGAGAGCCTGACCGCCACCGGTGGTGGCGAGGGCACCTTTTCCACCCGCACGGCTGGGGCCTTGTCCGGCAGCTCGCCGGTGGGATCAGCCGGCGTTTCACTGCGTGGCCTTGGTACGGCCTCGACCCTGACCCTGGTCAACGGCCGTCGGGTTGCCGTCTCCTCGTTTGCCAATCGGCAGGTCAGCTTCGTTGATATCAACACCATTCCGCTGGCGGCTGTTGACCGGGTGGAAATCCTGCCCAGCGGTGCCTCGGCGATCTACGGCGCTGACGCCGTGGCCGGCGTCGTGAACATCATCCTGAGGAACGATCTGGAGGGCGTCGAGCTGTCGGTCAGCTATGGCAATTCGCATGCTTCCAGCAATGATGGCCGCTACAACATCAACATTGCCGGCGGCTTTCAGACTGATCGCACGCGTACCACGCTGATCTTTGACTGGTTCAAGCGCGAACCTTTGTTCGATCGTGATCGCGCTCAGACCCGCAACGAAATTCGTCCCGCCCAGCAGGGCATTTTCCCCAGCTTCAATGACCT
This sequence comes from Wenzhouxiangella sp., assembly GCA_007123575.1. Lineage (GTDB taxonomy): Bacteria > Pseudomonadota > Gammaproteobacteria > Xanthomonadales > Wenzhouxiangellaceae > Wenzhouxiangella. Next base: position 6,993 of record SKKV01000061.1, read on the forward strand.
GTTCCTGATGTGGGATGACATCACCGAAAAGGCGGAAGACGGCGGCTGTCCGGCCGATCAATTCGTATCCGACGGCGTGTTCGGTGAGTACTGCGAACTCGATCGCGGCTTGATCGTGACCACCCGCGACAAGTTCGAGTCGTGGTCGGCGACCGGCTTGTTCAACTTCGACATCAATGAGCGCCTGGAGTGGTTCAACGAGGTCTCTTTTTCCCGGGTCGAATCGCGTGGCACCAGCTCGCCAGCGCCGTTTTCGCGCATCCCGGTTGATCCCGAGCGGCCGGACTGGCCCGCCGGCCTGGTCCGCGACATCAATGCCGAAGGCCTGGTGGATGACTTTTCCGAGTTTTTCGGCTTTCCGATCTTTGCCTGGGGTGCGTTTCCCGATCCGCGCCAGGTGGAGGTGCAAACCGACAATCTGCGCCTGACTACAGGGCTGCGCGGAACCTGGGGCCAGTGGGATTGGGAAAGTGGGCTGAGTTATGGTCGCAGCGAGTCGACCCAGGACGGGGTCGCCGGCCTCTATCGCACCCTGGAATTCACCCAGGCCATGTTGGGTAATCTCTGCGACGATGGCAGTTTTGGCCAGCGCTGGGAGAACGTGCTTTCCCGTAACCCGCGCTTCGTCGGTGGGCCAAGCTGCGAGGATCTCGGTCGCCGCACCGTGTTCTACAACCCGTTTTTCGGACAGGCCGAGCAGGACCCGTTGATCGACGAGCTGCTGCGAACCCAAGCCCAGCGTAACGGTGAGTCCGAGATGATCGGTTTTGACCTGCGAGCCTCCGGTGATCTGTTCGAGTTCAACGGCCGCTGGATCAAGGGTGCTTTCGGCTACGAGCATCGTTACGAAGACATCGTCGATGATCCCAGCCCGGAAGCGCGCTCCACCGCCGACAACCCGGAACCCACCCTGCGTTTCAGCTTCACCGAGGCCGAGGCCACCCGCCGCCAGAACAGTGCCTATGCCGAGTTCTACGTACCGCTGGCCGACAACTTCGAACTGCAGTTGGCCGGGCGCTTCGACCAATACGACGATTTCGGCTCCGACTTCAACCCCAAGGTGGCGTTTCGCTGGCAGCCGCTGGACCAGCTGGTTTTTCGTGGTTCCTGGTCAACCTCGTTCCGCGCACCGTCGCTGGCCCAGTCCGGTGCCGGCGTGACCCTGTCTTCCTACTCGATTCCCTGTGACCAGATGCCGGCTGCTTGCGGCGGCACCGACAGCGGCGCCAACGTGGTTGATACCGAACTGCTGGGTAACCCGGACCTGGCGCCGGAAACCGCCCGTAACGTCGGTTTCGGTTTCCTGTGGCAGATCAACCGTGACGCCGATTTGACCATCGACTACTGGTATATCAAGCACAGAAACCTGGTTGGTCTGGATGAGCTGGACTTTATTCGTCGGGCCTTTGCCGGTGAGTTTCCGGTGGTTGACCTGGACGCCGGCGAGCTGCCGCCGGGCATGGGCATGCCGGGCCTGATCCTTGAGGGTGGCTCCGTGGTGCAGGCCAACGTACCGCTGCAGAATTTCGGCTTCCAGACCACCGATGGGGTGGATTTCTCCTACACCCATCGCTTCGATGTTGGTGATCTGGGCCTGCTGCGTCTGACCGCTGATGCCACCTATCTGAACCGCTTTGACCGCGAGTTTTCGCCCACCTCGGGTGCGGAATCTTTGGCCGGCGAGTGGCGCTACCCGCGCTGGCTGGCTGACTTGTCACTGCGCTGGCGGCGCGATGCCTGGGGTGCTCGCGTGGCCGCTCGCTACACCGGCAAGTACAAGGACGATCTGGAAGGGCTGCGCCAGGATACGCTGGACGAGTTCGGCCTTTCGCCGGATGACCGGATCAACGTCGGCTCCTGGTTGACCTTCAACTTGAATGTTTCCTACGACATTACGCCGGACGCCTGGTTGAGTCTGAACATCGACAACGTGCTTGATCGCAAGCCGCCTTCGGTGTTCGGTTCAGCCGCTGGTGTCGATTTCATCAATCACAACACCATGGGTCGCTACTACCTGCTGCGCTACACCCAGCGTTTCCAGTAAGGAGTAGTCATGATCCTGATCAAGCAGGCCCGCGTCCTCGATCCCGAGGACCGCGGTGTCTTGGACGTGCTGGTTGCGGGCAAACGGGTGTTTGCCATGGCGCCTGCCATCCCGCCACCCCAGGTGCCGGGCGTGGAAGTGGATGTGCTTGACGGCAGCGGCTGCTTCCTGATTCCCGGCCTGGTCGACGGCCTGGTTCATATCTCGGGCGGCGGCGGCGAGGGCGGTTTTGCAGGCCGAACGCTGCCGCTGCCAGCAGCCGAAGCGCTGGCTGCTGGTGTCACGACGGTGATCGGTTGCCTGGGCACGGATGCCATTACTCGAACCCACAGTGACCTGCTGGCAACGGCCAGAGCCCTGGAGGCACAGGGCGTTAGCGCGCTGTGCCTGACCGGCTCCTATGCCTTGCCGCCGCCGACGCTGACTGGCAGCGTTGAGCGTGACCTGGTGCTGATCCCGGAAATGATCGGCCTGGGCGAAGTGGCCCTGGCCGATCATCGGGGCTCGCAGCCTGGCTGGCGTGAGCTGGCGGCGGCAGCTGCGGAGAGTCGGCGCGGCGGCATGCTGGCCGGCAAGCGTGGCACCGTCCTGCTGCATCTGGGCGATGGTCGCGATCCGCTGGCGCTGGTGGAAGCTGTGATCGAGAAGTCGGAGATCCCGCGCAATCAATTTCTGCCAACGCACTGCAATCGCTCGCCGCATACCTTCGAGGCTGCCTGCATCTATGGCCGGGCAGGCGGCAACCTGGACTTCACCACCAGCACCACCAAAGCTTTTATCGACGCCGGTGAAATTCCGGCCGGCCAGGCCTTGGCGCGGGCATTGGCAGCGGGTGTGGCACCGGAACGGCTCACCCTGAGCTCCGATGCCCAGGCCAGCCTGCCGGCTTTCGGCAAGGACCAGGAAATGACCGATTTCCAGGTGGCCGATATTGCCAGCTTGTGGCAGGCCGTGCGCTCGGCCGTACTCAAGCACGACGTGCCGCTGAAGGCTGCCATCGCCGCCGTCACTCGCAACCCCGCCCGTATTTTCGGGCTCAACGACCGCGGGCAGATCGGCGTGCATCAGCGCGCCGACCTGTTGCTGGTCGAGCAGGAAACGCTGGAGCTTAGCGTGACCATCAGTGGCGGCAGGGTGCGCTGGCAACATTAGCGTATCGCCGGTCTCCTATTGGCGTGGCAGTGATTGCTATACTCGCGCCATGAAGGGAGTCTATAACGAGCTCAAGCGCCGCAACGTGTTTCGGGTCGCGGTTACCTACGCGGTGGCCGCCTGGATCGTGGCCCAGGTCGCCGGCCTGTCTGCCGATGCCTTTGGCGCACCGCCCTGGGTGATGCAGATGATCATCACGGCGCTGATCATCGGTTTTTTGCCCGCTGTCGTTGTTGCCTGGGCTTTTGAGCTGACGCCTGAAGGTATTCGCCGCGAGCGCGACCTGGAAGATCGTGAGACGGTCAGTCGCTATACCGCCAAGCGTCTTGATATTGCTGTCATCATCCTGCTTTTGCTGGCTATTGGGTTGATCGTCGGCGATCGTTATCTGTCACGACCAGCGCCGCCTGCGCCGATGGTTGCCGAATCGATCGAAGACTGGCAGCTCGATTCCATTGCCGTCCTGCCGTTTGCAGATTTCAGCCCCGAGCGCGACCAGGCCTGGTTGGGCGAGGGCATCGCCGATACCCTGCTGCATGCCCTGGCCCAGGTCGATGATCTGCGGGTCAGCGCGCGCTCATCCTCTTTTGCCTATCGGGAGCGCCAGGCCGATGTCGCCACGATTGGCCGCGAGCTGGGAGTCGCCACGGTTTTGGAGGGCAGCGTCCAGCGCTTCGGTGAGCGCTTGCGTGTTTCTGCCCAGCTGGTCCGTACCGATACCCAGGCGCAGTTGTTTTCGCGCACCTTCGAGCGTGAGCTTGACGACATCTTTGCCATCCAGGATGAAATTGCCGCAGCCGTGACCGAGGCGCTGCTTGGCTCGACTCGGCCGGCTCCGGCAGCAACGGCGCGCACCGCGGCCGAGGTCTACGATCTATATCTGGAAGGCCGCCAGCTGTGGCAGGAGCGTACGGCCGAATCCGTGCGCCTGGCGGTTGATCGCCTGGAGCGGGCGGTTGCGGCCGATCCCAACTACGCGCCCGCCCATGCCGAGCTGGCTACTGCCCTGTTGTTCAAGGTATTCTATGCCGACGTCGAGCTGGTCGAAGTCCGCGCCAGCGTCGAGCGCCATATCGACCGTGCCTTGACGCTGGACCGCGACAACGCGCTGGCCTGGGCCGCACGCGGCCATCTGCTTGAACAACTAGAATTGCCTGATCAGGCGCTCGATGCGTTACTCAGGGCCGAAGCGCTGGATCCCGGCAACGCCAATATCCAGATCTGGACCGGCAACCGATTTTTCGAGCTGTCCCGCTTTGCTGAGGCTGCCCGGCGCTTCGAGCGCGCGCTGGAATTGGATCCGCTCAATGGTTTTGTTCGTCGCCGTTACATCACCGTTCTGGGTAACCTGAACAGTCAGGATCCGCGTATTGAACGTATTGCCAGGGATTCGGTACGCTTGTTCCCGGATGACCCGTCAAGCTGGTTTGGCCTGATCCGCCTCGTTTCCAATCAGGATCGCCCTGACGAGGTCATCTTGATTGCCTATGAGGCCCACCAGCTATTTCCGGATAATGGTTATTTCCCCGCCTGGATGTCATCGAATCTGAACTCGCTTGGTTTTGCCGAGGCTTCCGAGTATTGGGGGCAGCAAGCTCGGGAGCTCAGGGCTGACCGGGATGATTGGGTTGGCCATGCCTTGCTGAGAAGCGATCCCGAGGAACATCTTGCAAGAAGCCATGAGCTTTATGAGGCTCAAGGCAATATTCAGCTGCCGAATCTGCTGCTAAGCCTGCGAATCAATGGCAAGCATGAGGAAGGCTATGAGCGATTCAAGGCACGTTTTGCAGAATTGGAGCCCAGGCTGGAAGCGGGCGACGCGACCTTGGAAGACTACGGCTTGCTGGTTGAGGGCGCCATTGTTGCGCGGAAGATGGGTGACAATGAGATGGCCGAGCGGGCCACGCAGCTGTTTGCCGACAAGGTCGATGAAGTTCGAGATCTCGGTATTTTCGGAGATTTTGTCATTCCGGACTTGTACATAGCAATGATGCGCCAAGACTTTGACTTGGCCAGTGAACTGCTGGAGACAGCGCCTCAGTCAAGCCTGACTTTCCTTGAGTTTCTGCTCACCATCGACCCGGTTTACACAGATCTTGCCGCGATGCCGGTGGGCGCCGGCATCATTGCTCGTGCCCAGGATCGGAGACAGCAGCAGGCTGATCGCCTCCGTGCCGAGGCGCCTCCTGAGGTGCTGCAGCCAGAGGGTTAGACAGTCTCGCCAGGCAGCAGCTATAGCGCGACCGATACCTGCCGCAGCATGTCCGCGATCGTTTGATAGGTGATGTCACCAGCCTGAAGACGCTTGTGATCCTCTTCGCTGGAGCAAACGATTTCGCCCAGCGTTTCGAATCCGCCAACCACGCCAGCCAGACCTTCGGCGCGCGAGCGGGCCTTGTGACGCGGGATGAAGAAGCAGTCCTGGCGCGAGCTGTCCTCTGCCGTGATCGCGATGATATTGGCCGTGGCGTGCTCCGGTTCGCCGATCTTGGTCTGCCAGTCGATGATGGCGGGTGCCAACGGTTCGACGAGCTCACCCACGGCTCCGTGCCAATGCATGAAGCTTAGCGGGTAAACATCTTCAACGATCCCGTCGACATCATGGCGCTGGATGGCAAGCTCCAGCGGCATATGGCCGTAGCCGGGCGGCCGCGGCAGCAGGTGATAGTGCAGGTGACCCAGAATCGAGGCACCGGCGCCTTCGCCGTTGTAGAAGGCGATCCAGCCCGGTAACTCGGCGCTGAGTTTGAGCAGGTCGGCAATGATGGTCAACAGGCGCTTGCCGTTGCCGTTCCAGCTTTGCGGGATATGCGCCTGCGCGGCAACGATGCAGTGGTCCGGTGCCAGCGGGAACGGATTCATCCAGGCCGTATAGGGGAGCTCTCCCAAGGGCAGTTCGTAGCCCAGCTCGGCACCTTGCTGCTGCCACCAGATGTTTTCCGCGCACAGAAAACAACCCTGGTTGATGCTTTCTACGCCTTCCGGCGCCAGGCTGAGCCCGGCCCCGGCAAAACGGCGCGCCCGGGCCGGATTGAACTGCACCGAAAAATAGTGACGCCGGCTGGTCGGATTTGGCAACACAAAGCGCTCGACATGGTCCAGGCTGTCACGAATGAACCCGGTCTGGCGCTGGTTCTCGGCCAGGGCAAGCAAGGCTGGCCCAAGACCGGCATGGTCAGCGATCAGGTCAAGCTGCAGCTTCAGCTCCTGCTGACGTTGATCCCAGGAATGACGGTTCAGTTGATCCATGCGCGCGCTTCGACAGATACGGTGCGAAAAGATGTCTTCATGTCCCTCAGTATAATGATCGATCAATTCACATCACGTTGATGCGGTAAATCAATCGAATGGAAGGCGACAGCATAGTCATAGAAGACCATCATCGACGCGCGGCGGCAGCAATTGCCAAGTCGCTCGTGCCTGCTTTGAAAAGAACGGCCGAGCGCAGGGCAATCACGATTGCCGGCGAGTCGGGCAGCGGCAAGTCGGAAACGGCGGCGGCGCTGGAAGAAGCGCTGGCCGAGTCCGATGTCAAGGCCCTGGTCCTGCAGCAGGACGACTACTTCGTCCATCCGCCGCGCAGCAATGACGCGGCCCGTCGCCGCGATATTGATTGGGTAGGGACGGGTGAGGTGCGACTCGATCTGATGGATGAACACCTCAAGACTTTTCTGCAAGGTGCTGAAAGTTTTGAAAAGCCGCTGGTGATTTACGAGCGTGACACTGTCGAGTCGGAGTCTTTCGACTGTGCGGGTGCTCAGGTAATGATTGCCGAGGGTACCTACACAACGCTGTTGAAAAGTGCGCACTGGCGGGTCTTTATCGCCCGTGACTGGGAGCAGACCCGCGCCCATCGTGAAAAACGTCGGCGCGACGACTCGGAGCTGGATCCCTTCATCGACCGAGTGCTGAAAATCGAGCATGACATCATCAGCCGGCACCGCGCGCTGGCTGATTTTGTCATTGAAAGCGACTATTCCGTTGCTGCCGGGGAGTCGAGCTGATGCGCATAGGATTCATCAACCCTCAGGGAAACTTTGACCGCAACGATTCCTATCTAACCGAGCACCCCGATTTTGGCGGCCAGCTTGTTTACGTCAAGGAGCTGGCCCTGGCGATGGCGCGGCGCGGCGTGGAGGTCGATATCCTGACCCGGCGCATCGAAGATCCTGACTGGCCCGAGTTCAGCGCGCCGCTGGATGATTTCGGCGAAATGAGCGAACGGGTGCGCATCGTGCGTTTGAGCTTTGGCGGGAACCGGTTTCTGGCCAAGGAGCAGCTGTGGCCGCATTTGCCGGCTTTCGTCGAAGCGATAGAGCAGTTCTACGACCAGTCCGAATGGCCTGCCTACTTCACTGCCCATTACGCCGACGCGGCCGCGACTGCGGCGATGCTGCATCAGCGCAGGGATCAGCGATTCACCTTTACCGGCCATTCGCTGGGCGCGCAGAAGATGGACAAGCTGGGCGTCAACGCGGCCAACGCCGAGGCCATGGAAGCGCGCTATCACTTTTCCAGACGACTCGCGGCCGAGCGCGAAGGCATGGTGCTGGCCGAGACGGTTGTTACCTCGACCAGCGAGGAGCGGTTTGGTCAGTACGGTCATCGCCTGTATGCCGGGGCCGTGGACCCTGCCGACGACAGCCGCTTCCGCGTAATTCCACCGGGCATCAATACCCGGATCTTCAATCCCGACCTCGACACTGATGATCCTGACGACAAGGCCCATGTCCTGGCCCAGTTGCCGTATCCGGATCAGCCGCACGTTGTTGTCTCGAGCCGCTTGGATCCCAAGAAGAACGTCGCCGGGGTCGTCGCAGCTTTTGCTGGTTCGAAGCGCTTGCGCGAATCAGCCAGGTTGGCGCTGTTTGTGCGCGGCACCGACGATCCATGGACTGATATGGGTCGCCTGGGTCATGGGGAACGTGAGGTGCTCAAGCCGATTCTCGAGCGCATCGAGGCGGCCGGTCTTCGGGACCGGGTGCATTTCTTGAACCTTGGCTCACAGCGCCAGCTTGCCTGCGCGTACCGCGTGCTGGCGCACAGCGGTTCGGTGTTTGCTTTGCCGTCGCTTTTCGAGCCCTTCGGTCTGGCGCCAATCGAGGCAGCGGCCTGCGGCCTGGCCGTGGCTGCAACTCGCAATGGTGGACCCACCGAGATCTTTGCCGGCGGGGTTGGTGAGTTATTCGATCCGGAAGACGCGATCGACATGGCAGCCGCCCTCGAGCGGGCGCTTGGCAACCAGCAGGCATTGGCCGAAAGCGCATCGAAACGCGTGGCCGAGCGCTATACCTGGGACCGGACGGCGCAGCGCTATCTCGAAGTCATCGAGGCTAACCTTGCCATGCCGCCAGTTACGACGGTTAGCCCTGCTCAGATCAATGCTGATCTTGGCTCCAGGCTGAAGGACTATCTGGATCAACCATAGTTGGTCTTTGAGTAGTGGCTGGCTTCGACCGGTTGATAGCGTCGTTCCTGGCCAAGCATGTCACGATTGACCACAACCACGCCTTCAGCGGTGATGTGGAAACGTTTGCCGTCGGCGTGCGCGTCTTTACCAATGACCGTGCCGGGTGGCAGGATACAGCCGTTATCAAGCAGAGCGCCGGAAACTCGACACCCTTCACCGATCTCGCAGCCGGGCAGGGCAACCACTCGTTCCAGGCGGCATCCTCGAGAGACTTTGCAGTCGCTGAACAACAGGCTTCGAATCAGTTCCGAGTCGGAAACGACACAGCCGTTGCTGACAATACTGTCGACCAGCTGGCAACCACCTTGCGGCCCATGATCGGTGAACTTGGCCGGCGGTGATTGAACCAGCTTGGTGTAGATCGGCCAGTTTGGATCATGCACGTCCATCACAGGTTCATCGTCCAGCATTTCGATATTGGCCTGGTAGAACGCATCCAGCGTCCCGACATCGCGCCAATAGGGTTTGCCGGGCGAAGCTTGCTCCAAAGACAGTGCCTGGACGTGATGTCCGCTACGAACGGCGTAGGGAATAATGTCCTTGCCAAAATCATGACTGCTGGAAGGGTCCGCGGCATCTCGCCCGAGCGTTTCATGCAGGTAGTCCGAGCCGAACACATACAGGCCCATGCTGACCAGGGCGTGGCCGGGGTCACTGGGTATGGACTTTGGCGCATCCGGCTTTTCTTCAAAGCCAATCACACGCCCTTGCTTATTGACTTCCATTACTCCGAATTCGCGTGCCTGGGAAACGGGAACGCGATGACAGGCAACCGTGATTTGGGCCCGGGTTTGGGCATGCGTGGCCAGCATCAGGCCATAGTCCATCTTGTAGATATGGTCGCCAGCCAGTATCAACGTGTATTCATGGCGGAAAGCCTCAAGAATATCTAGGCTTTGATACACCGCATCGGCTGTGCCCAGGTACCAATTCTCGTCTTCCAGCCACTGCTGCGCCGGAATGATATCGAGCATGTCGCCGTAGTCGGTGTTCAGGCGATTCCAGCCAAGCATCAGGTGACGGATCAACGAATGCGATTTGTACTGGGTCAGTACGGCAATCTGGCGAATGTCCGAATGCAGGCAATTGGACAAGGCGAAGTCGATGATGCGGAACTGCCCACCAAATGGCACGGCCGGCTTGGCCCGCCAGTCGGTCAGCATCTGCAGCCGGCTGCCGCGCCCGCCGGCCAGGATCAAGGCCTGGGTCTGGCGAGTCAGTCGAGAAACGTAGCGTGCCTGGGTCATTGTCCTGATCTGCTTTGACCAGTTGTCATCATAAGGCCTGCGGTGTTGAGGCTTTTGACACACATCAAGTGCGTGATAAGGATATAACCACCCGTTCGTTCCCATCGTGCGGTGAGCTCACTAGGCTTGGAAGCCATCTTATATGAGCAATCAATGCCATGCTTCCGCAAATCAAGGACCAGCAGGAACTGCAGCGCCGAGTCGGCGCTTTGGCGACTGGGCTCACGCCCGAACAGATGCAGTGGGCCTCCGGTTACCTGGCTGGTCTGGCGGCAAGTGCCGCCGATGTTTCGGTCACCGGCCAGCAGACTCAGGAAAAGCTGACCATCTGGTACGGCTCGGAAACCGGCAACGGTCGCGGCGTGGCCGAGCGCCTGGCAGAATCGGCCAGCGCAGCAGGGCTGGTGGTTGAGCTGAAAAGCCTGGCCGAGGTCCAGGTGCGCCAGATTGCCAGGCTCAAGCTGCTGGTGCTGGTCGTCAGCACTCACGGCGAGGGCGACCCGCCGGCCGACGCGGCGGCCTTGCACAAGCTACTCCTCGGCGATCGGGCACCGCGCCTGGACAAGCTGCGCTTCAGCGTGTTTGCGCTGGGCGATTCGTCCTACCCGGATTTCTGCCAGACCGGCCGCGAGCTGGATGAAGCCCTGGCTGGGCTGGGCGCGCAGCGGTTTCTGGACAGGCAGGAAGTGGATGTGGACTTCGAGGTCCAGGAAGCGCGCTGGCGGCCCGAACTGATCGAAGCGGTCAAGCCGCTGCTTGAGCGCTCGGACAACCATGCCAACCGTCACCTGCAGCTGGTCCCGGAACCGGCCGCGCCCAGATTTGATCGGCGCAATCCGTTCTCCGCCGAGGTGCTGGAAACAGCCCCGCTGACCGTCGCTCCCTCGCGCAAGGTGGTGAGCCATGTCGTGCTGTCAGCGGGCCAGGGCGCACTTGACTACCAGCCCGGCGATGCGCTGGGCTTGTGGCCGACCAACGATCCGGCCCTGGTCGACGAGCTGCTCACTCTCACCAACCTGGATGCCAATAGCGAGGTTGAGCGCGATGAACAAAGCTTGAGTCTCGGCGAGTGGCTAAGCCGCCGCCTGGAACTGACCCAGGTCGTGCGGCCCTTCGTGCAGGCAGTGGCCGAGCGCAGCGGCTCGGCGGAGCTGGCTCGCTTGCTGGACGATCGTCAGGGCTTCCAGGGCTGGGTTCGCCAGCGGCAGGTCATTGATGTGCTGCGTGAGTATCCGCTTGCGCTGGACGCAACCGGGCTGGTGACTATGCTGCGCGGCCTGTTGCCCCGGCTGTACTCGATAGCCTCCAGCCCGCTGGCCCAGGAAGGCGAAGTCCACCTGGTGGTCAAGCGCGAAGGTGGACGGAGTGACGACGGCCGCCTGCGGGCCGGGGTGGCGTCCTGGCAATTGACAGGCGCCGTCAAGCCCGGAGACAGTTTGCCGGTCTACATCGAACCCAACCCGCGTTTCCGCTTGCCGGAGGACGGCGACCGGCCGGTCATCATGATTGGCCCCGGCACCGGGGTGGCGCCATTCCGGGGTTTCCTGGAGCACCGCCAGGCGCTGGGCCAGCGAGGGCCTAACTGGCTGTTTTTCGGCGAGCAGCATCGGCGCACGGATTTTCTCTATCAGCTGGAATGGCAGCGTCACCAGAAAAACGGCTTGCTGACCCGTTTGTCGGTCGCTTTCTCGCGCGACCAGGCCGAGCGGATCTATGTCCAGCATCGCATCGCCGAGTATGGCAAGGCGCTGTTCGAATGGCTAGAGGAGGGCGCTCACATCTACGTCTGCGGCAGCGGCCAGGGCATGGCCAGCGACGTGCACAAAGCCCTGCGCGAGGCGATTGCCAGGCATGGACGGTTCGATGCCGATGGTGCCGAAGACTATCTGCAGGGCCTGGCGAACAGCGCCCGCTACCAGAAGGACGTGTACTGATGGCCGCGCACCTGGATGTAGAGCGGATCAAGTCCGAAAGCCGTGCCCTGCGCGGTACCTTGCATGAAAGCCTGAAGGACCCGACCACGGCCGCGGTGGCCGAGGCCGATACGGTGATTACCAAGTTTCACGGCATCTACCAGCAGGATGATCGCGACCAGCGCGAGCCGCGCCGCGAGGCCCGGCTGGAACCGGCCTACAGCTTCATGATCCGGGTGCGGGTGCCGGGTGGCGTGGTCACGCCGGCGCAGTGGCTGGCGCTGGACAAGATCGCTGCCGACATCGCAAACGGCACACTGCGCCTGACCACCCGCCAGGCCGTGCAGTTTCACGGCGTGGCCAAGGAAGACCTGGCTGGCCTGATTCAGCGCATCGATGCGGTGTTGATGGACTCGCTGGCCGCCTGTGGCGACGTCAACCGCAACGTCATGTGTCACGTCCAGCCGGAGGCCGGACCGGTTCATGAACAGGCCCTGGCCTGGTCGAAACGCTTGAGCGAGCATCTGACCCCGCGCACCACGGCTTACCGCGAAATCTGGATCGACGGCGAGCCGCTGGAAAAGCCTGTTGTGGAAGAAGATCCGATTTACGGCAAGACCTATCTGCCGCGCAAGTTCAAGGCCGGCATCGCCATTCCCCCGGTCAACGATATCGACATTTATTCCCAAGACCTGGGCTTTATTGCCATTGCCGAGGGCGACCAGCTGATCGGCTTCAACTTGAGCGTCGGCGGCGGCATGGGCTGCAGCCACGGCGATGCCGAGACCTTCCCGCGTCTCGCTGACGTCATCGGCTTTCTAAAGCCGGATGATCTGCTGAACGTGGCCGAGGCCGTGGTCACCATTCAGCGCGACTTCGGCAACCGCGAGCAGCGCAAGCGCGCCCGCTTCAAGTACACCCTGGAAGATCGAGGCCTGGACTGGTTCAAGGCCGAGCTTGAGTTACGCACGGGCATCCGCCTGGAAGCGGCAAGGCCGTTCCACTTTGAGCACAATGGTGACCGCTACGGCTGGCAGCAGTGGCGCGATGGCCGCTGGCAATGCACCCTGTTCGTCGAAAACGGCCGCCTGTATCCGCAGGCGCTGGCGCCGCTGAAGCCCATCGTCAGCGAGTGCGCCACCGATGTTCGCCTGACGCCGAACCAGAACCTGGTCATTGCCGGTGTTGAACAAGACGACCGCGAGCGCGTTGAGCAAGCCTTGATCGAAGGCGGTCTGGTCGGTGACCGATCGGCCTCTGCCATCCGCCGTCACTCGATGGCCTGCGTGGCGCTGCCCAGCTGTGGCCTGGCCATGTCCGAAGCCGAGCGCTACCTGCCGGACCTGGTCGGCCTGATCGAAGAGCTGGCCGAAAGACACGACATTGCCGATCAGCCCATTACCCTCCGCATGAGCGGCTGCCCGAATGGATGCTCACGCCCTTATCTTGCCGAAATCGGCCTGGTCGGGCGCGCGCCCGGGCGCTATAACCTGTATCTGGGTGCCGCGTTCAACGGCTCACGCCTGAATCGCCTGGACCTGGACAACGCCAATGAAGCCGCGATCCTCGAGCGCATAGACGCCTTGTTTGCCGGCTTCGTCGCCGACCGCCAGGCTGGCGAGCATTTTGGCGACTACCTGGTCAGATCCGGTCAGGTCGCGGCCGTTGGCCATGGTCGGGAGGTCAATGCCCGATGAGAGCGGTGGCGACCAGCCTATCGGTGCTTGATTTGGCACCGGTCAATCAGCAGTTGGAAAAACTGTCTGCCGAGCAGCGCATCGAGTGGGCCCTGGCCCGTTTGCCGGGCGAGCAGATCGTCTCATCCAGCTTCGGCATCCAGGCGGCGGTGATGCTGCACCTGTGCAGTCGGGTGGCACCCGGCATGCCGGTGGTCTTTATCGACACCGGCTACCACTTCCCCGAAACTTATCGCTTTGTCGATGATTTGAGCGAGCGCCTGCAGCTCAACCTGCACGTCTGCCGGGCGGACATCAGCGCGGCCTGGCAGGAAGCGCGCTACGGCAAACGCTGGGAGCTGGGTGCCGAAGGCATCAGCCGCTACAACCACGACAACAAGGTCGAACCCATGCAGCGCGCCCTGAACGAGCTGAATGCCATAACCTGGTTCAACGGCCTGCGCCGCATCCAGGCACCCAGTCGCGCCGAGACAAGCTGCGTTGAGCTGCGCTGGCAGCGCTACAAGGTTCATCCCATCGTTGACTGGACCGATCGGGACGTGCACCGCTATCTCACCCGCCACGGACTCCCCTACCACCCGCTGCGCGAGCAAGGCTACGTCTCCATCGGCGACTGGCACACCACCCGCGCCCTGAAAGACATCGACCATCCTGCCCAGGCCCGCTTCCACGGACTGCTGCGCGAATGCGGCCTTCACGCCATCGCAGAGACCTGATAGAGGCAAGAAACCCGAAGCCAGCACGACCATCACTCCACTCCACACTCAAGATCAATTCAAAGTCCGAATCAGACTGCCAAAGTTGAGATAGATAGCCGACTCCCGCGTATCGGCCCGGCCCACGCCAAGAAAAATCGGCCCAAGCGGCGTGGAAACACCGATAAACAGGCTGCCGGCAAAGATCAGGTCATCAAAATCGAAATCCGTCCGTTCCGGCCAGACATTGCCAGCCTCGGCGCTTATGCCCAGGTAGGCGGGCAGGGACATCAATTGTTCCGGATTGCCGATGCGGCGCATCACCATCGCGCGCGTCAGGAAAAGCTGCGAACCGCCAAGATCACGCTCGCCATAACCGGAAAGATTGCCCAGGCCGCCAAGAAAATCCAGCGCCTGCAAAGAGAAATCATCATCACGCGCCGATACCGCGCGCACACCCGCAATGCCGATGTAGCGATTGAAAGAAAACGCCTGGTCCCAGTTCAGGCGCAGCACCTGGGCATTCGATGCCGACCCCATCCAGTCGTTGTAGAACTCGATGCGGCCGTCCACGCGGCTACCGCTTGAAGGAAAAACGGAATCATCCAGGCTATCCCGCAAAACGCCGAACCCAATAAAACCGTAGTCCTCCACAACGCGGGCAAGCTCGTCGATCCGGGGGCCGACGTTGCGAGAGACATTATCGCGGCCGCGCTCCAGGCGGACGAAGGTTCGAACCTGACTGGAAAAGTCATACCCCAGATCAATACCCAGACGGGCACGCTGCCAGCGCAGGCGAGCGAGCAGGGTATCTTCCTCGCGAACGAACAGCGGCTGGTCCATGGCCCGGTAGCCAGCGTAGGGATAGATCCAGGTCCGCGCTCGACGCCCGAACGGGGACAGCCAGCCGCCCTCAATCTCGGCAATTTCGCCCAGACCCAGGCGCAGGCGCCATTCGGCACCGGGGCGCACCTCGCTGCCAAAGCGCGCCAGCGCGTCAAGCTGATAGGCGCTGCCGCCCTGAAAATCATCGCTTAGCCGCAGGCCCAGACGCAGGAAATTCGGCCCCCAGCTTTTGTCGTAAGGGGTGACATAAAGTATGTTTCGGCCCAGCTCATCAGTCTCCAGGTGGTACTCAATGCGCTCGTAATGGCCTTCGCCGTAGGCAATGTCGATCACTCTGCGCAAGGCCGGCGAATCGTAGGCCTGGCCTTTCAGGGCATCCAGGTTTTCCTCAAGCTGGAAAGCGCCGCGGGTAAAGGCGGGATTGACCTCCACCTCGTCAATGACCGGGCCTTCATCGATGGGGTGCGGCCGCGATCGAGCCTCGAAGCGGGCCAGGCGTTCCGGAGAAGCCGAGAAGTCCCTGATCTCCGTGACCGACGCCAGCGCAGCCTGCTCGCCAGTTGGTACCGCCTCCAGGCTGCGATCAAAGTCCGCCGCCTCGATATCGCCGAGATCCGGGCGCAGCAGAAGATCGCGCTCGGACAGACCTTCAAGCGTCTGCCGGGTTTGCCGATCCATCAGAATGGAGATCACCTGCATACTGACGGCTGCCGGAGAATCGAGCTCATCCTCAGTCGCCAGACCGGAGCCAACGTCGACCACGATCAGTCGGGTCGCGCCCATGTCCCTGGCCACATCGATTGGCACGTTGTTGACGATTCCGCCGTCAACCAGCAGTCGACCGTCGACCTTGAGCGGCTGGAATATCCCCGGAACCGACATGCTGGCGCGCACCGCGGCCACCAGATCACCTGATTCGAACACCGCCTCTTCTCCGCTGACCACATCGGCGGCCACCGCGCGAAACGGGATGGGCAGCTCGTCGAAGTGCTGGATGTCGGCAGCGGTCAGTAGAAACTCGCGCAGCAGCAAAGTCAGATTCTGGCCCTGGAGCAGCCCCAGCGGAAGACGTACGCCCTCCCGTCCAACACCGACCTCCAGGCTGGATGTAATCATGGCCTGGTCGAGCTTGCGCTGCATGCTTTGCTTGCGACGCGGCGGGTTGTCGCGCAGCGTGGCCGGCCAATCGATGCTTTTCAGGATCTGCTCGATATCGTCAGGGCGATAGCCGCTGGCATACAGGGCGCCGACAATCGCGCCCATGGAGGTACCGGCAATATAGTCCACAGCGATGCCTTCAGCTTCCAGTACCCGCAGAACGCCAACGTGTGCCGCCCCGCGTGCGCCACCGCCGCCCAGCACCAGGCCGATCCGCTCTTCCGGCTCGGCGCTTGCCGGCTCGGCGAGCAGAGTTTCGTGCAGAAATAGCGTCGAAAACACCAGTGTCAGAAACAGGCGAAAAATCATTAAGTTCCCTCAGCCCAGTGTCCTGCCCGCAAAGCCTCGGAGTATAAATGAACGGCCCAAACACCGTTGTGCGCGCGCAACCGCCCGTACCTTTCCCTGTAAAATGGCGAGTTTTGATTCTCCGCCCACAGCGAGTCAGTCCATGCGCATCGGTACTACCCTGACCAGTTACATTCTTCGCAAGCAGCGCGATGTCGAAGGTGCCAGCGGCACGTTTACCGGCCTGCTCAATGACATTGCCGTGGCCTGCAAGAAGATCGCCGACCTGGTCAACAAGGGTGACCTGGTCAATGTGCTGGGCAGCGTCGATGCCACCAACGTGCAGGGCGAGCAGCAGAAGAAGCTGGACGTGATTTCCAATCAGCTGATGATCGAAGCGCTGGAAGGCAACGGTCATATTGCGGCCCTGGCCTCTGAGGAAATGGAAGGGCTGCATCATGTGCCGGACCATGCCAGGCGCGGTCGCTACCTGCTGCTCTGCGACCCGCTGGATGGGTCTTCGAACGTGGATGTCAACGTCTCGGTTGGCACCATTTTTTCCATTCTTCGCGCGCCTGACGGCAGCGAGACGCCCGGAATTGACGATTTTCTCAAGCCGGGAACGGAGCAGGTCGCGGCCGGGTATTGCCTGTATGGCCCGTCGACCATGCTGGTCCTTACGACCGGAGACGGCGTCAGCGCCTTTACCTTGGATCGTGACTTTGGTGAGTTCCTTCTGACCAAGGAAAATATCACCATTCCCACTGACACGGCCGAGTTCGCGATCAACGCCTCCAACCAGCGGTTCTGGGAAGAGCCGGTCGCCCGCTACATCGAGGAGTGTTTGCAGGGTGCTGACGGGCCGCGCGGCAAGAACTTCAACATGCGCTGGGTCGCCTCCATGGTGGCCGAAGTGCATCGAATCCTGACCCGTGGCGGCATCTTCATGTACCCGGGCGACAAACGCCTGAAGGCTGCCGGCAAGGCCGGCAAGCTGCGCCTCATGTACGAGGCCAACCCAATGGCCTTCATCGTCGAACAGGCAGGCGGTGCGGCAGTTTGCGATGGTCAGCGAATCATGGAAATCCAGCCCGATGAACTGCACCAGCGCATTCCGGTGATGCTGGGTTCGCGCAAAGAAGTCGAGCGGCTGGCATCTTACTTTCAGACTTGATCTGGCAAAGTCTGGCCCGGCGCGCGGCGCGAAAATAGTGATCGGCTACGACATTCAGCCCGGCTGGCGCGAAGCCATTTTCGTGCTCTTGCTGCTGGTCTATCTGGGCTGGCTTCTGTTCGGTCGCGGCACGTACCTGTCCGAGACGCGTCCAATGAAAACCGTATTCGGGCGTTTGGTGGCCATCGGGTTGTTTGCGGGGTTTATTGCGGTTGTGGTGTTGGTCTATCGTTGAGTCAGGCCCTCTGGCCAACATCTTCAAGCTCTCTTTCGAGCTGATGCTGGGTGGCTTTCGGCGAGCTAGTGCGCCGGGCAAGCACCTGGTAGAGCAGGGGGATGACGAATAGGGTCAGCAGACTGGAAAAGCTGACGCCGAATAGCACC
>SKKV01000276.1 GCA_007123575.1 Wenzhouxiangella sp.
GAAGGCCTGACCTATGCCAACGGCATCAACCTGTCGCCAGACGGAAAATATCTGTATGTTGCCGAAGTTACCCGCAAGCGGGTGCGCGAATATCGACGCGATCCTGCGACCGGAAGCCTTGAAGAACAACGGCGACTGAAGGTTGGTTTTGGCGTCGACAACATCGATGTCGATCCGGTCAGCGGTGATTTGTGGATCGGTGGCCATGTCAAGCTGCTGAGCTTTGTTCGTCACATGAACAACCCGGCAGTGAGGGCGCCCTCGCAGGTGGTGCGGGTGGAACTGGAGCCGGACGGCTATCAGGTCTTTACCGAGTTCATGGACGACGGCTACCTCATTTCCGGTGCCAGCGTCGGCGCCCCTTTTCCGGGCGGATTGCTGGTCGGCTCGGTATTCGACCCACATATCGTTGACTGCCGAGCACAGCGCTATTCATCGAGTCCCTATTAACCTGGAAAGGGCAGTCCCAGCCAATCGGCCACTTGCTTTACCTGCTCTTCAAATGAATCGCGGAATGGGGTAACCAACAGATTCTCCCTGCGTCCATCCGAGGTTTCAAGGTTAAGCTCTGAGAGGGTCGTCGAATGAAGTGAATGCCCTCTCCAGCGGGCCACATATATCCGCTGGACATCCGACAGTCTGATGGGCTGCCTTCCTGTGATTTCGATCCTGTCGTTGCCCTTGTCGAGCGTGATCGTTAAACCAAGCTCGCGAAAGCCCCGCCAGGTCATCAGGCCTAAAACGCTTGGAATGATCAAGATAAATGGGCTCGGCCCGCCCGTGAGCGCAAACCTGGCCAGTCCAAGCACGATCCAAATCGAGCAAACCAATAGCACGGCTTTGACAAAAATGATTGTGGCTGGATGCGTCCGGATGACGAGTTGGCCCGGCCTGGCCTCCTCCAGAAACCTGTGATCCATCCAGGATGCACGCTTTTTCAGCCGCTCATCGCCGCTATGGGAATGACTGCTCATCTCTACCTAGCTCCTTGCAGTGTCTGCAGCCGCCCGCGAAACGGGCGGCTATATCAGACTTCAAATGCGAGCCAGAGCCCTGGCGGCCACGATAAGGAAGCCAAGGAAGAGCAGGAAAATCAGGATGCCCCGGGTGCCTACCGGAACAGCGATCGGCTCCGAAGCCGTGCCGCTGCCTGTGCCGCGCAGTGAAATCACAATCGGCTGAGACAAGCCTTCGCTCATGCAACCCAAGGCACCTTCAAATGTGCCGGCCGTGGGAGGGGTGAACTGTAGTTGCAGCTGCAGATCTTCGCCCGGCTCCATAACCTGCAGCCCGACAGGCTCTACGGCAAGGCCAAAAGCGCCCTCCCCATCGTCGATTATGAAGCAACTCAGTTCGTTGATGGCAAAGGGGAAACGATTGCTCAGCACCAGCGTAGACGTCAGCGATGTCCCTTGTTCAGTCTCGAAATCAGCCTCGTCCAGAACAAGACCCTCTTCGATCGAAAGGGAGGCTGTGGCGTGGGTAACAAGATTGGTGCGGCTGTACTGTTCAACCTGGGCATCCGGATCGACGACCAGGAAAACGCGGCGCGAGCCGCTGCCAAGCAGCGTAGGACTTTCCCAGATAAAGGATATGTCGCGGCTTGTGCCCGCGCTAAGGTTG
The DNA here is from genome assembly GCA_007123575.1 of Wenzhouxiangella sp. Lineage (GTDB taxonomy): Bacteria > Pseudomonadota > Gammaproteobacteria > Xanthomonadales > Wenzhouxiangellaceae > Wenzhouxiangella. Next base: position 1,624 of record SKKV01000276.1, read on the forward strand.
TCGAGGCTCTGGCCCAACAGAAGTGGGCCTTCCGGACTGTCAAGGCGAAGCTCGACGTCAAAGCTGCCAACGTGTCGGGCTGATACGTTCTTGATCGTGCCCCGAACTTTCAACGTTTCGCTTCCAACCCGAGATACTCGCAGCTCTGCTGCTTCGAGGTCGGGTTGCAACAGCTCATCGATGGAAATCTGGTTGTTGGTTCTATCCACGTCATTGGTCAGCTGGGGTTGATCGACCGAAACGATGATGGTTTCTTCCGCATCTACAGCTGGAACATTCCACGTTGCCGTGACGGTTCTGCTTTGTCCCGGCGCAATCGGTTCATCAACGACATTGATACGCAGGATGTTGTTATTGCTGACCTCGTTGGTATAGAACCAGACCTCAACAACGTCGCTGGGAAGGTCGCCAAGATTGACCACGTCCATGCTGACGGTCGCCTGAGTTCCGGCCATCGGATTGGGAGGAAGGAGCTCCAGCGAATTCGGATCGGCGGCCAGGTCAAAACTACCGCCAGTTCGCCAGACCGTGGCAACGTTGTTCTCGACCGGCTCGTCGAGCTTGCTTCTCGGCTGGAAATTAAAGGTGCTGACGATGTCGCCGTTCGCGCCCAAGATCGAGAACTGCCGGCTCGGGCTTCCTGGGTCATCGGTCAACATGCGGCGGGGTGAAAAAGCCTCTTCGCCGGGTTCGAGGATGGAGAAGGCAAGATTCATTGCCTCGATGTCTCCGACCGTCCAGGTCGCCAGCACTCGGTCGTCGACGCTATTGGTCAACTCGATTCGCGAACCGGGCGCTGCAAGCTCACTATCGAGCGCGGAAGGCTGCAGTGTCGGGCCGTTTAGCCAGCTCCAGTAAGCTGCGGAATCTGAGCTCCATGCCAGAACTAGATCCGCTCCCGATCGGGCAAGGCTGGGCTGTAGATTGGCTCGCTCTCCGTCACTGCTCAGTTGGCTGATTGCCGGACCCTGGCTGTCCAGGACATCTTCGACAAGGAATAGCTCAAATGCCGTGGTCGAGTTGCTGTCGGTCGTGCTGCTCGAAAAGACCACGATGGGGCCGTTGGCGCTATCGGCAATGTCAAAGCCTGCCAGCGACTCGAGAGCGCTAGCGGCAGCGACTGGCGTCGTCGGGCCACCAGGCTCAAGTCGTGATACCAGGATGTTGGCTGGCTGGTCTTCATAAGCCACTGGGCTGGACTCCGAAGACTGCATCCATGCTATCAGTGGGGCGTTGTCTTCGTAGCCTGATGCCAGGCGGATATCGCCGTCAAACTGCCCCGCCTGGCCAAGGCTCCATTCCTCTATTACCGCGCCATTGGAAACATCGAACTCGATGACGCTGACTTCGTTCTCGGTCCACAGCTCGTTCAGGGCCTCCAAGGCAAGCTCGACATCTCCATCGGGTTCTCCTGGGAGGTTCGTTGTGGCGTTTCTGAAGGCGATCAGAATCCGGTCATCTTCCAAGGCCAGGGCAACCGGCTCACGATCAGCCGTGTTGTTGACGCGAATGGCTTGAGGTGTGGACCATTGATCGTTTTCGAATGTCGAAAAGACCAGCTCGCCCCGGTCGAAAAAGTCTCTTTCCGCGCCTTCAGTAAGGCGTACAAGTACGCGTGTCCCGCTTTCGGTTTCGACGATCACGGGGTTGGCAACCAGCATCGCGTCAGCATCAACAATCAGGCCTTGCTGATAGCTCGGCAGCTGTCCCATATCCATCGACAGATTGGCCAGGTAAGAGTTGGTCTCCGGGCTGACTCGCATCAGGGGTTCGTTGGCCAGCACAGACAAGCCTGAGGAGGGGCAGCCCTTCAGGCGCCAGATACAACCTTCGAACCTCAGCAGCTCGAACTCAAAACCAAATCCAAAGAAGCCTTCGACAAAAATCTCCAGTGCGCCAAAGCCAAGAAATCCTAGGTCGTCGAAGATATCGACGTTTGACGAGACGTACAGCAAATCGACATCGAAATCCACACCGCCCGAAAGCTTAATTCCAGCGATGTTGGTGTTGCCCAGGCCGCCGAAAAGGGCGCCTCCCGCCTTTCCGCTGCCACCACCACCAACTTGCCAATCGATGGGAGCGGCCGGCGTCGGTTTGACATCGAATGCGGCTGCCACGCTTCCGGTGAATTCAGCACCGAAGAAGTAGGGGACGGGGATAGGTGGACTTGGAGGCGGTATGACGAACACAGAGTTTCTGTGCGGCTCCCACTTGACCCCAAAGCTGGCATTCAAGCTTCCGCCGGTCAGCCATGAGGTGCCGTCCCAGCCCCAGTTCAAGTTAAAGCTGCCTTTGGGTTTTGCGGAGAAAAACTCGCCAATTTTGAAGGCACCAAATGACTCAGATGCTGTTGCTGCCTCGACGATGCGCATGCTGGCAGTGCCGTCGGACTCGATTGTCAATGGCCCCGGCAATAAGAATTCTACACTCCAAGGCGTTTTGATCAGTAAGGCATTGTCACTAATGACAGACTCAGGCACCAGACCTGACAAGATGGCCCGCTGGGGTACGTTTGTTGAATATTTCACCTTGCCGCCGGACGACTCCGAATGCCAGCTCAGCACCCCGGCTAGATCGGGGAAGTGTTCACTGATCAACGGAGGTATGGCCTCCAGGTTGGCGGTCATGGCGTCCGTCGAGCCATCCTCCAGGGTCGCCACGGCCTCCAGGCTTTCCCCGGCGGATAGGTTTCCTACGTTGATCGTGGCGCTGTAAATGGCTTGATCGGTAGAGCTCGTGGCAAAGGTGCCGGAAGCAGTTTGGATCTCAACGGTGCCGGGCGGTAAATCGCCCCATTCGACAAATACGTTGACGGTTTCTTCGTGATCAATGCCAGCGAGGAAGAAGGCGCGGTTCTGGGGGCTGAAATGATCGCCTTCAATCTTGACGATGATGTCTCCAACCGGTGACAGCGCGAGGTCGACTTCGCGAACGTCGCCATCTGAAAGCACTATTGATTGGCTGGCTCCAAAGTAGTCGTCCTTATCTGCGGTGACCACTCGAGTGCCCGGCGCGACTTCTTCGAAGAGGAACCTGCCCTGAGTATTGGTTAAGGTTGACTCCCCCGTGTCCAGGGTGACGGAAGCGCCGACCAGCGGATCGCCCGTGTCGATCGCGGTGATCCGGCCGCTGATTTCGGCCTCGCCGTCTTCGATGTCGCCGAGACAGCTTTCGATCAGTACGCCACTACCGAGCAAGCTGTCGGCGATGTTGGTGGCGCTACCGAACCTGGACAACGTCACCTCATTTTCGGCTGTCATTTCCGAGGTGTCGATGTTCTCGGAATAAATTTGGAAATTGCCGCCAGGGAGTGGGCCGGGCACGAACGACGAATGTAGCCCATTCACGGTCAGCTGACCGCTGGAAAGCGTTGATCCATCCAGTGATGTCTCCCAAGCCACGATGTCGTCAAACTGCGATTGGCTGCCAGTCCACTCGGGCCACTCGCGGCTGAATAGTACTACCCGTACCGTTATCGACTGCGTTCCCTCTGGAACCGTGACTGAATCAGTTCCCGTGACAGGGGCGTTCTCAGCACCTCCTTCGCCGTCGATAAACAGGCTGGAACATGAGCCGCTGGAGGTGGAATAGTTGAATCTTTCTGCCAATTGGCCCTGGAGTTGACGCTCGCTTAGATCAGGCTGAGAGGCCAGAGCCTGCTCCTGCGGAGCCAACACCAGGCTGACCAGAAAGAGTGCCAATAAAAAGGTAAAACCGTCGACGGGAAACGGCAATAGAAAAGACGGCCTGACGACCTGAACATCGCGTTGCATTAGATTTGAGCTCCCTGCTTTGAATAACCCCTCGACAATACTAAGCGATTAGGCCAAAAATAGCCAACCAGGCTTAAGCCGGGTTGGCGTATTGTTTGACCGGAGTCGAACTGGTCGGCTCGAGTTCTCTATCAACAACGCTTTATCGAGGCGCTTGCCCAAAAGCAGAAAAGCGATCCGCGAACAGGCGGTCGGCGCCGGATTCGACCGAGCCGCTATCGCGGGCACCGTTGATGCCGCATGGCCCACTAGATGCACTGGCCATTGTCGAGGCAGCTTAAGTGTCCCAAGCTCCACCCTGTGCGGCTCAAGTCGTTGTCGCAGCAGGGCCTTCAGGACATTCACCGGGTCCGGTGTCAGTGTATTAGCCACTTCACCGCTGCCGGCAGCCAGATCCGGGGCATTGCGCGCGAGTACGCAGTGGACTTCAAGTCGGGTATTCATGCCCTGGTCAAGCAGCTCCTGATCGAACAACTCGATCACCTTCGCAGGCTCCGCCTGCGTAATGGAGCCATGTACGCACGCATGATCGAACTGGCCAGCCAGGACCTGTTCGGCCGACTGTCCATCGTCTGGATTGATGCACACTCGCACCGGTGGCAGCGGCACGATGGGTGGGCCATTGACATACCGCTCAGGGTGCTCTGCATAACGCCGGTCCATCGCCGCCTGGCGGATCTTTCAGACCGTTTCGACCTGACCGGCTTTGTCGCCAGCCCACGAGGTTGAGCGCCTTGCGGTCAATTACTGCTCGAACCGGTCCCGAAACAAGCTGGGTGACTGAAGGACGGTCTGCGGTAGGGGTACGCCGGGGAGGGTGCCGTCTCCTATTTGTCCGGAGCTGTTGTCACCCCAGCACAGCACGCCGCCCGCCGAGGTCAGGGCGCAGGCGTGGCGCTCACCGGCGGCGACCGCCTGCACGCCGCTGGCCAGCCCCGTGACCTGAACCGGCATCCAGGCACTGGTGGTCGTTCCATCGCCCAGCTGACCATGCTCGTTGTTGCCCCAGCAGCGCACTTCTCCAGCATTGCTCAGGGCGCAGTTGTGGGCGGTGCCGGCACTGACGGCCTGCATCCCGGAAAACATGTCGAATATGGTCACCGGCGCCGGCGAGCCGCCCTGGCTGTTGGTGTTGCTGCCCCAGCATTCGACCCGTCCGCCGGTGCTGATTGCGCAATTGTGGTTGAAGCCGGCGCTGATGGTCAGCACGCCACTGCCCAGCCCGGGAACATCCTGGGTCGCAAACGGGCTGCTGTCACCAAAGAAGCCGAACTGCCCGTGGGTGTTGTTGCCCCAGCAGCGCACTCCGCCAGCGCTGGTTCGAACACAGCCGTGACTGGCACCGACACTGACTGCCTGCATGCCGCTGACCAGATCGGCCAGGACCATCGGCTGGGCACCCTGGCCCAGCGGCGTTGCGCCCCAGCAGCTGACTCGGCCGCCGGTGTTCAAGGCGCAGCTGTTGGCCAGACCGCTGCTGATCGCCGCCGTGGTCACGGTCAGACCTGAAACCGGCAGCGGCGAATGCGGGCCGGGGCCGCCCGCATGACCAAGCTGGCCGGACTGGTTGTCACCCCAGCAGCGCAGATCGCCGCCGCTGGCGAGTGCACAGCTGTGGCGACCACCGGCGGCCAGGGCCTGGACCGAGGCGGGCAAGTCAGCGACCTGGATCGGCACAAAGTGTCTGCTGGTTTGGCCATTGCCCAGCTGGCCGTGGGAATTGCTGCCCCAGCAGCGCACGTCTCCGCTGGCGCTGCGGGCGCAGGTGTGGTCGGCGCCTGCCGCGATTTCCTCGACGCTGGTCCCCAGGCCCGAGACGTGTACCGGCTCCAGTCTCTGTCTTGGCGCAGACAGGCTGCCGTTGCCCAGCTGACCGTGATCGTTGTTGCCCCAGCAGCGCGCCTGGCCGTTGTCGAGTACGGCGCAGGCATGGTCTCGCCCGATGGCGATCGACAAGGCCGTTCCGCCCAGGCCGGTCACCGTGGTCGGTGTCAGCTGGCGGGAGACCTGGATACCGACACCGAGCTGGCCGTAGTAATTGCTGCCCCAACAGCGCAGCTCGCCGTTGCTCATCAGCCCGCAGCTGAAGTAGTGGCCAGCGCCCAGACCGGCCACCCCGGTATCCAGGCCGGTGACCTGGACCGGGGTGAAGCGGTTGGTGGTGCTGCCATCGCCCAGCTGACCGAGAAAGTTGTTGCCCCAGCATTGCATTGCGCCACTGCTTGTCACGGCGCAGCTGTGCAGAACGCCCGCCTGGATGGCCAGCACGCCGCTGCTCAAGCCACTGACGTGGACCGGGGTGAATCGGGTGACATTGGTGCCATCGCCGAGCTGGCCGCCCAGGTTGTAGCCCCAGCAGCGTGCACCACCGCCGGAGGCGATGGCACAGCTGTGCGCGTGCCCGGCGCTGATCGCCTGGACGCCGCTTGTCAGGCCGAATACCAGGCCAGGGGTAGGGCGATCCTCACTGCTGCCGTTGCCGAGCTGGCCGAGAAAATTATGCCCCCAGCAGGCCGCCGCGCCGCTGCTGGTGATTGCGCAGCTATGGGCATCGCCGAGCGCGATTGCCTGCACGCCGCTGGTCAGGCCGGAGACCTGCACCGGTGTCAGACGCTGGCTGGTGCTGCCATCGCCGAGCTGGCCAAAGTTGTTTCTGCCCCAGCACAGCACAGCCCCGGCAAGGGTCAGCGCGCAGCTGTGCCCGCGGCCGGTGCTGACCGCCGCGACCCCGCTGCCCAACCCGACCACATCCACGACGGCCGTGCGCCTGGCCTGGGTCGTGCCATCGCCCAGCTCACCGTGGGTATTGCTGCCCCAGCAGCGCACGCCGCCGGTCGCCGTTACCACGCAGCTATGCGCGTCGCGCGTGGCCAGCTGGTCGATTTCAGTCAACGGCACCAGATGGGCCGCCGGCTCCCCCATGCTCAAGCCGAGGACCAGCAAGACGATCAGGTGCAAGCTGCCGACAAAGTGCTGCTTCGGTACTGACCCAAAAATCATACGGTGTTTCCTTGCTGGCGAATCCACTATCAGTAACGCGTCGCGACGAACAAAACTGGCTCACTCTTCAGGTCTCCGGGCGCGGTCTCATGCGCGATCAGCTTGCCTGCGTTTGATCCAGCTCAAGGCGAACTGCCGGGACTCGTCTA
>SKKV01000207.1 GCA_007123575.1 Wenzhouxiangella sp.
ACGAGCCGTGACCGTATCGCCGGGCCCGTCGATGGCATGCCCGAGCAAATCAAATCCCACCCCGACATTGCCCACGCTGGCCGGCGCAAAGGCCGTGGCCCGGTTTGTGCTCACAGTCGTGCGCCCAGGTGGCTGGCGACGCGCAACAGGTCGGCAAAAACGCCGGCGGCGGTGACGGCCGGGCCGGCACCGGGGCCCTGGACGATCAGTGGATTGTCGCAGTAACGGTCGGTCTTGAAGGCGACCACGTTGTCGGTCAGGGCAAGATGGGCGAAGGGGTGATCGCCGGGCAGCGCTTCGAGAGCAACGCGGGCCCGGCCCTGGCCGTCCAGGGAGGCGACGTAGCGCAACACCTTGTCTTCGCTATCGGCCTCGACCAGACGCTGCGCCATGCTGTGGTCGTGGCCGGCCAGACCGGCCAGGAAGTCGTCGATATCGCAGTCATCCAGGCCGGAAGGACACAGGCTTTCCACCTCGATATCGTCCAGGCCGATGTTCAAGCCCATTTCGCGGGCCAGGATGACCAGTTTGCGGGCCACGTCCGTGCCTGACAGATCGTCGCGTGGGTCGGGCTCGGTGTAGCCGGCCGCGCTCGCCTCGCTGACCAGTTCGGCGAAGGACATGCCGGCCTGGTAGCGATTGAACAGGTAGGCCAGGGTGCCGGAGAAAATGCCATCGATGCGGTGGACGCGGTCGCCAGTATCGATCAGATCGCGCAAAGTCTGGATGACCGGCAGCCCGGCACCGACCGTAGCCTCATAGCGCCAGCGCGCATTGTGGCTTTCCAGCAGCCCGCGTAATCTCCGATAAGTGTCCAAGTCACCGCTGCCGGCGTGCTTGTTCGGGGTGATGACGTGGATGCCACGGGCCAGCCAGTCGCTGTAGTGACGGGCAATGTCGGCACTGGCGGTGCAGTCGATCAGGACGGCATGCGGCAGATGGTCGTCATCGATGAAGTCGACAAAGCGTTTCAGGTCCAGCGTCTCGGGCTGATTGCCCAGGGCAGCAGCCGGATCAATGTCGCGCATACCGCGATCATCGAGGCGCATTTTGCTTGAGCTGGCAATGCCGCGCAGGCGCAAATCCAGGCTGGCATCGCGCAGCAGCCGCTCGCGCGTGCTTTCAAGCTGCTCGATCAGGGCGCGGCCGACCTGGCCGGGGCCGATCAGGCCGACCGAAAGTGTCTGTTCCGACAGGTAAAACACCGCGTGGATGGCCTTGAGTGCGCGCTCGGCGTCAGCCTCGTCGACGGCGACGGAAATGTTGCGCTCGGACGCACCCTGGGCGATGGCGCGAACGTTGATGCCGGCCCGGCCCAGTGCGGCGAACAGGCGCGCGGCCACGCCGGGAGTACCGGTCATGCCCTCACCGACGATGGCGAGCACGCGGATATCGGGCACGCTGAAAATGCGCTGGATCTGGCCGTGGCGGATCTCGCGGTCAAAGGCATCCTCGAGTACCTGGCTTGCGCTGTGGCTGTCGGCAGCCGGCACGACCAGGCAGATGGAATGCTCCGACGAGCTCTGCGAAATCATCGCTACCGAAATGTCGGCCCGGTGCAGGGCTGAAAACACGCGCTCGGCGGTGCCGGGCACGCCGATCATGCCGGCACCTTCGATGGTGATGAGGGCCATGTTGGCCATGCCGGACAGACCCTTGACCGGCGGCTCGGGGTGGCCCTGGCTGTCGATGCGCGTGCCGGGGCAGTCCGGATTGAAAGTGTTGCGAATAAAGACCGGGATGGCCGCTTCCTGGGCCGGGCTCAGCGCCTGTGGATGAATCACCCGGGCGCCGAAGTAGGCCAGTTCGAAGGCTTCACGATAGGACAGATGATCGAGCAGAACGGCCTGCGGCACCGCGCCGGGGTCGGCCGACAGCAGGCCGTCAACATTGGTCCAGATGTGAATCTCGTCGGCGCCGAACAGGCGGCCGAAAATGCTGCCCGAGTAGTCCGAGCCGTTGCGGCCCAGGGTCGAGATGCGGCCATCGCGGGTGCGGCAGATAAAGCCGGTAATCACATAGCGCCTGGCCGGATTGGCCTGGCGGAGGGCATCCAGGCGTTCCCGACTGGCTGGCCAGTCAACGGCCACCATCAGCGCGGTATGGCGCACTCGGAGAACATCGCGGGCATCGACAAAAACCGCTTCCTCGTCCAGCGACTGCAGGTGGGCGCTGAGCAAGGTGGCCGAATACAGCTCGCCCAGCCCGGAAATCAGCTCGACCACCTCGGATGGCGTCGTGCCCATCAGGGCCAGGCTGTCCAGGAGCTGTCGCAGGTTGCCGAAGCGGCGCTGCAATTCATTGTGCAGGGCTTCACGCCCGGTCGGCGTCTGAACCAGGGCGTCGCCCGTTTCAAGATGACGGTCCAGCAGTTGCTGCAGCCGCCCCGGCCAGTCGCCTTCGTTGGCAGCCGCTTGCGCCGCCAGAGCCAGCAGCTCATTGGTTACCCCGGCCATAGCCGAAACCACAACCGCCTGCTGCTCATCGCCACGATCCACCAACAAACGCGCTACATGCGCAATGCAGTCGGCATCGGCCAGACTGCTTCCACCAAACTTATGCGTAATCCAGGCCATCAAGTGCCGTTTTCACCCGAATAAAACAAGCGCTTGAGTTTACCGGCAACCACCCTTCAACCACCAAACTTTTCCTGATTAAAGATCTTCATTTTCTCTTTTCCCCCTTTTCCGTTCCTGATTGGCGTCGTGTCTCAGCAGGAGCTGGCAATCACTCCGAAATTGAAACTTGAAAGCCGTCCTCGGGTGGGGGATTTCGCTGAAGGTTCAGGGTGCCTCTAAATTCCTCCGCGCAGAGGGATTTAGAGGCTCCCTTACCACCGCGTCGAACTGAAGCGGAATTCACCACCCGAGGACGGCCCACAACCCTCTCGAAGCCCGTTCGGTGAGACACGACGCTGATCAGGTTTCCCTTTTTCCGCCCTCAATCAAACCTCAAATGCCGCACCGATCGCCCCTGGTCCCGAATTTCCTTCAAGGCATCAATGCCAATCGCAATCTGGGCATCGACATACTGACGGGTGATGATGCGATCCGATGCATCGGTTTTTACACCGTCGGGAACCATTGGCTGGTCGGAGACCAGTAACAAGGCACCGGTGGGAATGGCATTGGCAAAGCCGGTGATGAAAATGGTTGCCGTTTCCATGTCGATGGCCATGCAGCGAGTCCGCCGCAGATATTTCTTGAAGGCCTTGTCGTGCTCCCAGACGCGCCGATTGGTGGTGTAAACCGTTCCGGTCCAGTAATCGAGATTATGGTCGCGAATGGTGGAGGAAACGGCGCGCTGCAAGGTAAAGGCAGGCAGAGAAGGGACTTCGGATGGAAAGTAGTCATTCGAGGTGCCTTCGCCGCGGATCGCCGCGATCGGCAGCACCATATCACCGAGCTGGTTTTTCTTCTTCAGCCCCCCGCACTTGCCCAGGAATAAAGCCGCCTTTGGCCCGACGGCGCTGAGCAGATCCATGATGGTGGCTGCGTTGGCGCTGCCCATGCCGAAGTTGATCATGGTGATGCCATCGGCGGTGGCGTTGCGCATGGCCTTGTCGCGACCGTGCACCTCGGTGCCGGTAAAGGCGGCGAATTTTTCGACGTAGTTGTCGAAGTTGGTCAGCAAAATGTACTTGCCGAATTGGTCGAGTTCGCGCCCGGTGTAACGCGGTAGCCAGTTCTGTACGATGTCTTGCTTCGATTCCATGTTGTTGTTCTCGTTATGTTTGATTCCCCGTTGGCCTGGATGACGCACCCTCGGAAAACAGCCTGAACCGGTTATGATGGCCGGATTGTGTTTCAGGCGGCTGACGTCGTCACGGTCTGGCCCCGATTACATAGAGGGATTGAATGGATTGTACTGACGCCCGCCCACAGGCGGCTACTTCGGTCTGGGCTGGTTTGGCCGTCGTGTTCGGGTTGGCGCTACTGGCCTGGGTCGTTGTGGCTACGTTGGCCCGGCTGCCGCTGACCGCCGGGCTGCCGCTGAGTATGATGATGGTCGCTCTGTTACTGGGCCTGCTCTTGGCACCGCTGGCGTCGCGCCGGCCGAATTGGTTGCCCGGCCTGGAACTGACGCGCGGCCCGATTCTGAAACTGTCAGTGGTCCTGATTGGCCTGCGACTGAGCTTGGTCGAGGTCGGTCAGCTGGGCTTGATGGCTTTGCCACTGGTGCTGGCGGCAATTGTTTCCGGTCTTGGCCTTACCTTGCTGCTGGCGCGCGTTCTCGACGTCGAGCGGCGTCTGGCGACCCTGCTGGCGGTGGGAACGGCGATCTGTGGCGCCTCGGCGATTGCTGCAACCGCTCCGGGGCTGAATGCCCGGCGCGAGGAAATCTGCTACGCCGTAGCTTGTGTCGCGTTGGCTGGCCTGGTCGCGACCCTTGTTTATCCGGCCTTGCTGCAAGGTCTGCTCGACACGCCCTTGGCTGTCGGACTGGTACTGGGGGCCAGCATTCACGATACCGCCCAGGTTACGGCTGCAGCCAGCCTGCACGAGCAGGCGTGGGCGACTGAAGGTGCTCTTGCGGCCGCTACCGTGACCAAGCTGCTGCGCAATAGCGCCATGCTGGTGGTCATTCCAGTGTTGCTTTGGTGGGCTTTGCGCGGTCAGGAATCGACATCAAGGAAGCTTCCGATTCCGCTGTTTATTCTGGGGTTTCTGGCTTTGAGTCTGCTGCGCACTCTGGGGGATGCGGCCTGGGGCGCAGAGCAGCCACTCTGGCAATGGTTGATCAGTAAGGCTGGTGTGCTGAGTACGTTCGGCTTCGCCACCGCCCTGGCGGCGATGGCCTTGAGCATTCGCCTGGCCGATCTACGCCGGCTGGGCTGGAAACCGGGGTTGGTGGCCGGAATCGCAGCGCTGGGCGTTTTCATCGCCACGCTCGGTCTGACCCAACTTATGGCACACGTCTCTTGACCTGGCTTCTGGCAAAATCCAAGGGGTATTGCCCATCAAATGACGGTAGATGAATCATGAAATGCACTCTGGGAACGGCCTTGCTGGCCGCAATGCTTGCGGCGGGGCCGATCATGGCTGAAGACGATCCGTTTTTGTTGCTGGAGGAAGTCGAGGGCGAGAAGGCGCTGGAATGGGCGCGTGAACAGAACGAACGCTCCGAAGCATTTCTCAAGGCGCATCCGCTGTTTGACGCGCTGCATCAGCGCAATCTCGAGATCCTGACTTCCGAGGACCGGATTGCCTACCCGTCCCTGATGGGTGGACAAATCTATAACTTCTGGCGCGATGCCAACCACGTGCGCGGCATCTGGCGCACCACCAGCGTGGAAGGTTTTCGGGATGAACGTCCCGAATGGGATGTCATCATCGATGTCGACAAGTTGGCGGCCGACGAAGACCAGAACTGGATCTGGGCAGGCGCCAGCTGCCGCTATCCGGACTATGACCGTTGCCTGATCGGGCTGTCCATCGGCGGTGCCGATGCCGCCGTGCGTCGCGAATTCGACCTGAAAACCCGGCAGTTCGTCGACGGCGGTTTCGAGCTGCCGGAATCAAAGAGTTTCATCAGCTGGCGCGACCGCGACAGCGTGTTTCTGGCCCCGGCATTCGAGCCTGAGCAAATGACCACCTCCGAGTATCCGCGCCAGATCTACATCTGGGAGCGTGGCACGCCGCGCGAGGATGCGCGCCTGGTGTTCGAGGGCGAACGGGGCGATGTGCTGGTTACCGCCGTGCGTTTCTGGGACAAGGACACGCCTTACGATATGATCGTGCGGGCGCCGACCTTCTTTACCCGCGAATATCACGTCTACCGCGACGGAGAAACCATCCGCGTCAATGTGCCCGGTGATGCCGAACTGGCTGGGGTGCTGAACGGTCAGCTCCTGGTTGAACTGAAGTCGGATTGGCAGGTCGGCGAACAGACCCTGGTCCAGGGCGCGCTGGTCGTGGCTCCGATGGAGTCCGTTCTGGCTGGTGATGCTGAATTCGAACTGCTTTTCCAGCCGGGCCCGAGCCAGGCCGTGGCTGGCGTGTCGGTCACCGAAAGCACCGTCCTGGTCGGCATTCTCGACAATGTTGTTGGTCAGCTGGTGCGCTTCACCCCCGACGACGACGGCTGGCAGCAGACCCGCCTGAGCGTGCCGGGCATGGGCAGTCTGGGCGTGGTCACCACCGACGATCGTTCCGACCGTTTTTTCTACAACTTCACCGGCTTTTTGACGCCGACTCGTCTTTACGAAGCCGACGCCATGGCCGATTCGCACCGGCCAATCCGTTCCGAGCCGTCCTGGTTCGACAAGGATGGCATGACAGTGGCGCAGCATCACGCGACCTCTGCCGACGGCGAGCGAATCCCGTATTTCATCGTCAAGCCGCGCGGCTTTGAGGCCAACGGCAAGAATCCGACCCTGATTGGTGCTTACGGCGGCTTCGAGGTCGCCCGCACCCCCGTTTATTCTGGCCTGATCGGCTCCGGCTGGGTTGAGCGCGGCGGTGTGTATGTCCTGGCCAATATCCGCGGCGGAGGAGAGTTCGGCCCGCGCTGGCACCAGGCTGCCCTGCGCGAAAATCGACAGCGCGCATTCGATGACCTGATCGCCGTGGCCGAAGACCTGGTCGAACGCGGCATCACCGCACCGAAGCATTTGGGTATCCAGGGCGGTTCCAACGGCGGCCTGCTGACCGGTGCGGCCATGGTCCAGCGCCCGGACCTGTTCAACGCCGTCATCATCCAGGTGCCGCTGCTGGACATGAAGCGCTACCACAAGCTGTTGGCCGGCGCGAGCTGGATGGCCGAATATGGCAACCCGGATGACCCCGATGACTGGGCCTTCATCAGCCAGTATTCGCCGTACCAGAACCTGTCGGCCGAGGCCGATTATCCGAAGGCCTTCGTCACCACCTCCACCCGAGATGATCGCGTCCATCCTGGCCACGCCCGCAAGTTCGTCGCTCGAATGATGGAACAGGGCCATGACGTGCTCTACTACGAAAACATCGAAGGCGGCCACGGCGGTGCCGCCAATCTGAAGCAGTCGGCGTACATCAACGCCCTGATTCAGGCCTATCTGCACGATCGCCTTGCAGGCGCCTCGGACAAGGGTTGACGGTAGCGGGTATAGGTGTTTCCTCTTACAGCTTCCTTCTCACCTCTCCCCGCTTGCTGGTTTTCGGGAACTAGCCGTGTTCTGCAAAGTCGAAGCCCGGGAAGCGAAAACTAAGGACCAGATCACTCCTGATTCACTTGGGAAGTGAAAAACTGGCATAATTAAGGGTTGCAATCCTAAGGAGTTCTACATGGGCAATCATCTCGTTCCAAGTCATCTGCTCGCACCGGCAGGGACCGGCTCGCTGGACGCCTATATCCAGGAAGTCAACAAGATTCCCGTGCTGAGTCTCGAGGAAGAGCAGAGTCTGGCCCGTCGCTACCGCGATGAGGAGGACCTGGATGCGGCGCGGTTGATGGTGATGTCGCATCTGCGCTTCGTGGTCCACGTGGCTCGGGGTTATGCCGGCTACGGCTTGCAGCTGGGCGACCTGGTTCAGGAAGGCAATATCGGGCTGATGAAGGCCGTCAAACGTTTCGATCCCGACCAAGGTGTGCGCTTGGTGTCTTTTGCTGTTCACTGGATTCGTGCCGAGATCCATGAGTTCATTCTGCGCAACTGGCGTATCGTCAAGGTTGCCACGACCAAGGCCCAGCGCAAGCTGTTTTTCAACCTGCGCCGGCAGAAGAAGCGCCTGGGCTGGTTGAACCAGACCGAGGTCAATCGCGTCGCCGAAGAGCTGGGTGTGAAGCCGGAAGTGGTGACCGAAATGGAATCCCGACTTTCTGGCCAGGACATCGGCTTTGACCTGAGCAACGACGATGACGACTCCAGCAGCTACGTGGCGCCGGCGGCCTACCTGGAAGGGCTGACCGTTTCCCCTGACGAAGCGGCCGAAGCCGAGGACTGGGAGCAGCATCACCACAACCTGCTGTTTGACGGCATCGAGAATCTTGACGATCGTTCGCGTGACATCATCCAGAGCCGCTGGCTGCTGGATCCCAAGGCAACGCTGCAGGAACTGGCGGACAAGTACGGTGTGTCTGCCGAGCGTATTCGTCAGCTGGAAGCCGTAGCCCTGAAAAAGCTCAAGGCTCGCTTCGACGCCTGACCTGACGCCGATTTCACCCGGACGCTGCCAATGGTCGGAATGACAAAATGCCGAGCCTCAGTGCTCGGCATTTGCGTTTCTGGCTCGGTGTTGCGAAACTCACTGACGGATTTGGGTTGAATTTCTGCAAGCGGTTTCTTGATTTCCTAAACTTGGGGGTTAATCCAAACCTTGTAAATTCTCATGTTCTGCAGGAAAACCGCATCGATTCTCCTGGCTTTGGCGATCATGGCACTGCCTGCTTCAGCGCTGTTTGCCGATGAGCCTGAGGACTGGGGCGACCATCCTCTGGTGCCGAGAATTACCGGCAGCGAAATCATCACCTATCGCTTCGTGGAGTTTGACCGCGTTACCTTGCCTTTCGGTCCCCGTGATGGCGACGAATTCGTCAACCAGTACACGCTGGAAGGCGCGCACACCCGGTTGACGTACGTCTTGCGACAGCCCGAGGTCAGCACGCTTCAGGTCAAGCGTGCCTACCGTCAGGGCCTGGAACAGGCAGGCTTTGACATTGAATATGCCGGCAGCGGGCGCAGTGAGCTGGGTCGTCGGTTCCATTCAATGGATGCGTTCGATCGCGATCGGGCAGGCGCTTCCCGGCGAACGCTTGGCTGGACGCGCGGCACGGACGATCGAGACAAGCGTTTCCTGGCTGCCCGCCACCACGATCAGGACGTTTACGTGACAGCACTGATCTACAACAACCGGGATCTGGAGCCGGTCATTCGAATGGATGTAGTCGAGGTTCCTGCTAAAGAGGTGACGCTGACCGTGGCGGCGCCCCGCCCCGCAGAACGCCAGCCGGTAGATCGGGACGAAATCGTTGCCGCTCATGATGCCGAAAACCTGACGGCAGAAGAGATCGAAAGCGGCATCATTGCCGAGGGCCGGGTAGCCGTGCGCGATATCCTGTTCGAGTTCGACAGTGCCGAGATCATCGACGAGTCGGCTGATGCCCTGGCCACCATTGCCGAGGTGCTGGAACAGAACGAAGAGCTGGAGTTGCTGATCGT
Source organism: Wenzhouxiangella sp. (assembly GCA_007123575.1). Taxonomy (GTDB): domain Bacteria; phylum Pseudomonadota; class Gammaproteobacteria; order Xanthomonadales; family Wenzhouxiangellaceae; genus Wenzhouxiangella. The sequence goes on from SKKV01000207.1 coordinate 9,140, forward strand.
CGGCCACACCGATAATGTTGGTGATTTCGAGTACAACTTGAATCTGTCCATGCAGCGCGCCCGGGCGGTGGGCAATTGGCTGGAAGAGCGTCACGACATCGACGGCGGGCGTTTGCAGGCCGCAGGCGCCGGCATGATGGCGCCGGTAGCGACCAATCGCAACGAAGACGGCCGCGCCCAGAACCGGCGGGTCGAGCTGGTCGAGATCTGACTGGGTTCAGTCCACGCTGTTGTATCCCGGCAGCAGTCGCTGGATCGGATCGAGCTCGGCGTAAAGGCTGGTATACGAGTTCAGCTCGATCGGCACTTTCGTCTTACCCAGGAGGCTGTGCGCGATTTCCAGAGCAGTCGGCGGCTACAGGTCGACGGCATCGTTGGCGTTCAGACCTGGCCACGCCTAACCGCTACGGAGTCCAATCTCAGAGTCATGGATTTCATTGATATTTTCGACGCAATGTCGCCTAAGGGCGAGAAGGTCGCTCTTTTCTGGCCAATATGGCTGATATCCTGCAGGTGCCCGTTTCTGCAGGTGTCAATATCCAGTATGGTGGTGGCTACGGAGACTATGATTCATTCCGGTTTACCGGGCCCACACACACTGCTGTACCCGGTGGCAAGTCGCTGAAAAGCTGGTGCTCCGGGTTGCCTGACTTTTTGCAGATGTCCGTGGCTTGAGCAACACTTTATTTCAGTTGCCCGGTAATGGACGCGGCACCAGGTTGGGTTCTGGCTCGAGCGCGATGCCGTACTCGTCATCGACCGCGCCTTGAATGCGTCCAACCAAGTCCAGCAGCTGATCCGAGCTTGCCTGGCCATGGTTGACCAGCACCAGGGCGTGATGCTGGTAGACGCCGGCATCGCCAATGCGGTAGCCGCGAAAACCCAGGCGCTCGATCATCCAGCCGGCGGCGAGCTTGGTCCGGCCGTCGGGCATCTGCCAGTGGGGCATGCGCGGGAACTCCGACAGCAGGGCCTCGGCGGCGGCAGTAGCCAGCACGGGGTTTTTGAAAAAACTGCCGGCATTGGCCAGGCGGGCTGGATCAGGCAGGCGATGGCGGCGCAGGCGCATCACCGTGGCTGCGAGCTGGCGCGGGCCGGGTGGTGCCAGGTGGCGCCTGGCCAGCTCGGCAGTCAGGCTGTCATAGCTGGTGCTGGGCTCAAATCGATGCGATAGCCTCAGGCTGACTGTAAGGATCAGGAAGCGATCACGGTCGGCAGATTTGAAGCGGCTGTCTCGATAGCTGAGCTGGCAGTCGGCGACCGAAAGCCTGACGACCCCTCGCTGCTGCCAGTCCCAGGCGGTGACCGAGTCCAGAACTTGCGAAAGCTCGACACCGTAGGCGCCGATGTTCTGGATCGGCGCCGCGCCGACCGAGCCTGGAATCATTGCCAGGTTCTCCAGGCCGTGCAGGCCATTGCAGGTGCAGTGCATCACCAAACGATGCCAGGACTCACCAGCGCCGACCTGGACCAGACTATGATCAGGGTCCAGAGGCTGGATATCCACGCCGGTCAGGCGGTTGAGCAGGATACGACCCGGCCAGTCGCCGAGAAAAACGGTGTTGGAGCCGCCGCCGAGCACCAGCAAGGGCAGCTCGCTGGCCGGCAGTTCGGTCAGCTGCTCAGGCGCGGTCAGTTCGATCAGCTCGCGCGCCCTGGCCGGCAGCCTGAACGTACTCAAGGCTGACAGGTCGGCGTCGTGAATGATCGCCGTTGCCACCGTCAACCAGCCTCGCTCCAGGCCTTCACGCAGTCGCGAATCAGGGCCGGCCCCTGGTAGATGAAACCGGTATAGACCTGAACCAGGTGGGCACCGGCCCGACGCTTGTCGGCGGCATCCTGACCTTGCGTGATGCCGCCCAGACCGATGATCGGAAACTGCGGTCCCAGCACGTCGCGAGCCTGCTTCAATACCTGGTCAGCGGTGGTCTTGACGGGCGCACCGCTCAAGCCGCCGGCTTCTTCGGCATGGCGATGACCGGCCACGGCGCTGCGATCCAGGGTGGTATTGGTGGTGATCAGTCCGTCGATGCCGGAGTCACCAATGACTTCCAGTGAGGCCAGCAGGGCGGCTTGCTCCCAGTCCGGTGCGATCTTGATCAGCACCGGGCGGTATAGCTCGCGGCTGTCGGCCAGCTGATCACGCAGGCCGGTCAGCTCGGCCAGCAGCTCGCGCAGCGGCCCGGTGTCCTGCAAGGCGCGCAGGTTGGCCGTGTTTGGCGAGGAGATATTGACCGTGATGTAATCGCAGTGTGGATAGACCTTTTCCAGGCAGTGCCGGTAGTCATCGGCGGCGCGTTCCACGGGCGTGTCTTTCTGCTTACCGATATTGGCGCCGACGATGCCCTCGAATCGGCGGTTTTTCAGGCGCTCGACCAGGTGGTCTACACCCTTGTTGTTGAACCCTAAACGATTGATCAGCCCCTGATGCTCGGGCAGCCGGAACATGCGCGGCTTGGGGTTGCCGGGCTGCGGTTTTGGGGTAACCGTGCCGACTTCGATAAAGCCAAAGCCGAGCTGGCCCAAAGCGTCGATGAAATCCCCGTTCTTGTCCAGCCCGGCGGCCAAACCCACCGGGTTCCGAAAGGCAAGGCCCATCAGCTCAACCGGCGCCGAGGCCGGGCAGCCGCCCAGCAAACGCGGCAGTCCGACCCATCGCCCGGCCGCCAGCGCATTCAAGGCCACATCATGCGCCGCCTCTGGCGGCAGCATGAAAAGTCCCGACCTCAACCACCGATACACTCGATGTTTCCCTTATTCCTCAAAGATCAAACTTGATCCCCTGCGCCAACGGCAACTCCGTCGACCAGTTGATCGTATTCGTCTGCCGGCGCATGTACGCCTGCCAGGCATCCGAGCCGGATTCCCGGCCGCCGCCGGTTTCCTTCTCGCCGCCGAAGGCGCCGCCAATTTCTGCACCCGAGGTGCCGATGTTGACGTTGGCAATGCCGCAGTCGGAGCCGCGGTGGGACAGGAAGAACTCGGCGTTGCGTACATCAGTGGTGAAAATCGCCGAGGACAGACCCTGGCGCACATCGTTGTGCATGGCCATGGCCTGTTCCAGGTCCTTGAACGGCATCACGTACAGAATCGGGGCAAAAGTCTCTTCCTGGACGATATCCCAGTGATTCTCGGCGCGGATGATGGTCGGATGGACGAAATAGCCGTCGCCATCGATGCGTTCGCCTCCCACCAGCACTTCACCGCCGGCTGCCTGGGCACGCTCGACCGCCTGCTCGAAGCGCTTGACCGAGTTTTCATCGGTCAGCGGGCCCATCAGGGTTTTGGGATCCAGCGGGTCGCCGATGCGAACCTGGCCATAGGCCTTGACCAGAGATTCGGTGACCTGGTCGAACAGGGATTCGTGCACGAACAGGCGGCGGGTGCTGGTGCAGCGCTGGCCGGCGGTGCCGACGGCGCCGAACACCACGGCTGGAATGGCCAGCTTCAGATCCGCCGTCTCGTCGATGATGATGGCATTGTTACCGCCGAGTTCCAGCAGGCTCTTGCCAAAGCGCGCGGCCACCCGCTCGCCGACCTTGCGGCCGATTTCACTGGAGCCGGTAAAAGACATCAGGGCAACACGTTCGTCGTCGACAAAACGCTGGGCCAGGTCGTGACCGCTTTCCATGAACGAGGTGAAAATTGGCGGATAGTCGGTGCCGGCCAGGGCTTCGTTGACGATGTTCTGCACCGCCGCGCAGCACAGCACGCCCTTAGGGCTGGGCTTCCAGACCGTGGCGTTGCCGCATATCGCCGACAGCAAGGCGTTCCAGGCCCAGACCGCGACCGGGAAATTGAAGGCCGTAATCACGCCGACCACGCCCAGCGGATGCCATTGCTCGTACATGCGGTGACCGGGCCGCTCGGAGTGCATGGTCTTGCCGTACATCATCCGCGACTGGCCGATGGCAAAGTCGCCGATGTCGATCATCTCCTGAACTTCACCGTCGCCCTCGGCCTTGATCTTGCCCATTTCCATGGCGACTAGCGAGCCCAGCGGATCCTTATAATCACGCAGGGCGGCCGTGACCAGGCGCACTGCCTCGCCGCGGATCGGCGCTGGTACCGTCTTCCAGGCCGCAGCAGCTTCCTGGGCCGTCTGAATGACCTTGTCATAGTCTGCCGCGCTGGCGGCGCCAACCCGGGTGATGATCTGGCCGTTGGTCGGATTGATCGACTCGACGAGGTTTTGATCATCAATTGACGACCAATGTCCGGGCCCGAAGCAGGCGCCGGGGTTGATGTCCTTGAGTCCGAGCTGATCTAGAAACTTTTGTTTGCTCATGGCCTGAGGTTCTCCCTTCATTCGTTGGCAAAGCCGCTTATTGTCGCACTTTTATACGTCCCATACACGCGAATGCGGCAGGCAATATCGATCATGGTATTCTTGTTAATCAGGGTTTCGGGGTCAGCACTGCCGAGCCGGTCAAGAAAGGAGTTGGGAGACCGTTTCGAACTGGGAGTGCAAAATCTTCCAACCTGAACCATCACTGAATGAAACTATCCGGTCGAGTCGCTGTCCACCATGCAGGCCCGGCCGTCAGCTACGGAGCAAGGACGGCCCTGATGGGCGAACGTGAAGTTGATCAGAAGCTCGTTGAGCGGGTACAGAAAGGCGACAAGAAGGCATTCGATGTACTGGTAGGCAAATACCAGCACAAGATCATCAGCCTGATTTCGCGCTACGTGTCCGATCACGCAGAGGCCATGGACGTCTCCCAGGAGGCGTTTATCAAGGCATATCGCGCGCTGAAAAACTTTCGCGGCGACAGCGCTTTTTACACATGGCTGTATCGCATCGCCATCAATACGGCCAAGAATCACTTGGTCGCGCAAGGTCGGCGACCGCCGTTGTCGGATGTTGATGCACAGGACGCGGAACAATTTCAGGTTGACACGCGTCTGAAGGATAGAGGTTCGCCCGAGCATGAATTGCTCCGCGAGGAGATCGAGCGAACCATTCACCAGGCAATTTCCGATTTGCCTGAGGACCTCAAGGTTGCTATCACCCTGCGCGAGATGGAAGGCATGAGTTACGAAGAGATTGCGACGACCATGGAATGCCCCATCGGCACGGTCAGATCTCGCATTTTTCGGGCTCGCGAGGCAATCGACCAACGCCTGCGCCCCCTGCTCGATAATCAATGAAAGACAATCAATGAAACTGGACGGACTGCGATGACGGAATCAAACCGGGAACACCTCTCCAGCCTGATGGACGGAGAACTAGACGGCAAGGCCCAGGGCTTTCTACTCAGGCGATTGGCTGGTGACCCGGACATGACCGCCACTTGGCGTCGCTACCACTTGGTGCGAGCCTGTCTTCACAAGGAGTTCGAGCATGCGGCGGATCTCGCCGATCGCGTCGGTCGTGCGCTGAATGCAGAGCCCTCGATTGAAATGAGTGCCCGCATGCGCTGGCTGCGGCCAGTGGCTGGAAGCGCCATCGCAGCTTGCGTTGCCCTGGTTGCCATTGTTGGCATCAACGCCAATATCGTGCAGCGAGGTCAAGTCGAGGCCACGGCCGACCAGCCGGGTTTTGTCAGCCAGCCCAGTGTTCTTGATCGCAGTTTTTCTCAGCAGGCCGTACCCGTCGGCTTTACCGAATCCACCCCGGCAGACCGGCAGCGGATCAATACCTTGGTATTGCGTCACAATCAGGCCGTGGGTGGTAGCGGTTTTGTCTCTTACCTGCCCATCGTGACCAACGCGCCTGCCCAGGGTGACGTTCATACAGAGCTGGTGGAACCGGGCCAGGCCGCCGAACCGGAGCCTGCGGAGCACTGATCAATGCCACGCGTGCTTGCACCTGTTTGCCTCCTGGCCTGGCTAGGGGTGGTCATGCTTCCAGTTAGCACCATGGCCGACGACGAGCGTGAATCCAAGGAAGTCCGGCATTGGCTGGATCGAATGGCTCGCGCGGTCGAAACACTCAACTACCGAGGCACGCTGGTTCACTGGCGAGATGGCCAGATGGATACGCTTCGCATCATTCATCGGGCCGATGAGAACGGCATCCGCGAGCGGATTTACTCGCTGGATGGCGATCGCCGCGAGATCCTGAGAGATGGCAATCAGGTGCGCTGTCTGCTGGGCGGCGACGAGCCGCTGGTGGTGCAGCGTCAGCTTGCTGCCAGGCTAATGCCAAGCGTGCCGGTCAACCGCCTTGGATCGCCGCAGAGTTCTTACCGGATGCGGATGGGTGAGCAGGAGCGCGTTGCCGGCCTGGAGGCCCAAGTTGTCGAGATTACGCCGCTGGACGAATTTCGCTATGGTTACCGCTTCTGGCTTGAGCGCCAAACCGGCATGCTGCTGCGCTCGGCACTGCTCGATCAAGCGGGCGGGGAGTTGCAGCATTTGTCGTTCGTCACCGTTGAGCTTGGTATACCGATCAGTGACTCGGAGCTGGAGCCGGTGCTGGTTGAAGTCAGCCTGGAAACCACGTTGTCCGATAGCGGCCCTGGTTACCTGATGAACAGGCATCGTAGCGCCTGGGTTCCGAACCGGTTGCCAGCCAATTTCAGCCTTGTAAAGGCCGGCATTGGTTCGACGGCTGATGAATCCAGCTTCGAGCATTTGGTATTCAGCGACGGACTGGCAAGCTTTTCGGTGTACGTCGAGGCTGCTCCGGGTATGGAGGAATCAAGCCGTATCGAGGCCATCGGCCCGGTTCACGTGTTTACAGGTGTGCTCGGTGACCGTTTGGTGACGGTAGTTGGCGAGGTGCCGCAGTATACGGTGGAGTACGTGGGGCGTTCCTTGCAACAACTGGCCGTTGACCGTCAATAACGCTGATCGACTTGCCCGTGTGGCCACCCATCACGCCGTGGTCTGGCAGCCTGCCGTGGTTGTCATTGACGGTCGCGGCAAGCATTGGCTCAAGTTTTCATCCCTGAACAGCTGCGAACGCTGTCTTGCCGGGCAGGGTTGTGGCGCCGGCGTGTTCTCGCGTTTATTCAGCCGTCGACATGCGCGACTGCCGTTGCCCGCCAGGGCGGAGTGGCGACCGGGACAACGTGTTCGCGTCGGTCTGAGCTCTCGCCGCTTGCTGACCATGGCCCTGCTGCTCTACGGTTTGCCTCTTGTGGGTTTCCTGGTTGGGGTGGCGACATTCCACTTCCTGTTGCTCGATCATGCCTGGCGCGACTTGGCCGCTCTGCTTGGCGGGCTGATGCTGGCTGCCTTGTTCTGCCTGCCCGCCCGGCTGGGATGGGGCGCGGGAAGGAACCCGAGAATTGAAGCGTTGTCTTCTTAGGGAGCTTTTGGATAACGGCTTTCGCAAGTTGGCTATGCGTCCGGAGTCTTGAATCCGGCGTGTGTTGAAGCAACATTCACCTGCAAAGGCCAAGCTGTGGCGGCGTAATAGAACGTTGTCAGCGTGATGCTGACAGTGAGCAACACATGAAGTGCTTGGTCAAATCCAATTGGAAAAAAACTGGAGTCTCGTAAAGATGTTCCGAATTCTGACTGGCAGCATCATGCTGCTTGGACTGCTCCTGCAGCCTCAGGCCTCCCTGGCGCGGGTCGACTTTACCGATCTGGTCGAAGAGTCGATCCCGGCCGTTGTCAATATAGAAACTGTTCGCTTTGGCTCGCGACCCCAGCCTCGCGGTGAAAGCAGTCAGGATGCGCCCGGCGACATTCCTGACCTGTTTCGCCGATTTTTTGATGCGCCGTTTGGCGAGGGCAGACCCAGGGGACAACCAGACCGTCGTAGCGGCGGGTCAGGCTTTATTGTCGAGTCCGACGGCCTGATTGTGACCAACCATCACGTGGTTGAAGACGCCGATGAAATCATCGTCCGCTTGGCTGACCGGCGCGAATTTGAGGCAGAGCTGTTGGGGTCGGATGCGGAAACCGATATTGCCGTGCTCCGGATTGAGGCTGGCGGCCTGCCCACATTGCGTCTTGGGGACAGCAAGACCCTGCGTCAGGGTGAATGGGTAATTGCTATCGGCTCGCCGTTTTCCTTTGAGCAGTCGGTAACTGCCGGCATTGTCAGCGGAACGGGTCGCACCCAGCGTTCGGCCCAGCAGCAATACGTGCCGTTCATTCAGACCGATGTGGCCATTAATCGCGGCAACTCCGGTGGGCCGCTGATTCGCACTGACGGGACGGTTGTTGGGGTCAATTCCTGGATCTTGAGCTCGCACGGCGGCAATATTGGTCTGTCGTTTGCAATTCCGGTTGAGGTGGCGCGCAACTCGGTCGAACAGCTGCTTGAGTTCGGCCGCGTGTCGCGGGGCTACCTCGGGGTGGGTATTGAAATGATTACCCGTCAGAAGGCCGATGCGTTGAACCTGGACCGGCCAGCCGGCGCGCTGGTCAACCGGGTGGAGCCTGGCAGCCCGGCCGAAGCCGCCGGTATAGAGGTGGGCGATGTGATTGTGCGCTTCAACGATATGACGGTCGACGTGTTTTCGGACTTGCCGCCGCTAGTTGGAATGGTGCGTCCGGGCACCGAGGTGGCGGTGGAAATTTCCCGCTGGGGCGAACGCATCGTCATGCAGGTGGAGGTGGCCCAGCGTGAAGAGCAAATGGTCGATACTGACGATGAGCGCGAGCCCGATGCCGAGCCGAGCAATGCCTTGGGCCTGGCGGTCGAATCGATCGACAGCGAGACCCGCCGCCGGCTTGCCGATCCGCAGGGCGGTGTGTTGATAACCAACGTGGAAAGCGACAATGCCTATCGCGCCGGCGTGCGTCGGAACCAGGTGATCCTGATGATCAACAACCAGCCGGTCGGGGGAATGGACGATTTCCGCCGGATTGTTGAAGGCTTGCCGGCCGACCGAACGGTGGCCTTGCTCCTGCATCGCAGCGATGGCAGCACCACTTTCGTGGCCTATACCCCCGAATCACGGGATTGAATGACGCCGGGCCGCTGCCCGGCCCGGTATAATGTCAAGCTTGACCTCTGACGGCGCACCTCTCGCAGCTGCGGGACGTGCGCCGGTGTGCCCGAATGACCCCGTGTGCCTGAATGACCAATACGCGCAGAATCCGCAACTTTTCCATTATCGCCCATGTCGATCACGGCAAATCCACGCTTGCAGATCGCTTTATCCAGGTGTGTGGGGGGTTGACTGACCGCGAAATGGCCGCCCAGGTGCTTGACTCGATGGACATCGAGCGCGAACGCGGCATCACTATCAAGGCGCAGAGCGTTACCCTGAACTACACCGCCGAGGACGGAGAGACCTACCAGCTCAACTTCATCGATACCCCGGGCCACGTCGATTTTTCCTACGAGGTCTCCCGATCACTGGCGGCTTGTGAAGGCGCGCTGCTGGTGGTCGATGCCGCTCAGGGTGTCGAGGCGCAAAGCGTGGCCAATTGCTACACCGCCGTTGAGCAGGGTCTTGAGGTAATCCCCGTGATCAACAAGATTGATCTTCCGGCCGCCGATCCGGAACGGGTCAAACACCAGATCGAAGACATCATTGGTATTGACGCTAACGATGCGCTGCTGGTTAGTGCCAAGACTGGTGATGGCATCCGGGAGGTGCTGGAAGCCCTGGTCAAGCGCATTCCGCCGCCGGAGGAAGCCGAAGATGGGCCGTTGCAGGCCTTGATCGTCGACTCCTGGTTCGACAATTACCTGGGCGTTAACTCCCTGGTCAGGATCAAGCGGGGACGCTTGAACAAGGGCGACAAGATTCGGGTGATGTCCAGCGGTGAGGAGCACGATGCCGATCAGGTCGGCATCTTCACCCCGAAACGGACTCAAACTGCCTGTCTGGGCTGTGGGCAGGTAGGCTTTATTGCTGCTGGCATCAAGGAAGTACACGGTGCGCCGGTCGGCGACACCATTACCCACGCCCGGCAGCCGGCAGATAAACCGTTGCCCGGCTTCAAACCCCTGCAGCCGCGCGTATTCGCGGGTATTTTTCCGGTCGATAGCAGCGATTATCCGGACCTGCGCGAGGCCCTGGACAAGCTTCAGCTCAACGATTCTGCGCTGCAGTTCGAACCAGAAACTTCGGTGGCACTGGGCTTCGGGTTCCGCTGCGGTTTCCTCGGCATGTTGCATATGGAAATCGTCCAGGAGCGGCTTGAGCGCGAGTATGACCTGGATCTGATCACCACGGCACCTACCGTGATCTACGAGCTGGCCCTGACCGACGGCGAGATTCGGACCCTGGACAACCCGGCCAGCCTGCCGCCAGTCAACAAGATCGCCGAGATTCGCGAGCCCATCATCCTGGCCAACATCCTGGTTCCTCAAGACTATGTCGGTGCAGTCATCGGCCTGTGCGAGGAAAAGCGCGGGGCGCAAAAGGACATGCGATTCCTTGGTGGGCAGGTGCAGCTTAGCTACGAGTTGCCGCTATCAGAGGTGGTCATGGACTTCTTTGACCGGCTGAAGTCCTGCTCGCGGGGCTTTGCTTCTTTCGAGTATGATTTTGTCCGGCACCAGGCCGGGCCGTTTGTTCGACTCGATCTGATGATCAATGGTGAAAAAGTGGACGCGTTGAGCACCATCGTCCACCGTCAGTTTGCCGAGCGACGCGGGCGCGATCTGGCCGAGCGGATGCGCGAGCTGCTGCCGCGCCAAATGTTTGATATTGCCATTCAAGCGGCGATCGGTGGACATATCATCGCGCGTTCAACGGTAAAGGCATATCGCAAAAACGTGACCGCTAAATGCTACGGTGGCGATATCACCCGAAAACGCAAGCTGCTGGAAAAACAGAAGGCTGGGAAGCGTCGCATGAAGCAGGTTGGCAGCGTCGAAATCCCTCAGGAGGCCTTTCTGGCGGTGCTCAGAAACGATAATAATAAGTGAGACTTTAAGTGGACTACGCCCTGATTCTGACCGCTTTGACGCTGGCCTGCGGATTGCTGTGGCTGGCCGACAGGCTGCGCCGCCGTCGCAGTCAAGGGGCAGAGCCCGACAGTGCTGTTGGAAAGACCGTTGAGCTGTTCGGCTCACTGTTTCCAGTGCTGCTGCTGGTTTTGATAATTCGATCATTTATTTTTGAGCCGTTCAAGATTCCCTCCGGCTCCATGATTCCGACTTTGCTGATCGGCGACTTCATCGTAGTCAACAAGTTTTCTTACGGTTTGCGCCTGCCAGTCACCAATCGGCGCATTGTCAGTCTGGGTAGTCCCGAGCGGGGAGACGTCATGGTATTTCGCTACCCCGAAGACGAGCGGATTAACTACATCAAGCGAGTGGTGGGCATTCCTGGCGATACCGTGACTTATCGCAACAAGGTCTTGTTTGTCAACGGCGAACCCATCGTTCAGGATTTTGAAGGGAACTGGGAGGGGGAGGGCCGTAACCGCAATCTGCCGGGGCGGAGACCGCAGCTTCGCCTCGAGCATCTCGCCGACGAGCCCCATACGATCTTGGTCCATCCTGATCAGCCGGTGCGCTCTACGCGGACCTGGATAGTGCCGGAGGGACACTACTTCGTGCTCGGCGATAATCGAGATCACTCGCTGGATTCCCGCGGTTGGGGTTTCGTGCCCGAGGCGAACCTGGTGGGTCGTGCCACCCGAATCTGGATGCACTGGGATTGCAGCCGCGGTTGCGTTGTTTTCAGCCGGATCGGTGATAAGATTAATTAGCGTACCCCATGGGTACACTAGCGCAAGTCGGGTCTGGACGGTGGGCCGGCTGAACCAGCCATTGGCAACAAGAGGGAATGCACATGACGGCGATTGCACGCCAGCAAGGCCTGAGCCTGATTGGGTTCATTTTCTTGCTGATCTTGATCCTGTTTGCGGTTTATATTGGCATCAAACTCGTTCCGATCTACCTGAACCACTTTTCAGTGGTCAGCGAAATGAGAGCGGTAGCATCGGAGCCTGGATCGGCGAACCTGCCGCCCAGCACGATTAGACGAAACCTGATGACCCGGCTGCAGATCAGCTACGTTGACAATGTGCGCGCCGAGAATATCAGTATTGAACGCGGTAGCCCCCCGCAGCTTGTTGTCGAATACCAGGTCGAAGAGCACTTGATCGGTAATATCGACGTGGTGGTCAAGTTCAGACGTGCCGAATCGCTCCGAAATTAGTCAGAAGGATCAACTGTCCGGTATCGATTACCGGTTTCGTGACGCTGACTTACTGGTTCGGGCGCTAACGCATCGAAGTTGCGGCAGTGGCCACTACGAGCGATTGGAATTTCTCGGTGACAGCCTGCTCAATTTCGTGACTGCCGAAATGCTCTATGAACGGCGTCCGCATGCCACTGAAGGCGACTTGTCGCGTTTGCGGTCGCGCCTGGTTCGAGACGCGACACTGGCCGAAATTGCTGCCGAACTGAATCTTGGCGATCATTTGCGGTTGGGGCAGGGTGAAATGAAGGCCGGTGGCTTTATGCGCGAGTCCATTCTGGCCGATGTGCTGGAGGCAGTCATCGGGGCAGTTTACCTGGACGGCGGCTTTGACGCGGCACGGGGAGTAGTTCGGAGCCTGCTGGAGCAGCGCGAGCGCGAACTTCCCACAGCCGAGCGCTTGAAAGATCCGAAAACTCGCCTCCAGGAGCTGCTGCAAGGTGCCGGCCACGAGCTACCGGAGTACCGCGTGGTATCGGAAAGCGGAGCCGACCATCTCAAGTCGTTTCTGGTTGAGTGTGCCGTCGGGGCGCTTCTGCCATCGGTGACGGCGGAGGCCAGCAGTCGGCGCAAGGCAGAGCAAGCAGCAGCGCGGATCATGCACAAGCGATTGCTGGAGCAAATGAGCGAAGGTAATCAATCATGACCGACAAACGATTTGGCCACGTGGCCTTGATGGGCCGGCCCAACGTCGGCAAGTCCACCTTGCTCAATGCGCTGGTCGGTGAGCACCTGGCGATTGTCACCCACAAACCGCAAACCACTCGCCATCGAATCCTTGGCGTGCTCACCGAAGATCGCGGCCAAGTAGCGTTTGTCGACACGCCGGGACTACATCGCCGTCGTGACCATGCCTTGAACCGGCGCCTGAACCGTATTGCCGCCGATACGTGCGGCAGCGTCGACCTGGTCGTGTTGGTGATTGACGCTAATCGCCAGACCGAAGAAGACAGCCTGGCCCTGGAACAGGCGCGCAGTCACGACGGCCCCGCGATTCTCGCGTTCAACAAGATCGACCTGCTCAAGGACCGGGCCGGTTTGCTGGAGCTGACAGAGCAATTCACCGGTCAGGCCAGCTTCGATGCCGTTGTCTACCTGTCGGCGGAAAAACAGCAGGGCTTGGAAGACCTGCTTGCCGAGGTGTTTCGATTGCTCCCGGAAGGCGAGGCGCAGTACCCCGAAGATTTGTTCACTGATCGCTCGGAACGCTTCCTGGTCGCCGAGCTTGTGCGAGAGCAGCTGATGCTGCAGCTGCACCAGGAAATACCCTATGGATTGACGGTAATGATCGAGCGCTTCGAGAGACAGCCACGCCGGATCGAGATTGGTGCGCTGATTGTGGTGGCCGAGAATCGTCACAAGGGGATGGTGATTGGCCGTCAGGGCCAGGTACTCAAGCGGGTTGGCTCGAGAGCACGCAGGGCGGCTGCCGAACTGCTGGGCATGCCTGTGCACCTGGAGCTTCATGTCAAGACCCGCAGCGGCTGGATGGATGACGAGGGCTCGCTTGACGAGTTGGGATATGCTCGGTGAGCCACGGTGAGCCGGGTCGATTTGCACCCTGGGTGGGTGCTGCACCGGCGTCCCTGGCGCGAATCCAGTCTGCTGATTGAACTGCTAACCCCGGAATTCGGGCGTCTGGCCCTGGTGGCCCGCGGCGCCCGGGGTGCCCGCTCGCCCTGGCGCGGCCTGGCCGAACCGTTTATCCCGCTTCAAGCCAGCTGGTCGCGACGTGGCGAAATGGGCACGCTCACTGCCCTCGAACCGATCGGCGATTCGACCCGGCTGGCCGGTCGGTCACTGTGGTGCGGCTTGTATGCCAATGAGCTGGTGATTCGGCTGACGGCCAGAGACGATCCATCACCCGAGCTATTCACCCTATACGGCAGGTTGATGCTGCAACTGACTGATCCTGATGGCTTGAGCGTGGCGCTGCGTCGGTTCGAACTGGGCTTGCTGGACTTGCTCGGCGTTATGCCGGACCTGTCACGGGACGCCGGTTCGGGGCAGGCTGTAGCGCCCGAGAGGATTTATCGGTTTGACCCGGATCTGGGTGCGGTGCCGGCAACTGACCGTGCCGGCCAGGTGTTTGAAGGACAAATGCTGCTGGATTTAGCGCAGGGAAAGATCGTTGATGCCGAAATGGCCGCTCGGGCCAGGCCATTGACGCGCCTTTTGATCGACCGGCAACTCGGTGGCCAGGCCCTTAATACGCGCCGCTTGTTCAACTGAACAAGCGGCCGTTATTGTGCTGTCAGGACTCGTTCGAATCCTGCTGGAGGTTTTCAACCTGCTGGAAGCGGCTGGGGCCTTCAAAGCGGTCGCGGAACAGGAAATCCGACAGCTCTTCAAGGCTCATGCCCCAGAAGCCGCCGGTAAGCTGCCAGCCGCCGCCGGACAGGGCGCGTGCTTCGGTGGCTTCCCACTGCCCGATGGTGCCGGACAGGGTCCAATCACCCCCCGTGGCGTTAATGCCTCCACCGGAAGCAATGCTCCACTGCTTGATTTCGAATTCGGCACTGGCCGCGCTGGCAAGGGCCAGCAGCAGGGTCAGTAGCGCGCTGGTCAGGATCAAACGATAGATGGACTTCATGCTGAATCTCCGACTTCTATAGTCTTGATTATAGGCTTGTCATTAGTAAACACGCAAAGCGGGGCCGTTTTGCGCCACCTAAGGGTCTGCCGTATCCTGACTATTCGGTCTTTCCCTCCACCCCTAAGCGCTTGTGCATGATCGGCGATGTGGTCGTGTACTGGACAAACTGACGCTTGTCCGGATAGATATATTTCTGCACGCCAAAGGCGGCCAACGCTGCCTCGTGGAAGCCGGACAGGATGAATTTCTTTTTGCCGGGATAGGTGTTGATATCGCCGATGGCGAAGACGCCTTCGATGGAAGTCTGGAATTTTTCCGTATCAACTTCGATCTGTTTTTTCTGCAGGGCCAGCTGCCAGTCGCCAATTGGGCCCAGATCTGGTGCCAAGCCCCAGAATACCAGGGCCTCATCACCTTCGATCACGCTCTTGTTGCGCTCCAGATTCATGATCTCCACCCCTGTCAGGTGCCCGTTGTCAGCGAAAACCTGCATGACCAGTCCCTGGCGTTCGGTCACGTTATGGCCATCTGTCAGCGCCTTGACCTTGGCTACCGAGGCCGGCGCACCGCGGTATTCGGTACGCCGATGGATCAGGGTGATTGACTCGGCGATGCCGGCCAGATCCATGGTCCAATCCAGGGCCGAATCGCCACCGCCGAGGATCAGCAGGCGCTTGCCGCGAAAGCGCTCGCGGTCAGTTACCTTGTAGTGGATGTGCTCCGGGTTGACGGCCTCCAGGCCCTTTGCTTTCAGACGGCGGGGCAGAAATGAACCCAGGCCGGCGGCAATGATCACCGCGCCGGCATCGAACTCGGTGCCTTTGCTGGTGACAACGGTAAACCGACCATCTTCACGCTTTTCGAAGCGCTCGACCTGCTGGCCCAGGTGAAAGCCCGGGTTGAAGGGCTTGATCTGTTCCATCAAGTTGTCGATCAACTCCTGGGCGCCGATAACCGGGTAGGCAGGGATGTCGTAGATCGGTTTTTCCGGATACAGTTCGGCGCACTGCCCACCGACCTGCGGCAGGCTGTCAATCAGCTGGGCCTTGAGATCGAGCAAGCCAAGTTCGAACACCTGAAA
>SKKV01000141.1 GCA_007123575.1 Wenzhouxiangella sp.
CCCAGCGCATCGCCGAACGCTGCTCGGCTGGTGTGCGATCTTCCGACGGTTGCGGCCTCTTCGGCTTGCCGCATTGCCCTCGGCGGGCCGGTGTGATCCGCGCCCTGTAGGGGCTGTTCGGCGCAAACACACGCGCGACGGCTTCGCTCCCTTACTGCTTGCGCTCCGCGCAAGACGTGCGGTCGCTCTCGCCTGCACGCGCGACGAACTGGTAGAGCAGTGTTTGTTCGGGTCGGTGGCGCTGGTACCCAACACTGTGCATGTCCAGACGGCCTGCCCCTCATCGGCTTGCGTCATGCCAAACGGCAGGATCGCAAGCAGCGGGCACACTGTCAGTCGGTCAATGGCTCGTTATCGAGTAGGAAATCGAACCGCCATGGGTCTCGTCAAGGAGGGCGGGCAAGGCACCCGGCGTCCGCGCCGAGGCGGGTGACGGTGTCCCTGCCGGCCGGTGGATGACGCGATGGGCCGCCGGCTGGATTGCTGCGGAGACGAATCATGAGTGTGGGTAGTAATTTTTACCACCCTATGCTACTTTGCTGAAATCACAGCTTAAAGAGGTCAAGACCATGTCTGCCCGAAACGCCAAGAGCATCGCGCTGACGCCGCAATGGGCTCGCTGGGTCGACGATCTGGTGGCCAGCGGGGAGTACCAGAGCGCCAGCGAGGTGGTCAGGGATGGCCTGCGCGCCCTGCATGATGATCGCGAGCGGCGCGAGGCCGAACTGGCCGAGATTCGCGCACGCCTTAAGCTTGCGCTGAAGGAGGCGGATGCCGGCACCTTGGCCGAGGGCTCGGGCGAGGCTGCGGTCAAGCGCGCCTTTGACCGCGCGCGCGCAGCCATGTCCGCGTGAAGCCCTGGCGACTGACCCGGCGCGCCGAGGACAGCCTGGTGGAAATCTTTGCCTGGACCCTGGACCGGTTTGGCGAGCGCCAGGCCATCGCCTACCGCGATACGCTGATCGAGCGCATCGATGCCATTGCCTCAGGCCAGCCGCCACATCCCCGACCGTGCGGCCTGTTGATGGGCGGGCATCCCGGCGCCAATGACCTCGTGTATTACCGGGAAGGCGGTCACTACATCATCATGCGCAACTCGGAAGAGGCGTTGATTGTGCTTGAATTCTTTCACCAGGCCACTGACCTGCCCCGGCACCTCGAGGCCTTGAAGTGACCCACGCGGCAAATCGATATTGTTCCCCGTTTCGCGCATAAGGACTAACCAACATGGATCTGGAACTGAATGGCAAGGTCGCGCTGGTTACCGGCGCCAGCCGCGGTATCGGGCGAGCGATCGCCGAAGGACTGGCTGCCGAAGGCGCACGACTGGTGATCGCGGCGCGCGGCTCGTCCGCGCTGGAGGAGGCCAAACGCGCGCTGGAGGAAATGGGGGCCGAGGTGCTAGCCGTGCCGACGGATGTCGAAAGCCTGGATCCGCCGCAGTTCGACATGCCATTGCTGCACGGACGCATGTCCGGCCAGTATTTGTTTGACGGCATCCCGTCGACCGGTTTGCAGCTGATCGTGGGCGAGTTGGCTGACGATACCAACTTCATCTTCGCCCGCAAAAACACGAACCACCGAAGTCACCGAAAACACCGAAAGATACGATCAAGTATTTCGGTGTCTTCGGTGTTTTCGGTGGTTCCTGAAGGTTTTTTTAGCGCAGCTTTGCTGGCGAGTGCCATTGCAATAAATCGGTAACATTCGGCTGATACGGTTGGAAATTGGCTCGCATCGGGTTCGCAAGCCCAGTCTTCATGTTCTCTGCCTCCTCAATTTCGGCGCTCGCCTTGCGACTTCTGGTCGCCTTGTTGCTTGGCGTCGGGCTAAGCGCCGCCGTGCTGGCCGAAGACCGGGACCCGCCGCCGTTGCCGGAGGTTGATGGCTTTCCCAGCCAGCCAATTCGTCTGATTGTCTATACCAGCCCGGGCGGCCTGATTGATGTGACCGCGCGGCGTTTTGCCCGCATTGCCCAGGAAGTGGCCGACCACCCGTTTGCGGTAATCAATCGGCCTGGTGGCGGCGGCATTGTTGCTTTCGAGGAAGCCTTGCGCGAGCCGGCCGACGGGCATCGCTTCCTGGCCGTGACTCGGTCGAATATCTCGAAGATGGTGGCCACTGGGCGCGAGGATCTAATCGATCGCATCCACTGGCACTCCTACATCATGGATAACGCCCATGTGCTGATCACCAACAAGGACGCAGGTCCAAGCAACTGGGATGAGTTGCTGGCGGTAAACGGCCAGCGCGATCAGCGCTGGCTGGGAGTGGATATTGGCGGCGTCAAGCATATATCTGGGGTCAAGATGGCCGAGCAGGCCGGGATCGACATGCGCTGGATTCCCTACGGGAGCGGTGGCGAGGCCGTCGCCGCGCTGCTCGGCGGGCTGGGCACGGCTTATCTGGGCAACCCGCGCGATGCGCTGACTTCCGACCGGCTGCGGGTGGTCGTGGTCGCTGCCGAAGAGCGACTGCGCGCGTTTCCCGATGCACCGACGTTTGCCGAACTGGGCATCGAAGGTCTGGAGGACGAACTGATCTGGCGGGGGTTTGCTTTCCGCAAGGGCGTATCCGACGAGATTCATGCCTGGTACAGCGCGCTGATCCGCCAGGTGCTGCACGATCCGCGCTGGGTCAGCTCTTGGCAGCACGAGGCGGTCAATCTGCGCTACCGCTCCAGCGCCGAGTTCGAGCGCTTGGTCCAGCGCGACCGGGAAGAGTTTCGCCGCTACCTGGCCGACCTGGAACTGCTGCCAGGCAACGAAGACTCGGCCAGTGGCATCCGCCGCTTGAGCCAGGGCACCGGGCTGTTTGGCGCCATCGGCACCGCCGCGGCGCTGATTGTCGGTCTCGCCCTGGTGCTACCGCGCCATACCGGCAAGGTCAGGGCCGGTGAGCTGGCGTTGCTCAGCGCGCTATCGGCAGCCGGCGTGATACTTTTGCTGATGAGCCTGGCCCTGCCACTGGCCAACCCGGTTGACCCGATCGGCGCCGGCGGCGTGCCAAGGCTTTGGATTGCCGTGCTGCTACCGCTGGCCGCCTGGCAGGTCTGGCGCTGCCTGCAAAGCCCGCGGGAGCCGGAGCCTGCGCTGCAGACCGGCCGCATGCTCGGCGCTGTTGGACTGTTCCTGGCCTACCTGCTGCTGATTCCCGTGCTCGGCTACCTGCTGACTTCGCTGATCTACATGCCCACCCTGATCTGGTACCTGGGCTATCGCCGCCTGGTCGTGATCGCGGCGCTGACCGTTTCCTGGCTGTTATTCTCGGAGTTCGTGTTCCAGCGCCTGCTCCACGTCGACCTGCCGCGCGGGTTCTGGTAAATCGATGATTGAATCCTTGTTCGGGGGGCTGGGAACGGTCGTCGCGCTGGTCCCGCTGCTGACCATTGTCGCCGGCATCGTCCTTGGCATTCTGATCGGCGCCATGCCCGGTTTGTCGCCGTCGATGGGCGTGGCTTTGATGGTGCCGTTCACCTACGGCATGTCGCCGACCCTGGCCCTGATCCTGCTGGTGGGGATTTACATCGGATCCAGCTACGGCGGCTCGATCACCGGCATCATGGTCAACGCGCCGGGCACGCCGTCGGCCGTGGTCACCGCCATTGACGGCTTCGCCTTGACCCGCCAGGGCAAACCGGCCACGGCCCTGGGTACCTCCATCGTCGCCTCGTCGGTCGGCGGCATGTTCGGCACCCTGATCCTGATCCTTTTCTCGGTGCCGCTGGCTGCCGCCGCGGTGCGCTTCCACCCGTCTGAATATTTCGCCTTTGCCCTGTTCGGCATGGCCACGATTGCCACCCTGGCCGGCGACAATTGGGGCAAGGCCTTTATCGCGATGATGGTCGGCCTGCTGATTGCCACCGTTGGCACCGATCCGATTTCGGGTGCCGAGCGCTTTACCTTTGACAAGACCGCCTTGTCCGACGGCTTCATGCTGATCCCGGCGCTGATCGGCATTTTTGCCTTGAGCGAGGTGTTTCGGGGTATTGAAAAGGGCGAGATGCGGCTGGAAAAACTGGGCAAGGTGACCGATCGCTGGCCACGATTTGCCCACTATTGGAAGCTCAAATGGGTCACCCTGCGCTCGGGTGCCATCGGCACCCTGGTTGGCGTTTTTCCCGGTGCGGGCGCCACCATTGGCTCGTTTATCAGCTACGGCCTGGCCAAGCGCTTCAGCCGCCATCCCGAGCAGTTTGGGCAGGGCAGTCCGGAGGGTGTGACCGCTTCCGAGGCGGCCGATTCCGGCTCGGTCGGTGGCGCTATGGTGCCGCTGCTGGCCCTGGGCATTCCAGGCAGCGCAACCACGGCAGTGCTGATCGGGGCAATGATGATTCACGACCTGACACCCGGCCCGCAGCTGTTTATTCGCAGCCCGGAGATGATCTATGCGATCTTTGCGGCCATGCTGGTTGCCCAGTTCGTGCTGCTGATTGTAGGCATGGCCGGGGGCAGGCTGTGGGTGATGGTGGCCCATATTCCGAAAGAACTGTTGTATGTGCTGATCACGATGATGGCGTTGATCGGCTCATACGCGGTTCGAAACTCACTGTTCGATGTCTTCGCCTGCTTGGGCTTCGGCCTGCTCGGCTGGATTCTGCGCCGCTACGGATACCCGCTGGCGCCGGTCATTCTGGGTCTGGTCCTGGGCAGTATTGCCGAGACCAACTTCCGTCGGGCCATCATGATGGATGGCTTCAGCGTGTTTTTCACCCGCCCCCTGACCTTGATTCTGATTCTTCTGGCCGTGGCGTCTTTCCTGATTCCGCTATCCGGGCGTTTGCGAAGCAATCGGCATCGGGCTTGATGACTTGCTGGTACCGGGATGGGTTAAAGGCCGGTAGCGATGGGTTCGAACAAGCGGGGAATCTGATCACAGCAGCGCGACTCTCCCAGCTCGATCACCTGGCCTTCCTGTAGGACAGCACCGGTATCCAACCCATTGAGCTTCTTGAGCGCACGGACCGGAACGCCCTGGTCGCGAGCAATGCCCCAGATCGTGTCCCCCGGCTGCACGCGGTACTGGTCTGGCAGCAGGGCGGGTTCGCCCGGCGGAATCTGGATCAGCTCTCCCGTTCTGACTTCGGTGCGGCTGTCCATGCCGTTGCTGCGGCGTATTGCGGCAACGCCGACTGAATAGCGCTGCGATAGCGACCATAAGGTTTCACCCTGAACAACCTGATGCCAGTTACGACTTTCCGGCCGACGACTTGCCTTTTCCGCCAGCAATAACTGGCGAGAATGGTGATACTGAGCGCCTTTTCCATTGCCGCCCGCGCTCGGCCTGGCCAGGTCAAGCGCGGCCAGCACGCGCTTATGATCCGATGCATGAACGTGCAGTTTCCGACCAGGCTCTACGGGGGCATCGATCTGACCCAGGCCTGCATTCAGCGCGACCAGCGAGGCCGGGTCGAGGTCGGCATGCACCACCAGCCGGGCCAGATCCACCGCCGCAGGCAACTGGATGCTGACCGCGCGACGTGCCGGCACCGGGGCCGGCCAGCGGTATTCAAAACGATCAGGCGCTGCAAGCAGGCAGGCCAGGCCCATCAGTCTGGCCAGGTAAACCCGGGTTTCTCCGGGCAGGGCCTCGCTATGCCATGGCTGTGGACCAATCTGTCCATTCAGGTGCAAACGGCCAACGCGACCGGGGCCCGCATTGTAGGCGGCCAGAGCCAGGTCCCAGCGGCGCCCCAATCGCCAGTACAGGGTCTCCAGGTAGTTCAGGCCACCGGCAATGGAGATCGGCAGATCGCGGCGCGCGTCGAAGCTTTCGTCAATGGTCAAGCCCAACTCCAGCGCGGTCTGCTCCATCAACTGCCAGGCGCCGGCCGCGCCGCGCCGGGAGAACGCATAGGCGTCAAACCCGCTTTCCAGAATGGGTACCAGGGCGATTTCACCGGGCAGCCGTCGAACCTCGATCTCGGTGGCAAGCAGTTCCACCCATGGCTCAGCCCGATTCAGCACCTGATCCAGAAAATCGGGATGAGCGGCGTAGTGGCGTGTCCACTCCAGTACCGAATCGTCAGCCGCGCAGGCATCCAGGGAGAACTGGTCAACCAGTCGCTGCCAGTGCTCTGCTGTCGCGGTCGCAGACAGCAACCATGCCGGCAGCAGCAACGTCCAGGCCAGCTTGTTCATGATCGTTCCTCCATTGCAAGCATGTCGCCCCCTGCCGCGGGCGAGCATTGTGCCGCATTCGGAGCGCCATCGCCAGCCGAGCGACCTGAACGGCAATTGGCTATCATGCTCGGCTTTCAGGCCTAGTTGTTACGCGTGACCACTACTGAAAGTCTGTTGCTGGCCCTGGCCATTGTGCTGGCCGTGCCCTACCTGATCTGGCGCCTCGGTCAAACCGAGCGCTGGGCGCCGCTGGTCGTGATTCAGATCCTGACCGGGATCGCGCTGGGACCTGGGCTGCTGGGCGCGCTCTTTCCGCAGGCCTACCAGGCCATTTTCACCACCGAGGTTATCCTGATGCTCGGCGGCATTGCCACCTGGGGGGTGATCCTGTTCGTCTGGCTGGCCGGCCTGGAGCTGGACCTGCCCCAGGCCTGGGTCAATCGGCGCGACAGCCTGGTCACGGCCGGCTTCGCCCTGCTTGTGCCCATCATTTGTGGTGGCCTGGTCGGCATTTTGCTGCTCATGCACAACGCCGACTGGATGGGCCCGGCCGCCCAGCCCTGGCAGTTCGTAGCCGGCATTGGCATGGCCTGCTCGGTCACGGCCCTGCCGATCCTGATCCTGCTGATGGAAAAACTCGATATCCTGCGCCGCCCCCTGGGCCAGCGCGTACTGCGCTATGCCAGCCTGGACGATATCGCGATCTGGGGCGTGCTGGCCTTGATCCTGGTCGACTATGAGCGCATGGGCAAGCAGGCCACGTTCATCATCGGTTTCGTGGTTGCCACCTGGGTGATGCGCCGCAGCCTGCCGCGCCTGCCGACGGCCGATCGCTGGTTTGTCGCCCTGGTCTGGCTGGCCCTGTGCGCGCTGGCGGCCGACTGGGCCGGCCTGCACTACATGGTTGGCGCCTTCTTAGCCGGCGCGGTGATGGAGAGCAAGTGGCTGGGACAGGAGCAGCTTGACCGACTGCGCCACATCCTGCTGCTGATCATGATGCCGGTGTTTTTCCTCTCTACCGGTCTTCGCACGGAGTGGGAAATGGGCGGTATCGCGGTGCTGGTGATCGCCGCCGCCCTGCTGGCTGCGGCCGTGATCGGCAAGCTCGGCGGTGTCGCCATCGCCGGCAAGCTGCTGGACTGGCCGCCGGGCCAGGCGCGCGTGGTCGGCTGGCTGCTGCAGACCAAGGCCCTGATCATGATCATCTTCGCCAACATCCTGCTTGACCGCCAGGTGATCAGCGCCGAGATATTTACCTCCCTGCTGCTGATGGCGGCGGCCAGCACGATGCTGACGATACCGATGGTGGTGAAGAGCGGGAAAAGGGAAAAGGGAAAAGGGGAAGGGGTGGCTTGAGTTGGCTTCAGGTCGTGGGGCCAAGGCAGGCACTGTGGCCTCCTGAAGGCTTCACTATTTGCTGGCCAGGAAGCTGCGGATCCAGGGGACGATACGGTCGGCGGCATCTTCGAGGACATAATGGCCGGCATCTTCCAGGTACTCGATGCGGGCTTCGGGCAGGCGTTCGCGCCAGATGGCCAAAACCTTGTCGTTGAAAACGAAATCTTTGGCGCCCCAGGCAATCAGCACCGGCTTGGCGGCCAGCTGGTCCAGGCGCTGCTCGGTTTCGGCCAGCACTGACCAGGCCGGATCGCTTTCGCTTAAAGGAATGTCCTGGACAAAGCGCAGGGTTGCCAGGCGCTGATCCGGGCTGCCCTGATACGGTGCGACCAAGCCCCTGGCAACCGCTTTCGGCAAACGGCGTTCAGTAGCCATACGCACGGCCAGTCCGGAGAAGGCGTTGAAGCGGTTGATCAGAAATCCGCCCAATCCGGTGCGGGCGAAACGCAATGAGGCCGGCAGGCTTTCATCAGCCGGGATATTGAACGCCCAGGTATTGAGCAGAACAAGGCGGCGTACGCGCTCGGGATTGCGCACGGCCCAGGACAGGCCGATGGCCCCACCCCAGTCATGCACCACCAGATCCACCGGCCGGGTCGGCTCAACCGCATCCAGCCAGTGCCCGAGATCGGCTACCCGGCTGTCCAGGGTATAGCGGTAATCGCTATCACCGGGCCGATCGGACAAGCCCATGCCGATATGGTCCGGCACCAGGCAGCGATGATTGTCGGCCAGCCCCTTGACCACCTCACGGTAGTAAAACGACCAGGTCGGATTGCCATGAACCATGACCACGGGCTGGGCCGAGGCATCCCCCTCGTCCAGGTAATGCAGCCGATGACCGTCAGCCTGCTCGTGGAAGTGACTGGCGAAGGGATAAAGTTCGGAAGAAAACACGGGAAGAAGGCTCAAGGTTCAAGGAACAAGGTTCAAGCAGCTCAGGTTCAGGGGTCGGGAAACCGCCCTGAACCCTGAAACCTGAACCCTGAAACCTTTATTTACTTACCAAACCACCTCAGCCATGGCACAGTTCAGGCCCGATCCAATGCCCATCAGGGCCATGCGGTCGCCGCGCTTTGCCTTTCCATCCTCTCTGATGCGCGACATCACGGTCGGGATGGAGGCCGGGCCGATATTGCCCAGGAACGGGAAAATGCGGTAAACCTTGGCCGGGTCGGCGCCGAAGGCGCGCACGAATGAATCAGTGTGCGCTTTGGAAACCTGGTGGATAACGACATGATCCAGCTCCTGGACCACCCAGCCCATCACCGTGCGCGCGGCGATGAAAGTCATGCTGGCCAGCTTCATGCCCTCGCGCAGCAGGCTCTTGGTATCGGTCCACATCTGGTGGTTCCAGCCGCGGCACAGGTTGTTGAACTGGGTGGCAGCGCGGGCAACGCCGCCCTTGTACTGGTGGCCGTCGGGCTCGAGATCCGCCCGCGACATCACCATGGCCGCCGAGCCTGACCCCAAGGTGAGGCTGGCGAACTCGGCCTTGAACTGCTTGCGATTCACCCCCGGCTCCAGCAGCCGCCGAATCGTGGTGTCGTTGATTTCGCGACTGTTTTCGCCGTTGACGATCAGGGCATAGTCGATCTGGCCGCGCTCAAGCATCTGGGCGGCAATGTTCATGCCGTTGATGAAAGCCAGGCAGGCGTTGCCAACATCGAAGCTTTCGCAGGTATTGGCCAGTTTCAGATTGCCGTGCACCATGCAGGCGGTGGAGGGCTCAAGAAAGTCGCGGGAAACCGAGGTGTTGATCAGAATGCCGACCTGCTGCGGGTCGATATCGGCCTCGGCCAGCGCCTTGCGCGCGGCCAGAGTGGCCCCATCCGAGGGCTGCATGCCTTCGTCCCAGAAGCGCCGCTCCATGATGCCGGCGAGGTCAACAAGCGGATTCCCGGGCACGCCCAGCCGCTTCAAGGTCGGCGACAACCGCTCGGCGACTTCTTCGCTGGTGATGCGATGGGGCGGCTCGATATGAGCGACTGATTTGATGACGACGTTGTTAAACAGCATGAATTAGCGGGTCCGTGCGGAGGTGGTTCGGGAAAAATAACGCTCTATTATACCTCTTTTCGCTGATAGCCCGTTTCTGCCTCATGAACAACATCGAAACCCCCATCCGCCAGGCTGCCGCGGCCCTGCGCGAAGCCGAGCGGCCGCTGAGAATTCTGGGGCTCCTGGCCTGGCCGCTGGCGGTGCGGGAACGTTTCCTGGCCAGCAATGGCGAGCAAATGCCTGACGTCACCTACGAGCGCGCCGACACTCGAATCGTTGAAGACGCGCTAACCCGGGCAAGACCCATCATTCGGCAAACCGGCCCGGCACAAGAGTGGTTCGAGCGCATTGCCGAGCGAATCGCCACAGCCAACCAGATGCTGAATCACGTCGGCCAGCACTCTTTCTACCAGTGTTCAAGCCAGCTTTACGGGGCGCCGGATCTCGCTCCCGCCGACTCGGGACGCACCCCGCTGGAACTGGCCCGCCGCCTGCGGCGCATTATCGACCGGCTCAGTCATGTCGACCTGGGAGCGCCGGCCGACCCGTCGGCAACCGCCGACGAGGTCGCCAAGCGCATGCAAAAGGCCGTCAAGCAGTTCTTCGCCGACGAAGCACCAGCCATCGAAGTGGTCGACAACCTCTCGGCCAATGCTACTGCCGGACCGGAGCGCATTCGCATTCGCGCCACCGCCCGGTTTACAGACCGCGACGTAGAACAGCTGATTCACCACGAAGCCGGCATTCATGTCACGACCAGCCTGAACGGCCGGCACCAGGACGACCTGCCGATCCTGGCCGCCAGCCATCCCGGCACGACCCGGACCCAGGAAGGCCTGGCCGTGTTTGCCGAATTCATCACCGGTTGCATGGACCTGGACCGCTTGAGCCGGCTGGCCGACCGCGTGCTGGGCATCCAGATGGCCGCTGCCGGCGCCGACTTTATCGAAGTATATCGCCATTTCCTCGAACAGCTCCAGGCCCGCGACGGCACTGACGATGCCAATACCGAGCTGACCCAGCGCAAGGCGGCGTTCGAGCAAACCCGGCGCGTGTTTCGCGGCGGCGTACTCGACGGCGGAGCGCCGTTCACCAAGGATGTGGTCTACCTGGATGGGCTGTTGCGCGTGCATGATTTCCTGCGCTCGGTGGTGGCAGCCGGGCGAGCCGACGTGCTGATGCTGCTGTTTTGCGGCAAGCTGGATCTGGACGACATTCCAGTGCTCGGCAAGCTGGCGGATAGGGGGCTGTTGAAGCCGCCGCGCTTTTTGCCCAGCTGGGCGGCCGACCGTCGTTTCCTGGTCAGCTACCTGGCCTATTCCGGCTTCCTGGGCCGGGTCAGCATGGGCAAGGTGCACGAGCGTTACACCGATTTGCTGCAGCATGTGCCGGAGGTGCGGTTTTCAGCCTGATCAGGTGTTGGCTTCGGTACGGTTGCGTCCTGACTGCTTGGCCTTGTAGAGCGCCTTGTCTGCTTTCTCAATCAGCGACCGCGACTGCGACGCGGTACTCGGCACCTGGCTGGACACGCCCAGCGACACGGTCAGGTCCAGCTCAGACTGGTTAACCCGCTTGCGAATTTGCTCGGCCACCTCCAGCGCCGTTTCAAGACTGGCGCCGGGCAGAATGCAGATGAACTCTTCGCCGCCATAGCGCGCCACCAGGTCTTCGCTGCGGCGCAGCGAGCCGGAGAGGATGTCGGCCACTTCACGCAGGGCATCGTCGCCCGCCTGATGACCATGATTGTCGTTGTAGGCCTTGAAGTGGTCGACGTCGAGAATGATGACGGCAAGTTCGCGCTTGCGCTCGGCACAGTTATGCCAGACCTCTTCCAGATACTCTTCCAGTCGCCGGCGATTGGCAATGGCGGTCAAACCATCGATATGCGCCAGGCTGCGAAGCTTGCGATTGGCGGCGGCCAGTTCGGCCGTGCGCTGATCAACCATGGTGGCCAGCCGCGACTGCTCGGCCCAGGCGCGGCGCAGCCTGAGCCGGATAAACAGGCCGACCAGCAGCACCATTAAAGCAATCGATGCGGTGATCCAGATGATCCAGGCAGATCGAGTCTGGTACCAGGGCGCCTGAATCACGAACTCAAACGGCGTAATCCGGCTGACAATGCCCTCGGAATCACGGGCCTCGGCTTCAAACCGATAAGCCCCGGGCCGCAGACGCGAAAAGGTCACGCGAGAAGACCGCCCCCACTCACCGAAGCGCTCCTCCCAGCCCAATAATCGGTAGCGAATCTGGACCATATCCGGGCGGCGATACTCGGGTACGGCAAACTCGAATACGAAGTAATCGTCGATCCGGGGGAAGACCAACTCACGGCCATCCAGCGCCAGTCGTTCTTCCTCGGTCTCGTCGCGGCTGCGTCTGACTACCCCGGTCAGGCGAATGCCGGGCGCCTGGTCGCTGGGGGGCGGCACCGTTTCATCAAAGGTCAGAATCGCGCCGGTCCCGCCAAGCAGAACCTTGTCGTCGACAAAGTTGATCGACGTCACCGGGCCAGGCGTCAATCGGCTGACTTCCTCGGCTCGCCAACGCTCGCCCGCTTTCCGACGCCAAACCTGGCGCGAATTGAACGCCCACTGCGTCCCATCCGGCGCTTCCTGCAGGCCCACCGGGCCATCTACGGCCGTCAACTCCATCAGGTTTCCTAAGGTCGTTGGCTGGAACTCACCGTCTTGCCAGGCGAAAAACCCCGCCGAAGTCGACGCGACGATCTGGCCATCGAACGGCTGAAACCAGACCAGGCGATCTTTTCCAGACGCCAGGCCATGATCTTCCCCCAGCCTTTCCCACCCAGACAGGCGGGAATGGTCTGCGCTGAACCGGGCCCTAAATGCACCCTCACCAACGGCACTCAACAACAGTTCTCCGGGCCCGATTTCCACCATGGAAACGATCACGCCGGTCAGCTCATCTTGCCGAAACGTCCAGCGCCAGCCGCCATCGACGCGATCAAGCACCCCCAAACCATAGTCGCTGCCGACATAGATTCGATCTGGATCAAACGCGCTTCTCAGCAGCTTTTTTGGATAGATGTCCTGATCCAGCAGCGAGGAAACTGAATCAGCGCTGACTTCCAGCACCTGGTATGAATTGGCAAACAAGGCCCGATCACCCAGATCCAGCCAATCCCAACCCTCGAAGGCGCTCCACTCGGTCGGCCGGAATTCCACTCGGCCAAACCAGTCGACATCGCCAGGTCTGGAACTCGCCAATGCCCCGCTGCTGCCAATCGTCAGCCAGCGATCATTCCAGACATGAATCTCCTGCAGGCTGCCGGTCAGTCCCGTCTCCGAGCCCACGCGCAGCCAGGGCGAGGGCCAGGCTACATGCGCGGTGGTTGACATGCTTTGCACAAAAAGACCGCCGTGATGCGAGCGATTTACCGACAGGATGAAGTTATCGGAAACCTGAAAGCTTCGTAATGCGCCGGTGGTGGGATGGTAGAGATGCAGCCGACCATCGCTGCTGCCTAGCGCAACGCTGCCATCCTCCAGCACTTCGGCAGCACCAATGTCAGCCGAGCTGGGCATACCTGGCGGAACTGGCCACTCCTCCACTCGCCCGTTATCGAGGTGCAGCCAGCGACCATCGCGACGGGTCAGCAACAGTCCACCGGTAGCCAGCGGCAGCATCGCGTAGATTTGCTCGGTTAGCGCCTCATCGTCGGCCACCAGCTCAAAGCGATCGCCTAGCAATCGCTTGATGCCAAGACCGCGAAACTGGACCAGGGCCTCACCCTCATGCATCACCTGGGTACCAAAACGCCCCGAATGGCGCCACAGTTGACGACGATCGCCATCCAGGTCCACCAGGAACAGATGCTGGTCGGAATTAAACAATGCCCCGAACGGGGTCACAAGAATTTCCCAGACCTCGTCGAACCGTTCGCCATCAAGCTGATCGTCAAACTCGGCGGAAAGATCGGTAAAGTGCCATCGTCCTGCCTCATCAGCGCGCAAGTAGCCGAACAGGTCCTGGCTGCCAATCAGCAGCCGGCCCTGATTATCCATGGCGAGACTACGAACGGACTGGTGGCGCGGCGTGTGCCACATCGTCCATCGTCGACCATCAAACGTTGCCACACCGGTGCCGGTGCCGATGTGAATCACGCCGGCTTTGCCCTGAACCAGGCTTAAGCGATTTGAGTCATGCTCGACGGGTAGCTCGATTTCCTGGATTGGCGGCAACCCGGACGGAAACGGCGGCAGTTCGGCCGCGGCAGCGACCCACGCCAGACAAAGGCAAATCGATCCTCCCGGCCAAAATCTCATCAAACTCAGCTCCCACGCCAAGGCCCCTGTGGCTGCCAGAGCAGAACCGTGGCTGCTTGTTTTGCAACCCTGCAATCGCAGCCTGCGGCCGCACTGCCCGCAAATTATCATAGCATCAGTGGAATCCCCCGTTTCAGCGCAGCAAACGGTTGATCAGTGATTTCAGGGCCAGCGGTCGAATCGGCTTGTGCAGGAACTCACAGCCGGCCTCGCGCGCGGCCTGACGAACGGCAGCGGCATGGTCGGCGCTGATCATGATGGTTGGACAGCGATGCCCGCGCTGACCGAGGCTGTCGAAAAGGTCAAGACCGGTAAGTCCATGGTCGAGGTGATAGTCGAGGATCACCAGGCTGGGGGTCTGAATCGACCACTCATGCAAGGCCTGATCAGCATCCGCGGCCACCGCCACGGCCAGCCCCCAGCCCGACACCAGCGATTCCAGCGAGGCGCGCATCGCCGCGTCGTTGTCAACGATCAGGATACGGCCCGAACGCGCGCTGCGCTCGCTGACCGTCGAGCCGAGAGCAATCGTTTTTGGTCTGGCACGATCAACCAGCACACCAAAAAACGTGCCCTGACCCGGCTCGCTGATCAACTCCAGGGGGTGGCCAAGCAGGCGGGCCATGCGCTGGGCAATTGCCAGACCCAAGCCCAGACCGGGCGCATGGCGGTCCTTGTCGAGACGGCGGAACTCTTCAAAAATTACCGCTTGCGCAGCAGCTGGAATGCCCGGGCCAGTATCCCAGACACCGGCCAGCACCTGGTCGCCGCAGCGGCGACAACCAATCAGGATGAGGCCATGGTCGGTGTAGCGAACGGCGTTGGAAAGAAAATTCTGCAGAATGCGCCTGAGCAGCTGTGGGTCGCTCTTGACCCACACCGAGGTTCTCGCCCGGCGCAAGGCCAGCCCGTGTTCCTCGGCCATCAGCCTGAACTCGCCGTGAAGCTGATCGAACAGCTCGCCGAGATGGAAGCTGGTGACGCGCGGCTCCAGGCCGCCGGCGTCCAGGCGCGAGATATCGAGCAAGCCCTCCAGCAGGTTCTCGGTGGCCGACAGGGCACCGGAAATCTGGCGCAGGGAATCCGATTCCGACGGGCCATCGATGCGGCTGCTGAGCGAATGGGTCAGCAACTGGGCAGCGTTGAGCGGCTGGACCAGGTCATGGCTGACGGTGGCGAGAAACCGCGTCTTGGCCTCGGAAGCACGCTCGGCGTGGAGCTTGGCCTGCTCCAGCTCGGCCGTGCGCGCGGTTACCCGCTGCTCCAGGGTCTCGTTGATCTGGCGCAGCTCCTCGGCGGTGCGCCGAAAGGCGGTGACATCGGTGAAGGTGGCAACAAAGCCCCCGCCCGGCATGGGGTTGCCGCGAATTTCGATGATTCGACCATCAGGCCAGGGCCGCTCGACCAAATGACGGGAGCCGGCGCGCTTGAAGGTCAGGCGGCGTTGAATCTGCTCATCGATGTCGCCCGGCCCCAGCAGGCCACGTTCGGCATTGCTGCGCAGCAGGTCGGCCACTGGACGCCCAACCCGAATCAGGTCGGCGGGATAATCGAACAGGTCAAGATAAGCGCTGTTCCAGGCCACCAGGCGCATATCGCTATCGACCACGCAGATACCTTGACTCATGTTCTCTAGCGCACCGGATAGCACTTCCTGCGAAAAGCGGGCCTGCTCGGCCGCCTGGCCGACCAGGTCGGCCACGGTATCCAGCGGCGCGGGCGTGCGCTTGCGCGCAGCGTCAAGCAGCAGTCGTGCTGACGCTGCGCCTACCACAGCTGCCAGCTCCAGCTCCAGCCTGGATTCCAGTGAGCCAGCCTCACAGGGTTCGTCAAAAAGCATGGCCACGCGCTGATCAGGCAGAAAGCGTTCGGCCAGCTGACGCAGTACGGTCGGCTCTATCTGGGTCGCCGGACCCTCAGGATGAACACTCGGCAGGTGACGCGCCAGGACCAGGGTAACCGCGACGTTGGCCAGCAGGCTGACCAGCACGGCGCGGCTGAGTTGATCGAGGCCACCTAGCCCTAGCAGCTGCGCCGGTGCCAGCCAGCCCCAGCCCAGCGGGCCATCGCTGACCCAGGCCGCGCCGGTCAGCAAGGGCAAAAACAGCACGTAGCCCCAAACAAGCACACCCACCAGCAAGCCAGACAGCACGGCCTTGGCCGGCAGACCGGGACGGTAAACCGCCAGCATGACAGCCGGACCGAGCTGGGCAAGCCCGGAAAAGCTCAACGCGCCAATATCGGCCAGCGCTTCGGTGGTGCCAACCAGTCGACCGTATATGTAGGCCAGCAGCATGATCACAGCAATGCCGATCCGACGCTGCAGTCGCACCGGAATGCCGTGCTCACTGATTTGCGACCAGCCGCGATTGACCAGGGCCGGGGTCAGCCAGTGGTTGCCGATCATGATCGACAGGGTCAGCGAGGCCAGGATGACCATGCCGGTTGCTGCACTCAAGCCCCCGAGGAAAGCGAACAGCGCCAGGGTGTCGCGACCGTCGGCCAGCGGCAGCATCAGCACGTACAGGTCAGGAGCCGTGCCTTGATCGGCCAGCAGGGCGTTGCCGGCCAGGGCCAGTGGCACAATCGGCAGGCTGATCAGGACGAGAAACAGCGGAAACAGCCAGCGCGCGGCGCGCAGGTGTGATTCAGCGCGGCACTCGACCACGCCAATATGGAATTGGTGCGGCAGGGTAAACATGGCCAGGGCGCCGAGCAGGCCTAAGGTAATGAAGCTGTCCAGGTTGCTGAAAGCTGGCCGCTGCGTCACTTGGGCAAGCTCGATCGGACTGCTGAACAAGCCGAAAACCACGAATGCACCCAGGGCCAGCATGGCGGTGAGCTTGAGCAACGATTCAAAGCCCATCGCGACCACCAGGCCCCGGTTGTGCTCGCGGGCCGAGGCCCGCCGGGTGCCGAACAGCATCGCAAACACAGCCATGAACACGGCCACGTAAAAAGCCAGGTCCAGCCAAGTGGTTAGCTCGGTCTCGGCCCTATCGCCCAATGTCAGGGCGCTGAAGCTCATCGCCACGGCTTTCAGCTGCAAGGCGATATACGGCACGATGCCGAGCATGGCCACGGCGGTGACGGTGGCCGCCAGCGTGGATGACTTGCCAAAACGGGTGGCAATGAAATCGGCGATGCTGGTGGAGTTTTCTGCCTTGCTGAGCCGAACCAGTTTCAACAGAAACGGAAACCCCAGCACAAACAGGGCAATGGTGCCAATGAAAGTGGGCGGTATCGGCCATCCAAAACGGGCAGCCTGGGTGGTGGTGCCGTAGAAGGTCCAGGCCGTGCAGTAAACCGCCAGTGACAAGGAATAAATCACCGGCCAAAGGCGTCGGGTCAGGTGCTGACCGCGCTCGCCGTAGACGGCCACCGCAAACAGCAATCCCAACCAGGCCAGCCCGGCAAGCAATACGGTGGCGGTAGACAAGGTCAGCACCGCAACATGTTAGCCATTGGACTGCTTTTGTACAAAAGAAAACCGGGTTCGAGCGCAAGACTCGAGCCCGGAAAGGGAGAGCAGATGCTTTCCTGCCGATCAGAAATTGATCTGACCGGTCAGCGTGATGGTGCGCGGCGGACCGTAGAAGGCATTCATCACACCCTCCAAGCCAAGCGTAGAAGCTGAGCCATCGGGCGTTGCAAAGACATAACCCGAGACCTTGTACTCCTCATTGGCCAGGTTGCGGCCGTGCAAACCGATTTCATAGCGGTTGTCGGCACGTCGCCAGATCAGGCTCAGGTCATACAAGGAATAGGAGGGCTGGTCCAGGAATGCCGAGGGAATCTCGAACTGGTTGGTCTTGGAGCGGTATGACCAGGCGCCGATGATGGAAATATCCCCATCCTCGCCGAACCACTGCACCGGAAAGTCGTAACGCAGGTTGGCATGGGCGGTCCATTTCGGCGTGTTCTGAATGACACGCTGATCCGAAACATCCTCCAAGGCGGTCTCACCAGTCGCCGGATTGGCAACAGCGGTGATGAACTCATCGTAGCCGGCATCAATGTAACCAATTGCGGTAGCCAGAGTGAGTCTATCGCCATCGGCCGCCATACTCTGCCCAAGGATCGCGTTCATCTCGAACTCAAAACCCTTGAC
This sequence comes from Wenzhouxiangella sp., assembly GCA_007123575.1. Lineage (GTDB taxonomy): Bacteria > Pseudomonadota > Gammaproteobacteria > Xanthomonadales > Wenzhouxiangellaceae > Wenzhouxiangella. Next base: position 17,919 of record SKKV01000141.1, read on the forward strand.
CGTCGCCGCGCCAGCGTTGGTGGTTACCCCGGCAAAAGTATCGGCGATGCCGTCGCCGGTGGTGTCAGCACCGATCGAACCCGGCACCTGGATATCGGTGTAGTCGCTGTAGAAAAAGGCCAGGCTGGTGTTGACTCGACCATCCATCCAGCGCGACTTCAGGCCAATCTCATAGGAATCCACCGTTTCCGGTCCGAAACGCATGAATTCAAAGACATCGTCTTCGGTCGGCGGATTGCCGCCCTGGCCGGGCGCCAGGGTGGTCAGACCACGCGGATCGAAACCGCCGCCTTTGAAACCCTGCGAGTAGGAAACATACAGGTTCTGGTCCGGCGTCGGTTTCCAGGCCAGGCTGGCCCGCGGCGTGAACTGGGTATAGGTTTCCGAACCTTCGAAATCGGAAGTGGTTGCCAGAATAATCGGATCGCCGCCGAAGAACTCGGAAGCGCCCAGCATGGTCTGGCGAAGCACCTTGGAAGAGCGCTTGTCGCTGGTGTAGCGCCCGCCCAGTGAAAGCTCCAGATCAGTGTCGAGACCGAACCAGCCGGCCAGATCAAAACTGACATCGGCAAACAGTGACCACGTATCGGTGTCCACGTCACCTTTGGTAAAGGCATTAAGCCCGGGCAAACCGATCAAATCACCGGTCTCGAACAGACGCACGTCGAATGGCCCGAAAGCATTGGCATCCAGGTAGTAAAACCCAGCCACCCCGGCCACCCGGTCATAGGTGAAGTTGAACTGGAATTCCTGGCTGAACTGGTCGCTGTCATAAATCGTCGCCACGTCCACATCAACCGCCGGCAGGGCGTCGAAATCGATTTGCTGGATGTTCTCGTTTTCGCGATAGGCGGTAATGCTCTTGAACTGCCAATTCGGGTTGATATCCCATTCGACCAGCAGGCTGGCACCCCAGGCTTCGGTGTAGTTTTTTCCTTCCAGTCCGCCGCGCGAGTCGTAGACGTTGTCAAGAATGGGGGCGCCGGAGAACAGCCCCGGGATCAGACGATGACCGCCGACCGGGCTCGAATCATCCTTGAAGTAATCACCGGCCAGGCGAATGAAGAATTCATCAGCCGGTGACCATTCGACGCTGGCCCTGGCGGCGAGCACGTCCTTGTCGTAGTTGTCCTTGCCTGTAGTCAGGTTGCTGCCGAAGCCGTCACGGTTCAAGGTTGCAATGGCCGCGCCGATGGCCGCCGTATCCCCCATCGGCGTTTCACCGGAAACGATCAGATCGCGCTGTGAGAAGCTGCCCAGATTGCCGCGGATCCTTGCCGTCGGCTCCTGGCCCAGGCGCCGGGTGACGTATTTCACCGCACCCCCGATGGTATTGCGGCCGTATAGCGTGCCCTGGGGGCCGCGCAGCACCTCGATGCGCTCGACATCGTATATGTCCAGCACCGCACCCTGCGGACGGTTGAGGTAGACATCGTCAATATAAATGCCGACCCCGGCCTCGAAGCCGGCCACCGGATCCTGCTGGCCAACGCCGCGAATGAAAGCGGTCAACGTGTTGGTCGTACCGCGCGATACTTCCAGCGTGGTGTTCGGCACAACCTGCTTTAAGTAGGTGATGTCCTGTGCGCCGACATCGCCCAACGCCTGACCAGACAAAGTGGTTAGAGAAATGGGTACATCCAGCGCCGACTCCTCGCGCCGGCGGGCGGTCACGGTGATGACATCAACCGGCACATTGTCCAGGTCAGCATCGACACCGGCGTCTTCAGCCTCGCCGGTCTGGGCGGCCAGCGTGCCTGATAACCCCAGGGCGATAGCCAGGCTCAAGGCAGAAAATCGTGCAGTCTTCATATGCGCTCCGTTTTTGAATGCTTTGCTTTTTAAGTGGGAGAGCCTCCCTCGTGACAACAAGAGTGAATCAGGCATCAGCCGATGTAACTTGTACCTTGGTACAGTTCCGCGCGAACGGGCGCGGCGGCGACCATGGGCTTCAGTTATCGACTCAATCCTGGTCACCACAGATGCTCAGTCTTATCGGCTTGCTTGGCGCCCTGGCGCTGTTGATCTATCTCACCATGCGCGGGATGAGCCTGTTCGTGGCCACTCCCTTGTGTGCATTGATCGTTGCACTGACTGCGGGGGTACCCCTTCTACCGCCCCTGGCCGGCGATGACGGGGTCAATCTGGTCACCCAGTACATGAATGGCTTTACCGGGTTTATCGCTTCCTGGTTCTTCGTCTTCTTATTCGGTTCTTTGTTCGGCAAGCTGATGGAATCCTCCGGCGGCGCCGACAGTGTCTCGCGCTGGATCATCACCAGGCTGGGCACCGACCGGGCCGCCCTGGCCGTGGTCCTGGCCTGTGCGGTGCTGACCTACGGGGGCGTCAGCCTGTTCGTGGTGGCCTTCTCGGTCTACCCCATGGCGCTAGCTTTGTTCCGCGGCGCCAATCTGCCGCGCCGCTTTATTCCGGCCACCCTGGCGTTTGGCTCGGTCACCTTCACCATGACCTCGGCCGGCTCACCTGAAATACAAAACTGGATTCCGGTTGAACATCTGGGCACCAGCCCGTTGGCCGCCTGGGAAGCCAGCCTGGTCGTTGCGATTTTCATGGCTGTCAGCGGCTATATCTGGCTGCGCTGGATGCTGCGGCGGGCTGTGGCACGCGGCGAGTTTTTCGAAGCCCGTGCCGATGACCCCGAAGGTACTCGCGAAGACCTGCCCCACCCTGCCCTGTCCTTGATCCCGCTGGGCCTGGTGCTCGGCATTTCCTTTACCACCCACGACCAGCTCGGCACCTCGGCTTTGATCCTGGCACTGCTGGCCGGCTGCATTGGTGCGGCACTCATCAACGTGCGTCACCTGCATCAGCCGGGCGAGGCGCTGACCGAGGGTGGCACCGGCGCGCTGATTGCCATTGGCAATACTGCAGCGGTGGTTGGTTTCGGTACTGTGGCCCGCGTATCGCCAGCTTTTGACGCGGCCGTTATTTGGGTGACCGGCCTACCCGGCTCCGGCCTGGTATCGGCTGCGGTTGCCGTTTCAGCCATTGCCGCCATGACCGGGTCTGCCTCCGGTGGCCAGGCCATCGCCCTGCCCATTCTTGGCCCTCACTACATGGATCAGGGTGTCGATCCGGACCAGCTTCACCGCGTGGTCGCCATTTCCTCCGGGGCGCTGGATTCACTGCCGCACAACGGCTACGTGGTAACCACCATTCGGGCGATCTGCAAGGAAACCCATGCCGCGGCCTACGCGCCGATGGGGGCGCTGACCGTCATCGTGCCACTGGCCGGCCTGATTCTATGCCTGGGATTGTTCGCCATTGGCCTGTAATGTCCAAAGGGCCGGTCGTTTCGATCAGTCTTCGATCTCAACGCTGCTCTGGCGGCGCCGGTTAACCTGCAGGCGCAGTACGTCCGGGCGGCTATAGTGCCCCGACGGATCGAAATTCTGACGAGCCCGGCGCACCTCGCGCGGGTCCAGATCGGCCATGAACAGACCTTCCTGATCAATCACGGGTTCGACCAACCAGCGGCCATCGGGCGCGGCGATGCAGGAACCGCCGTTGGCCCAGGGCATGTCGTCGGTGACCTGCAGCAAGCGCTCGGCATGGGGCAGATCCTGCGGCCAGTCATCCCTGCGCATCAGGCCGCCCGCTGACAGAACGAAGCTGCGCCCTTCCAGGGCCATGAAGCGCGTGATGTCGCGGGTCAGGCGATCGCTGCCGGGCCAGATTGCAATATGCAGATCCTCACCTTGCCCCTGCAAGCTGGCCCGGGCCAGCGGCATCCAGTTTTCCCAGCAGTTCAGTGCACCAACGGTAAACGCGCCGACGGCGTGGGTGCGAAGGCCGTGGCCGTCGCCAGCGGCCCAGACCAGGCGCTCTTCATAGGTAGGCATGAGTTTGCGCTGGCAGGCGGCGATGGAACCGTCGGCAGCTATGCTGACCGCGCTGGCATACACGCTTTCACCGCGCTCGGCCGGGCGTTCCAGCAGGCCGAGCACCACGGTCATGGCGTTGCGCCGGGCCGCGCTGCAGACCTCGTCGAGGTCACCGCGCTCGACGCAAACCGCCTGGTCGACATAGTGGGCGAACAAGTCCTTTTGCAAGGCCGAATCAAAACGCGCGCCGTCTGTTCGATCAATCCAGAACGGGTATCCCGGCACCAGGCATTCGCCAAAGGCCAGCAGCTCCACCCCGGCCACGGCCGCCCGGTCGATCTGTTCGATGACCCGGGCCAGGGTCAGGTCACGATTCAGCCAGACCGGCGCTATCTGGGCAGCGGCCACGCGCAGGCTGCCGGTCACGTCTCTTCCTCGTCGAGATGGCGCACCATGATGACCGCGTCCTCGCGGCCGTTTTCGTCCGGGTAGTAGCCAGGGCGACGGCCGATGACGCGAAAGCGGTTTGCCTTGTAGAGCTTGATCGCGCCTCGGTTGGAAGGGCGCACCTCCAGAAAAAGCCGGACCATGCCGGCGATCTTGGCCTCGCGAACAACATGATCCAGCAGGATTCTGGCCAGCCCCTGACGGCGATGAGCGGGGGCAACACAAAGGTTGAGCAGGTGACCCTCGTCGAGGGCAATCGAGGCCACGCTGTAGCCAGTGACCTGGTCACCGACCGAAAGCACCTGGCAGCGGTAGCCGACCCGCAGGCAGTCGGAGAAAATGCCGCGCGTCCAGGGAAAGGGGTAACTGGCCTTTTCAATCGCTTCAACCTGGTCAAGGTCGTGTCGAACCATCGTTCTAAGGACCAGTTCCGGGCGCAAGACCGCAGCCATGTTCAGCGCTCGCCCAGCAGCGGTCGGATCTTGCGCCAAAGCGCCCGCTTCGCCTGCCAATCGGTAGTCAGCTCAACCAGACTGGGCGCTTCGATCAGACCCGGCCATTGCCCGTCCAGGGCCGGGCCGAATGACAACACGTGCGAAATCCCGCGTTCGGCCAGCTCAGCCGGGTCCTCGCCGGCGGGCGAAGCCACGGCCCACTGTCCAAAGCGACAGCGCGCCGGGCCGATGCAGGCGCGGATATCGTCGACAATGCTATTGGTCTCGCCGCCCCACGGCTGGCGCTGCACCAGCAGGCAGTCACCCTCGCCAGAGCTTAGACGTATCCGTCCTGTCGCTGAGTCGGCAGCCGCCGCGGCAACATCGGCGTCGGCTTGGCGACGCTCCCAGACCGAAATACCCATGACATCAAGCCGGGCCAGTGCGGCCGGATCAAGCCTGGTCATCATGCGCCTCGCGCCGACGCCGGCGACGCTGCAGATAGCGGCCACGAGCGGTCAGCACAATGCCCGAGGACACGTAAAGCAGGCCAATCGTGAACAGGACCGCAGGCGGGTCGACGGCCAACAGTACCAGCACTACCAGCAGCAGGAAAATCCAGGCAAACGGCACCCGGTCGCTGACCGGCCAGGCCTTGAAGCTGAAGTAGCGGACCCTGGAGACCATCAGCGTGCCGAGAATGACGGTCAAGACCAGGAGCGGCCAGGCCACCTGTTCGGGCGCGATATCACGGCTGACACAAAACCAGACGGTAGCGAGAATGGTGCCCGCCGCCGCCGGGCTGGCCAGGCCCTGGAAGTAGGCCTTGTCGGCTACTCCGGCCTGGGTATTGAATCTGGCCAGGCGCAGGGCCGCGCAGGCGGAAAAGAAGAACGCCGCCAGCCAGCTCAAGGCCTCGGCCACGTTTTCCTGGCTGCCCAGGGTTTGCAAGGACCAGGTATAAACCAGTACGGCCGGGGCAATCCCGAACGAGACCATGTCCGACAGGCTGTCGTACTCGACGCCGAAATCTGACTGGGTGTTGGTCAAGCGGGCAACGCGACCGTCCACGCCATCAAGCAGGCCGGCGACGAGGATCGCGATGCAGGCCGCTACCGGCTGCTCACCAATCGCTGCCACGATAGCGTAGAAGCCAGCCATCAGGGCCAGCGTGGTCAATGCATTCGGCAGCAGGAAGGCCCCCCTGACCGGTCGCCGCTGGTTGGAATCATCTGCCATTGTTGTGACTGGCAACTCTGCTGGAATCGACCGCAAAGGATAGCACTTGCTCCAGGCTGCCGTTTGAGGCACAGTCATGCCTGGAGAACGCGCCAGGAATAGAGCATGAACGGCTTATCCAAAAAGATTGCTTTCATCGTGATTGCCTTGTCGGCGGCTGTGACCATGAGCGCTGCTGCCGAGGAAATCTACAAGTGGGTAGACGAGGAGGGGGTCACCCATTTCGCCGCCCAGCCACCTGAAGGTGTGACCTACGAACGCATTAGCGGCACCAGCGCGCCGCCGGCCAGCCGCGCCCAGGAATCAGCACATGCCGAAGCGGAAGCGCCTCGCGGCGTGCCTAGGATGGAGGTCCGCGAAACCGGACCCGACGCCGAAGCCCTGGCCGAACAATGCGAACAGGCCCGCAACAACCTGGCCCTGCTGGCCGAGCGAGGACCGGTGATGCTGCGTGATGAAGACGGCAGCGAAACCGTGCTCGACATCGAGGCTCGGGATGCCTTTGCCGCAGAAAACCAGGCCTTTATCGACACGTGGTGCTGAACCTGTGCATGGGCAGCTAACCAGCGGGCATAGCTTGCTAAAATACCTGGCTACCTGAATCCACTCGCCCCAGGCTTCCATGAAAACCTCTCAATTCCACCTCGTCACCCAGCGCGAGGTTCCTTCTGATGCGGAAATCGTTTCCCATCAGCTGATGTTGCGCGCCGGCATGATCCGCAAGCTCACCTCCGGAATCTACACCTGGACGCCACTGGGCCTGCGCGTGCTGCGCAAGGTCGAGCAGGTGGTGCGCGAAGAAATGAATGCCGCCGGCTGCCTGGAAATGCTGATGCCGTCGGTTCAGCCGGCCGAGCTGTGGCAGGAAACCGGGCGCTGGGACGATTTCGGTCCGCTGCTATTGAAAATGGCCGACCGCGCCGGGCGCGAGTTTGCCTTCGGCCCGACCCACGAGGAAGTGATTACCGAGTTTGCCCGCGGCGAGGTGCGCTCTTACAAGCAGCTGCCGATCTGCTTCTACCAGATTCAGACCAAGTTCCGCGATGAAATCCGGCCGCGCTTCGGCGTGATGCGGGCCCGCGAGTTCCTGATGAAAGACGGCTACTCCTTCCATATCGACGACGACTGCCTGGGCCGTTTCTACCAGGTCATGTATACAACCTACAGCCGAATCTTTGAACGTCTGGAACTCAAGTTCAAGGCCGTGACCGCCGACTCTGGCGCCATTGGCGGCGCCGTCAGCCACGAGTTTCACGTCCTGGCCGACTCCGGCGAAGACCAGATTGCACACGTGCCCGACAGCAGCTACGCGGCCAATGTCGAACAGGCCGAAGCGCTGGCCCGAGGGGAGCGCGCCGAGCCGACCGAGGAACTGCGCCTGGTCGATACCCCGAACGCGCGCACCATTGCCGACCTGGTCGAACAATTTGGCCAGCCGATCGAGAAAACCGTCAAGACCCTGGTCGTGGCCGCCAGCGAGGAAGTCGATGCCGACTTTATCGCCCTGCTGGTGCGCGGCGACCACGAACTCAACGCCGTCAAGGCCGAGAAACTGGCCCAGGTCGCCGCTCCGCTGCGCATGGCCAGCGAAGAAGAAATCCGCAAAGCCATCGGCGCCGGTCCTGGCAGCCTCGGCCCAATCAACTTACCCATTCCCTGCATCATCGACCGCCAGGTCGCGCTGATGAGCGACTTCTCGGCCGGCGCCAATACCGACGGCAAGCACCATTTTGGAATCAACTGGGAACGCGACCTGGCCGAGCCCGAAATTGCCGATCTTCGTAACGTGGTCACAGGCGACCCGGCCGCCGACGGCTCCGGCCAGCTTGAGCTGATTCGCGGCATCGAGGTTGGGCACATTTTCCAGCTCGGGCGCAAGTACTCCGAGGCCATGAATGCCGTGGTCATGGATGAAAACGGCCGCGGCATTCATCCGGCCATGGGCTGCTACGGCATCGGCGTGTCGCGCATCGTCGCCGCCGCGATCGAACAGAATCACGATGACAACGGCATCATCTGGCCCGAGCCGATGGCGCCTTTCGATGTCGTACTGCTGCCGCTCAATGCCAAGAAATCTCACCGGGTGCGCGAGCTTGCCGACAAGCTTTATGCCGAACTGAATGCGGCCGGGCTGGAGGTGCTGATGGATGACCGTCCGCTGCGACCGGGCGTGATGTTCGCCGATGCCGAGCTGATCGGTATCCCACACCATCTGGTCATCGGCGATCGCGGCCTGGACAACGGCGTGGTCGAGTACCGGCGCCGTGGCGGCGAGAGCCAGGAAATCCCGATCGACCAGGTCAACACCTGGATGGTTCGAGTAAGACAGCCGACAAATTGAGGCGTTGTAGTCTGGCGGTGGAATCCAACGAGCAACATCAAGTCACCCAATTGCTGGCGCATCTGGGCAAAACGCCCGATGCGCTGGACCGCCTGGCACGGCTGGTCTACGACGACATCCATCGTCTCGCCCGGCACCAGCGCCAGGGGTTCAAGGGCGGCGAGACACTGCGCACCACCGCCCTTGTTCACGAAGCCTTTCTCAAGGTTTTTCGCACTGATGACGCCACCATCCACGACCGCTCGCACCTGATGCGGGTAATGGCGCTGGCCATGCGCCAGATCATCGTCGACCATGCCCGCCGCCAACTTGCCGAAAAGCGCGGCGGCGATGCCGTTCATGTGGCCCTGGACGAGCAGCAGGTCAGCGATTCCCAGGTTGACGCCGAGCGTATCCTCGATATCGAGCAGGCCATCAAGCGCCTTGGCGAAACTGACAGCACCCTGGCCGACCTGGTTGCCGCCCGTTTCTACACGGGCCTAAGCACCGACGAGATTGCCGACATGCAAGGCGTATCACGCCGCACCATCCAGCGCCAGCTAAAGCGCGCCAACGTCTGGCTGCGCTTTGAGCTGCAGGGCGCGGTCTGACGCCTAGGGAGCCTCGGCCAGCTGCGCATCCTCGCCGACCAACAGCGACTCCAGCCGGGCCAGGCGCTCCTCGAGCTCCGCATTGTGCGCAGCGATCTGACGCAACTCGGCATTTTCTCGCTTAAGCGTATCAACCCGCCGAGCCAACTCGGCATCGCGTTCGGCCCGTTCGGACAACATGGCCTGGAGCCACTGCTCGCGCTCCTGCATGGCACTGATCAGGAGGACGGACAAACGGGCATACCGAATGCTGTCAGGGCGCCCCTCGGCATCGAACACCACCAGGGAAGGATCGATTTCTGCAAGCTCTTCGGCGATCAGCCCAAGATCCTCTTTACCATCGGCCGTGAATCGATACCTGACCGGACGCATCGACATCACCTGCGCCCAGCCCAGTTCGATCTCTTCAATCTCTGTCTTATAGCGCAGGCTGCTGCTCGAGCACGGCGCCAATCGGCCGGTACTGGGCACCCGGCAAACCTCCTCGGAACCCACCGTGGTGCCCAATGAGCCCACAAACACAGTGCTTCCGAAATTACCTTGTCCGGTCGTCAGAATGTTTTCGCTTCTGATCGTACCGTCCACATCGAGCGGGTGGGCAGGCGCTGCCGTACCAATTCCAACGGAGGCATCTACCAGGAGCTGGCCGGCAATTTCAGTGTCACCGCCCAGCCGGGTATCGCCAGCCACGTCCAGCAAGGCCTGAGGGCTATTGGTGTTGATGCCGACGCCACCGTCGGCGGCAATCAGGAACTGATCTTCCGCTGTCGATTCGAATTCATCCTGTAGCCCGCCCCGGCTGTCTGACCAAACGAAGCTGCCATCATGCAGGGCCCAGGCAGCCTTGCCGGCTGCCATCGAATAGTCACCCATGGCCCGGTTGCGATAACCGCCGGGAACATGGGCATATTCGCCGTTGGCCCAGTTCAGTTCACCACCAGCCACGGTAGCACCCTCACCATGAGCACGGTTAAAGCGCCCGCCGCCGATGAAGCTGTTGTCGCCGAACGCCTCATGGTCACGACCGGCAGCGACACCGCTATTGGCGCCATGCACCTCGTTATTCCAACCGCCGCCAATAAACCCCCAGGTTGCGTTTTCTTCAATGACATTATTTTGACCACCAGCTACGACGCTTCTCAGCCCATGGGCCTCATTGAATCGACCACCACCGACGAAAGAATAATTTCTCGTCACCAGATTCCCGCCGCCGCCGGCAATCGAGGCGTGCTGGGCTGAAGATTCAATCTCGTTGTCATGACCGGTAAGGATGGCGCTATCAATTCCGTGAAGCCGGTGGTCTCTTCCGCCGCCGATAAACCCTCTCGCGGCGGTGACCTCGTTATTCCCGCCGGCAACGAAACTTCCCGCCCCTGATGCCACGTTGGAGCCACCGAAAGCACCACCAACCGCGATCGCATTCGTGCCTGACACCGTATGATCGGGTGAACCAAGCGCGACCGAACCCGCGGCATGGAATGTGGCCGCTGGCTGGTCAGTGCCAACGCCAACCCTCCCGTCCAGATAAAACGCCGTGGTCCCGACCAGTTCAAACGGCGAAGCGCCTTCCGGGCCTTCCGGGCCTTCCGGGCCTTCCGGGCCTTCCGGGCCTTCTGGACCCTCTGGACCCTCTGGACCCGCTGGCGTCATCGCGAACTGGGCCATGGGTGCTGCCGTGATCGGCTGACGCGGGGCCATGGTGGTTCCTTCAACGCTGACCTGCAGATAAAGACTGCTGCCGTCGAATACATCACCGAAATCCAGCTCCACCTGAAACAGGCCATCGGTCACCGTCACATCGGATTTACTGACGAGACCGCCGACCGCACTGCCTGCGTTTAGGCTGTCGTATAGCCGAAACGTCATGTCGGCCGTTCCGGTGTAGGGACCGGATTGGTCATGGAGCTGGCCCTGGTAGGTAATGGGCGCGGCCAGGGCGGCCGTAGCCAGCCAAAGCAATAGCATCAGGATCAATAGTTTTCTCATCGCAGTCTGCTCCCGGAATCTTGGTGTATCAGTCGAATCATCGGCCCGAGGCAGAATTAGCCTCAAGACCGGTGTTACCCTCAACAAACGCGGTCTGCAGAGATTCGCGACAGACAGCCAAACGGTCACCCTGGTTGATGAGTTAATACGCCGACTGGCTGGCGAATCGGTCGAGCACATGGTAGCCAACGCACGACCGTTCCAGTCCGTCTTCAGACGCGGTCACATGATCCGGCACTGCCCTGGAATAACGGCGCTGCGTCGGCTTGTTCAATCGCCCTCAAAACGATCATGGAACAAGACCGGCCCGGTCACCTCCACGCTCACGGGAACCTCGATGAGCGGATTGTCCGGGTCGTTGCTCTGCAGGCATAGCAGCGCTTCGTGCATGCCCTGATCCAAATCGCCGGCATCGACGGTTACCGTGACGTCGGACTGCTGGCCGCCGGCGGTGCTGCCACTGTCCGGAGTAACGCTAAGCCAGTCGATATCGGACGGCGAGTCGCAGCCGCTGACGAGTTGGGCTCGGACCATCAGGGCCCGGTGCGTGGGCTCAATATCGGTTATCGGCTGCCAACCCCCGCCGTCAAGCGCGAAGTAACTGCCTTCACCGCCCGGACCGGTGCTGTCGAGCATGACGCTGACTCGTTCCGGAACCGATTGATAACTGACTCCGATATAAACCGTGCCGCTGTCGATGATGGCACCGCCGGTGCCGGTATTGACCGTGAACCACAGTGGATTGGTGGCCACGTTCGGGTAGGTGACGGCACCGGCAAGCAGCAGGCTGCCCGGCCGACCACCGGGCCCATCGCTGTCGAAAACCAGGACATTGAAAGTAAACGGTTCGTCACGCGCCTGATCGGCGGCCCTGAATGCCACGCATATCCGATTCAGCAACCCTGGCTGGCCGACGGCAAAGCCCTCGACAAAGGTAGCTGTCGCAACTTCGCCAGGGACGAATCCCCAGGAGAAATTCGGTAGACCATCGTCGTTGATAAGCATGCCGGGTGAGTCTGGATCGGCGCAGGAGAAACCGCTTCGCGCGGAGCCAACACTAATGTCGGCCATTGGGGACACGCCGCCAGCCTCGAGCCGGGCCGCACCTGGTAGCGTGGTTGCTGTTGGCTGGCTGCTAAGCAAGGCCGTTTCGATTCCCCACGTCAATGTACCTCCGCCCATGTTGCTGATCTGGAGGCTGAGCTGATCGGTCTCGCCAACGTCCAGGGTAGTGGCCAGGCTGGCCGGGGAAACGCTGATCTCCGCTGCTTCGGGCGGCGGCTGATAAGTGACCGTAACGGTGCGATTGGAACTGATCGACGAGACAGTGCAGCTGGCACCGGACACCGAATCGCAGCCAGACCAGCCGTCGAACTGCTGGCCACTGGCCGTGCCGGGGGCTGTCAGGGTCACGGTCGTTCCCTGGGTCACGCTGAGACTGTAGTTAGTGGTGCCGCCAAAGCCGCTGGGCGAGGAGGAAATTGCGACATTGCTGACACCGCTGGAATTCACCTGGAGGGTGCGCTGCGGTGCCACGTAATTGACCGTTACGCTCCTGTCTGCGCTAATCGAATTGATGGTGCACTGGCTGCCCGAGGTACTGTCACAGCCGGTCCAGCGATCAAAATCATTGCCGCCCACGCTGGGCGGCGCGGATAGCTGGATGCTGGAACCCGCCGTTACCACTCGACTGTAGTTGGTGGTGCCACCATGGCCAGTCGAGCTGGTAATCGCAACATTGCTGGCACCATCCGAGTTCACTTCGAGAGAGAAAACGGGCTCCGGGTCCAGCAACTCCGGACAGCGCGGGTTGGCCGGATGAAGCTGGCCCTGCGCAACCACATGATCACGCATGATGTTGGGCACCTGCTCCGGGTCGTTGCCAAAGGGGTGGCCACGGCCGAGCGTGGGCGCGACGTTGGACAAACCAGGCTGTAGCGTATGGCAATAACTCATCAGCGTACCAGACCCCTGTCCCGGCGGGCCGGGCAGAGAAGTCGGCCCACTGAAGCAGCCCGGCTCCTGACCAAAACACTGATCGATGCCATAGCAGTGAGTATGCTGGGAATCGAAGTTGTGGCCGATTTCGTGGGCGACGACCGAGTAGTCCCAGGTACCGGGCGCGTTGCCGGCCTGGTAGTCGCGAGAGATGCCGCGACTGACGGCAAAATCGCCGACGATGTCATCGCGCTCGCCGGAAAAACCGGTGCAGTTGTCGCCGATATCAAAAGGTAGGAATTGGCTGGCCGACCTGCACAAAACCCCTCGCCAGGCTACACCGTCGCGCGAGCCCGGGCCAGCGCTGTTGGCGGTTAAGAAGTGGGCAATGGTGCGGTCCTGGTCAACATTGTTTGCGCTGTCATTCCAGAAAATGCCGAACTCGGCCAGCAGGCACAAGGGGCTGGGGTTGCCGGTGTTCTGCCAGGGCTGCGCTGCCGCCGAGTTCCAAAGGCTGATACTGGAAATCACCAATTCGGTATCCAGTTCATCCTCGTAAATGCCGGAAATGAAATTGATCAGGTCACCCAGGTAGTCCTGGGCCTCACTGGTGGACCCGAACAGATCGAAAAAGGAAAAGTCACTTTCGAAGGCCACGCGCACCCGGTATCGGCCAGACTCACGCAGCCATCGCTCGCCCTCCGGCATGAGACGCTCGGACAGGTCAGGCGCGACAGCGCGAAAATCCAGCGGCTGTTCCAACTCATGATTGCCACACTGAAATTCGTCGTGGACATGGTCGATGGACGGCTCGCGGTCTTGATCACGACGAAGCCGCATGCGGCCGGGTGAACCGGCTGGATCGGAAGCAGGTCGATTGGAAATGGCCCACTGCCCGCCACGCCCGGCCAAGCTGCCCCGCACATCGCCCTCTGGTCCGACTGACAAGGCCACGTTCGAATCCGGTTGACCGGCGATACGTCCCCGATACCAGACACGCTCGGAACGGATGGTGCCAAGCTCCCGACCATTGACCCGGGTGCGGGCGCCAGGGGCAAAGGGATCGACTCGCTCCAGCCTGAGCTTCAGGGGCTGGTCGTCGGCCAGGAGATTGTGCACATCAATGCGCGCGGCCGGGCTGTCAGCGATAGACCGCCACTGGACGGCATCGTCCGGATCCAGTATCTCGACCTCGGCAAGCGCCGGTGCTGCCAGCACCAGCAGCATGGCAAGCGCCAGGCTTGCCGCCGAAACCCAAGCTGTAGCCCAGGGTTGAAAACGCTCCATCATGACCTCCGTAGCCTCTGTGACAATTTTTTGCTGGCTACCAACATCAAACGCAATCGCGCTGCAACGCGCGACAGCATTCGGGATATCAGGCGGACAAGCCGCTGGTGTTTTTATTCCTTGCTGGCCTGGTTCAACCGAATCTCACCCCCGTCGCGCACCCAAAGGTCACGCTGCGGGAACGGAATTTCGATGCCAGTTTCGTTCAGGGCCTTGTAGATCTTCATGTAGAGCTCATGAGTGACCCGGCCTCGCTCGACGGGAAGGTCGACCCAGCACAGCAGCTCGAAGTCCAGGCTGGAGTCGCCAAAACCACGCATCCGCACTCTCGGCGTTGGATCCTTGCAGACGCTATCGTGATTGGCGGCAATACCCTCCAACAGCTCAACCACCTCATCGACATCGGAACCGTAGGCAACACCAACCTTGAGCCGGATACGGAATTTGACCCAGCGGCCGCCCGATTCGTTGTAGATCTTGGAATTGGCCATCTCCGAATTCGGTACCGTGATTTCGACATCGTCGCGGGTCAGCAAGCGGGTCGAGCGAATGCCGACCTTGGTGACTTCACCGCGATCTCCGGAGTCCAGAACGATGTAATCGCCGAGTTTGTAAGGCGAATCGGCAATGATGAAAAACCCGGCAAACAGGTTGGCCAGGGTGTCGCGGGCGGCGAAGCCAACGGCAATACCGATCACACCGGCCGAGGCCAGCCAGGCAGTGGGGTTGATGTCCCAGACCATCAGCAGCGCGTAGGCCGCCGCGCCGATGATCAGGATGGTCATGATCAGATCGAACAGCGGCAGGGTGCGCTCTTCGACAATCTCGTAGCGATCACGAATTCGACTCAGGATCTCCAGGCCAAGATGACTGGCCCGCATGGCCGACTTGATCAGGCGCAGGATCAGCAGGCTCAACAGGATGCGGATCAGGACCTGTTCGACGCGCTCGGCCAGGCCCAACACCTGGATCGCGAGTACCAGGGCGATATAGCCGACCATCAGGGCGGCAACATTGGCAACGATGCGAATCAGCCGGGGCCCCAGATCCGGGCTGGTGCGCCTGATCAGCTTGTTGCCCCAGTTCAGAACCATGGCTCGACCGATCACGGCCACGCCGATCCCCACCACCATCACGATCAGGGACAGCACGATGGGGTAGGTGGCCAGGAAATCCCAGATCGGCACCATGCCGTCGGGCAGCCACAGCGGCGCTTCGGCGCGGTGACGGGCTGCTTCCGCGGCCAACTCGACGTTTTCCGTCATAAAGATGAATACTCCTGCTTTCGCTGAGCCGCCTCGGGCTGGGACTTCGGGCCGAGGTGGGCCTGACCGCGCTTGCGGGCCAGGGCAATCTGGCGCACGCGCTCGCGCAACCCGGCTAGGCGGCGAGTCTCGAACTGTTGCCCGCACAAGCCACAGTCGCGCTGAGCATTTATCGGCGGCATGCCGTCGGCACCCAGCCCTTCCACCGGCCGGCTGCAGGCCGCGCAAATCAGGCGCCCGGTGGGCTTGAGATCATGATCAACCGCGATGCGGTCATCGAAGACATAGCACTCTCCCTGCCATAGCGACTGCTCGGCCGGGATATCGCGCAGGTAGTTCAAAATGCCACCTTCGAGCTGAAACACCTGATCATAACCGTTGGCCAGCAGCCAGGCACTGGCCTTTTCGCAGCGCACCCCGCCGGTGCAAAACATGGCTACGGGCCGGTCGGTCTGCAGATGCTCAAGCGCCCAGTCGCGAAAATCGGTGAAGGTCTCTATAGCCGGGTCGACAGCGCCCCGGAAGCTGCCGATCTCGTATTCATAGTGGTTGCGCGTGTCAACAAGTTGAACCTCCTCGCGCTGCAGCAGGGCATGCCAGTCTTCCGGCTTCAGGGCCTGCCCGGTGGGCGCCTGACCGGGCTTGAGCGCCGGGTCGAAGGTGATGATTTCAGGCCGAATCCGGACCCTCAGCCGTAGAAAAGGCACGCAATCGACACTCACCCAATTGCTGACCAGCTGGTCGATGCCATGCGCGGCGTCAAGATATTCCAGCCAGGCATCCAGGGCTTCCCTGGACCCACCCAGGCTGAAATTGATCCCTTCTTCGGCCAGCAGCACGGTGCCGACCAGGTCGAGCTCGGCGGCCTTCACCTTCAGCCGTTCGCGCAGCAGTGGCAGCTTGGCCAGGTCGATGAAGCGGTAGGCACTAAGAAGCTGTGGCATATCCTGGCAAATAACGTGGTGAGGCCCCATTGTAGCGCTAGCCCGCCTGCTTTCGCCGAAATATGAAAACGTTCTTGCCGCCAGGCAATCTTCCACGCTATAATTGAAGGGATTTGCTTGGCAGGTTTGCCAAGAATCAAACAAAAAACACACGCTGATCGTCACAGGTTGCGGGGTTGCCGGATGCTTGGGTTCAAGCACCTGGTTCGCAGACCTAAGGATCGGCGGAGGCTTAAACCCCGGATACAAACATGGCAGGCACCGACCCGATACGCCAAAGGCACGGGCGGCAAGGCTTGATTCGTTGTATCCAACTGCAAAAGGTAATAGATATGCCCAACGTCACCATGCGCCAGATGCTCGAAGCTGGCGTTCATTTCGGCCACCAGACCCGCTACTGGAACCCCAAGATGGAGCCGTTCATTTTCGGCGCCCGCGGGAAGATCCACATCATCAACCTGGAAGAAACCCTGCCCCTGCTGAAGGAATCGCTGGATTTCCTGAGCCGGCTGGCCAGCCGCCGCGGCACCGTCATGTTCGTCGGCACCAAGCGCGCTGCCGGCACGGCGATTGCCGAAGAAGCCGCGCGCTGCGGCAGCCCGTACGTTTCTCATCGCTGGCTCGGCGGCATGCTGACCAACTTCCGCACCGTCCGTCAGTCGATCAACCGTCTCAAGGAGCTTGAGCAGATGGAGGTGGACGGCAGCTTCCAGCGCCTGGTCAAGAAGGAAGTCCTGCAGCTGACCCGCGAGCGCGACAAGCTCGAGCGCAGCCTGGGCGGCATCAAGGACATGAACGCCCTGCCGGACGCCTTGTTTGTTATTGACGTCGGCCATGAGTCGATTGCCGTGGCCGAGGCCCGCAAGCTCAAAATCCCAGTCGTTGCCGTGGTCGACACCAACCACTCGCCGGCAGGCATTGATTACGTGATTCCGGGCAACGACGACGCGATTCGCTCGATTCGCCTGTATGCCCAGCTCGCTGCAGACGCCATTCTGGAAGGGCGCGCATCGACTCCTGTCGCTGGCGGCGATGACGACGAATTCGTCGAGCTCGACGCCGATGGCAACCCGATCGAGTCCAGCCCGGAAACTCGCAAGAGCGCGCCGGCCAAGAAGAAGGCTGCGGGTCGCGTTTCCAAGAAGACCGCTCGCAAGAAACCCGCTGAGGCGTCTGAACAGGCTGCCGCCGATGCGGCGGAGACTACAGAAGCTGCTGACACAACGGAAAAAGCGGAAGGCGCGGAGAAAGCAGAATCAGCCGAAGCTGCCCCGGCTGCCGAGCCCAAAGCTGAAGCCAGTGCCGAGCCGGCACCAAAGAAGGTCAGCAAGAAAAAGGCCGTCAAGAAAGCTGCCGCCAAGGACGACGACGCCGGCGCTTCCTGATCGGCGCCGCCTCGGGCGAACACTTTTTCCAAGGATTGTTGAGGAATTGATTCAATGAGCATTACCGCAGCACAAGTCAAGGAACTCCGCGAGCGCACCGGCGCTGGCATGATGGAGTGCAAGAAGGCGCTGGTCGAAACCGGCGGCGATCTGGATGCCGCCATCGAACACCTGCGCAAGTCGGGCCTGGCCAAGGCCGACAAGAAGGCTGGCCGGGTGGCCGCCGAAGGCACCGTGGTCCATGCCTCCGAGGGCAGCCGCGCCGTGCTGGTCGAAATCAACTGTGAAACCGATTTCGTGGCCAAAGACGATAACTTCCGCGGCTTTGCCGAGGAAGTCGCCACCCTGGCCCTGGCCGCCGACAGCGTCGAGGCAATCAATGCAGCTACCATGGCCAACGGCGCCAGCGTGGAAGAAACTCGCCAGCAGCTCGTTGCCAAGATCGGCGAAAACGTCCAGGTGCGTCGATTGAATCACCTGGATGCCGGCAACGGCGTGGTTGGCAGCTACATTCATGGCGGTCGCATCGGCGTGATGGTGTCGCTGGAAGGCGGTGACGAAGATCTGGCCCGCGATATCGCCATGCACGTGGCCGCGCTGAATCCGGCCTATCGCGACGCTGAAGATGTGCCGCAGGAAGTGCTGGCCAAGGAAAAGGAAATCCTGGTCGCCCAGGCCGCCGACAGCGGCAAGCCGGCCGACATCATTGAAAAGATGGTCAGCGGCCGCCTCAACAAGCACCTGGCGGAAATCACCCTCACCGGCCAGCCTTTCGTCAAGGACGGCGACATCACCGTCGGCAAGCTGCTCAAGAGCAAGGGTGCCAAGGTGACCGCGTTTGTCCGGATCGAAGTCGGCGAAGGCATCGAGAAAGAAGAAACCGATTTCGCCGCCGAGGTCATGCAGCAGGCGCGCGGCGGTTAAGTTGCTGCCTGCTTGACCAGACTAGGGAGAACGATGCCGTGAGCCAGCCAGCTTGTCGACGCATACTGCTTAAAGTCAGCGGGGAAGCGCTGCTTGGTGAGCTGGATTACGGTATCGACCCCAAGGTGAGCTCGCGCATTGCGCGCGAGGTGGCCGCCGTGGTCAACGCCGGTGTCCAGATTGGCATCGTGATCGGCGGCGGCAACATTTTCCGCGGCAAGGGCCTGGCGGCCTCCGGCATCGACCGCATTACCGGCGATCATATGGGCATGCTGGCCACGGTAATGAACGCGCTCGGCCTGCAAGACGCGCTCGAGCGGGCCGGGGTAACAACGCGGGTAATGTCGGCGATCTCGGTGCGCGAGGTCTGTGAAGACTACATTCGCCGCCGCGCCATTCGCCACCTGGAAAAGGAGCGGGCGGTGATTTTCGCCGCCGGCACCGGCAACCCGTTTTTCACCACCGATACCGCGGCCGCGCTGCGCGCCATCGAAATCGGTGCCGACCTGATGATCAAGGCCACCATGGTCGACGGCATCTACTCGGCCGACCCGAAGACCAACCCGGATGCAGTGCGCTACGATCGAATCAGCTATGACGAAGTCATCGAGCGCAAGCTGGCAGTGATGGACACCAACGCCATCGTCCTGTGCCGCGACCAGTCGATGCCGATCCGCATCGTCGACTTGAATCGCCCCGGCGAGCTGGATCGCCTGATCCAGGGCGAGAATGTCGGCACGCTGGTGAGCTGATGCAGCCGACGCCGCGCGGGGATACAATGCGCGGCTTGAAAACACAACAGGCCAGTGCAGGACAAGACCATGCTCAACGACATCAAGAAAGACGCTGACTCGCGGATGGCCAAAAGCGTTGCCGCGCTCAAGACCGAACTGGCCAAGATCCGCACCGGCCGCGCTCACCCCAGCCTGCTGGAACACATCACCGTGGAGTACTACGGCACCGAAGTGCCGCTGAGCCAGGCTGCCAACCTGTCGGTAGAAGATGCGCGAACGCTCAGCGTGGTGCCCTTCGACAAGTCGATGGTGCAAAAAGTCGAAAAGGCCATCATGACCTCTGACCTGGGGCTCAACCCCGCCACC
The DNA here is from genome assembly GCA_007123575.1 of Wenzhouxiangella sp. Taxonomy (GTDB): domain Bacteria; phylum Pseudomonadota; class Gammaproteobacteria; order Xanthomonadales; family Wenzhouxiangellaceae; genus Wenzhouxiangella. The sequence goes on from SKKV01000141.1 coordinate 37,644, forward strand.
GCCGGCACCAACATTCGCGTACCGCTGCCTGCCCTGACCGAAGAGCGGCGCACCGAATTGACCAAGGTGGTTCATGCCGAAGGCGAACAGGCCAAGGTGGCAGTACGCAATATCCGCCGCGATGCCAACCACCAGCTCAAGGACTTTCTGAAGGAAAAAGAGCTGACCGAGGACGACGTCCGCAAGGGGGAAACCCTGGTCCAGCAGCTCACCGACCGCTATGTCGGGGAAATTGACCAATTGGTCGATGCCAAATGCCGGGAGCTGATGGAAATCTGAGACGGTGATTCCGATCTCTCCGCTACCGCAGCACGTTGCCATTGTCATGGATGGCAACGGGCGCTGGGCCCAACGCCAGGGCAAACCTCGCTCTGAAGGTCATCGAGCCGGCAGCGAGGCGCTGCGACGCGCGGTTGAAGCCATTCTCGAGCGCGGCATCCCCTATCTGACCGTCTACGCCTTCTCGTCGGAAAACTGGAGCCGGCCAACGGTCGAGGTGAAACAGCTCCTGGATCTGTTCATGAAAGCCTTGACCAAGGACATTCGTGAACTGGATGAGCACGGCGTCCAGGTCTGCTTCATTGGCGACCGCGAGGCGTTCAACCGACCGCTGCGCGACGGCATGCGCCGGGCCGAGCGACGCACGGCTGGCAACAACAAGCTACGCCTGAACGTCGCTGTCAACTACGGTGGCCGCGCCGACCTGACTCGGGCAGCACGGCAGCTGGCGACGAAGGTCAAGCAGGGCGAACTGCATCCGGACCAGATCGACCAGGTCCTGTTCGGCCGCGAACTGTTCATGAGCGACATTCCGGAGCCGGATCTCTTGATTCGTACCGGCGGCGAAAAGCGCCTGTCCAACTTCTTGCTCTGGCAGCTGGCCTACACCGAGCTGCACTTTTCCGACGTGCTGTGGCCGGACTTCAGCGCCGAGCATGTCACCGCGGCCCTGAAGGATTTCGCCTCCCGCGAACGCCGTTTCGGCGGGCTTGGCCAGGTGCAGAATGCTTAAAACCCGCATCATCACGGCGCTCATCATTACCTCGATCGGACTGGCCGCCGTCTTCCTGCTGCCAGCGCAGGCCTTTGCCGCCTTTGCCGTATTGATCCTGCTGGTCCTGGGCGGCTGGGAAGGCGCTCGCCTCGGCGGCCTGGACCAGCCCTGGCCGCGCGCCCTGTACACGGGCGCGCTGGTTTCGATCGGGGCCCTGGTTTACTGGCTGCAGGCACCGGGACAAATCGTTGTCTGGCTGCTGCCCGGCTGCCTGGCCTGGGTTGGCTTTCTGCTCTGGCTATCGCGTCCCGCACTTGGCGCTGCCCCCCGATTGCTCAATCAAGCCATCAAGTTGCTGGTCGTGGCCATGATCCTGCTGACCGGCTGGCTGGCCCTGGTCTGGCTGCAGTCGGTCTCACCCTGGCTGGTGCTGATGCTGCTGATTATCATCGCTGCCGCCGACGTCGGCGCCTACTTCACCGGCCGCACCGTGGGCGGGCCCAAGCTGGCCCCGTCGATCAGCCCGGGCAAGACCCGTTCCGGCGCCGTCGGCGGGCTGCTGGCGGCCATGCTGGCCACCGGCGTTGCTTCCTTGTTCCTTCCGGACAGCCCCTTTGGACCGTTGATGGCCGGGCTGTTGGCCCTGGGTCTGGCGGCAATTTCGATCGGCGGTGATCTGTTTGTCAGCCTGCTCAAGCGCCAGCGCCAGCTCAAGGACACCTCGGACCTGCTGCCAGGCCACGGCGGCATCCTTGATCGCTTCGACAGCATCGGTGCTGCCGCACCCATGTTTGCGCTGGCCGTCGCCGTCCTGGGGCAGTGAGGAACCAAATGGAGCCAATACTGCCGATAACAAGGATGGCAGCGCACCCGCGCGCCGCCGGACTGCTTTTACCTGACTGATCATGGAAATTCTCGGTCCCATCATCTGGTTAATCGTGGCCCTCGGCCTGCTGGTGACCTTTCACGAGTTCGGGCACTACTGGGTTGCGCGGCGCTGCGGCGTGCGCGTGCTCAGGTTTTCCGTGGGTTTCGGTCGGGCGCTGTGGTCGCGCACCGCCGCCGACGGCACCGAATACCGTGTTGCTGCCATTCCACTGGGCGGCTACGTCAAGATGCTCGACGAACGCGAAACCCCGGTGCCGCCAGATCAGCGCGACCAGGCTTTCAACCGCAAGCCGGTGGGCCAGCGCATCGCGATTGTCGCCGCCGGCCCGATTTTCAACCTGATTTTCGCCGTCGCCGCCTTTTGGCTGATGTTCGTGGTCGGCATTCCCGAAACCCGACCCGTGCTGGGCCCCACCACCGGCATGGCCGCCGAAGCTGGTCTGCAGGAAAATGACCTGATCGTGCGCATCGACCAGCGTCGGGTAGAAACCTGGACCCACACCCTGCTCGGCCTGATACCGCCGGCCCTGGACCGGCGCGCAGTCAGTCTCGAGGTGGAAAGTCTTGACGGACAGCGTCGCGAAGTGCGGCTGCCGCTCGACCGGGTCAGCGCCGCCTACAGCGAAGAAAACACCCTCGACTACCTGGGTCTGACGCCGTGGCGGGCCGACCTGCCATCGCGTATTGGCAGTGTAGCTGCCAGCAGTCCGGCCGAAGCCGCCGGTCTGCGCTCAGGCGACTTGATCGTGTCGATCGATGAACAGCCGGTGTCGGGCTGGCAGGATATCGCCACCCTGATTCCGCGCCTGGCCGCCAGCGATGACGGCCAGACCCGCTCGCTTGAGGTGCAAGTCGAGCGCGACGGTCGCCTGCTGGATTTCCAGCTGCGCCCAGAAGTGCAGGATGGACGCCCCATCATTGGCATCCAGGCACCGGAGCCGGGGCCGGAACTGCAGGCGGAGTTCGATCGGACCTTCACCCTGGTCCGGCACGGCCCGATCCAGGCACTGGGAGAGGCCACCAGCGAGTCGTGGCGACTGACCACGGCCACGCTCGGCATTCTCGGTCGGATGATTACCGGCAAGGCATCGCTGAGCAACCTGTCAGGGCCGATCACCATTGCCCAGATGGCGCACAGCTCGGCCCGCCTCGGCCTGTCGCGCTTCCTGTTCTTTCTCGGGCTGATCAGCCTGTCGCTGGCGATTATCAATCTGCTGCCTATCCCGATGCTCGACGGCGGTCATTTGATGTATTACTTCGCCGAAATCATCAAGGGTTCTCCGGTTTCCGAGCAAACCCAGGTCATTGGCCAGTATATTGGTCTGCTGATGGTATTCGGGCTGATGAGCCTGGCCATATTTAACGATATATTACGACTGATCACATAAACTCCGGCGGTTCGGCTCCACCCCGAGCCCGTCAGACTGAACTCAAGGTTTTTCATGAAAAGATTGTGCCTGCTTCTGCTGCTGGTTCTGCCGCTTGGCCAGGTCGCCGCCGAAACGTTTCAAATTACCGATATCCGGGTTGATGGATTGCAGCGCATCTCGGAAGGAACCGTGTTCAGTTTCATTCCGGTCGAAGTCGGCGATACGCTGACTCCATCGCTGTCGCGAGGCACCATCCGCGATCTGTATCGAACCGGCTTTTTCGATGACATCAGCCTGGCCCGGGAAAACGGCGTGCTGGTGATTTCTGTCACTGAAAGACCGGCCATCTCGGCAATCAGCATTTCCGGCAACCGCCAAATCAAGACCGACGATTTGATGCCGGCGCTGGCCAGCATTGGCATCGCTGAAGGCGAGATTTTCAACCAGCTCGAACTCGATCGCGTCCACCAGGAGCTGGTTCGCCAGTACCACGCTCGCGGCTACTACGCGGTCGACGTTGACGCCAACGTATCGCGGCTGGCTCGCAACCGCGTCAATCTGTCGATCGTGGTTTCCGAAGGCAAGCAGGCCCGCATCCGACACATCAACATTGTTGGCAACGAGAGCTTCAGCGAACGCGAACTGCGTTCGGACTTCGAATCGCACACCACCCGCGGCCTGGCATTCTGGCGAGGCCGCAACCAGTACACGCGCGAAAAAGTATCCGGCGACCTGGAAGTGCTGCGTTCTTTCTACCTCGATCGCGGCTATATCGACTTTGCGATTGAGTCCACGCAGGTGTCGATCAGCCCGGACAAGCAGGACATCTTCATCACCGCCAACATTCGTGAAGGCGAGGTGTTTTCGGTCAGCGACGTGCAAATCACCGGCGACCTGGTGTTGCCCGAGGAGACGCTGCGCCGTCTGATCCAGATCGAGCCGGGCGATACCTTCTCGCGCCGCCAGCTGGAGCAATCGCGTGACAACATCTCGGCCCTGCTGGCGAACATCGGCTATGCGTTTGCCAACATCAACCCGGTGCCGCGCGTTGACCGGGAAACCCAGCAGGTTGAAATCACGTTCTTTATTGAACCCGGCCAGCGCGTTTATGTGCGCCGCATCCAGTTCCGCGGCAACACCCAGACCAAGGACGAAGTGCTGCGCCGCGAAATGCGTCAGTTCGAAGGCGCCTGGTTTTCACAAATAGCCCTGGACCGGTCCCGGCTTCGTCTGCAGCGTCTGGGCTTTTTCGACAACGTCAACATCGAAACCCAGCCGGTGGATGGTACTGACGATCAGGTCGATATCGTGGTCAACGTTGAAGAAGTGCCGTCCGGCAGTTTCCAGATCGGTATCGGCTACTCGCAGTTCCAAGGCATCATTGCCACGATTGCCGTGGAACAGGACAACTTCCTGGGTACCGGTCGACGGGTCGGCTTTTCGGTCCAGCGCAGCCGCTTCATCACCCAGGCCGGGATCAATTACACCAACCCCTACTGGACCGATGCCGGCGTGTCGCGCGGATTCTTTCTGCGCTATACCGAATTCGACACCCTGGGTCGGAGCAGCAATGTCGCACGCTTCTCAACCAGCCAAGCGGCCGGTGGGGTCAATATCGGCTTCCCGGTGACCGAGCTGAACTTCGTGCGCTTTGGTGCATCGGTTCAGCGCCAGGACATCAACCTGCCGGGCGACATCGTACCCGTCGATCCGGATGATCCTGACGCTGGCTTCAGATTCATCATACCTGCCACTCGGCCCCTGGGCATCGCTCTGGACGAGGACGGTGACGGTGAGCTGTCGCGCAGCGAGCGACGCGTGCTGAGCTATCGCCTTGACGCGACCTGGTCACGCGACAGCCGCGACAGTATCCTCAACCCCAGGCGAGGGTCATTGAACCGGCTGTCGGCCGAAGTGTCCTTGCCGGGCAGTACGCGCGAGTTCTACAAGGTCAACTATCGTCTGCGCAAGTACTGGCCCATTGGCCAGCGCATGGCCTTTGGCATCCGCGGGGACTTGAGCTACGGTGATTCCTTCGACAGCCACGATGAGGATCTGGGGCTGGAAGAAGTGCCGCTGACCGACGTACTTTCGCCGGAACAGATCGCTTCGCTTCGCTGTCCGCCTGATGAAGTCGTCACTTCCGATACCGGCCTGCCATTTTACGAGCACTTTCTGGGCGGTGGCGTCAATGACATCCGGGGCTTCGACGACAACTCTCTCGGACCGAAGGACTTCAGCTGCCGCTCCATTGGCGGATCTTTCAAGGTGATAGGAGGCATTGAGGTGGCTTTCCCGATCCCGTTCGTGGAGGCGCGCGGCACGCGCTTGACCTGGTTTGTCGACGCCGGCAACGTCTACCGTGATCTGGATGACTTCGACGCCAGCCGACTGCGCGCCTCCACCGGCCTGTCGCTGACCTGGCAGGCCCCGGTTGGCCCGATCATCATCAGCCTGTCGCAGCCGCTGCGTGAGCGTGAAGGCGACCGAACCCAGACCTTGCAGTTCACCTTTGGCGGCATGTTCTGATTTCGCCGCCTTGGTGACGCCGCGGCTGGTAGTCTCCTGGCTTGCCCAAGCGCGGAGCGACAACTGAATGGCAACGCCGTGCTTTTTTGGTTACTGTAGTACTCGATGCGACCGCAGGCCCTGATGCATGTTGACGGTTTGACCGCCTTTGTCCGCCTGGCGGCACTGGCGGTCGCCCTGATGCTGATGTCCACTGTCCAGGCCGGCGATGGCATTCGTATCGGTTATGTCGACATGAAACGCCTGTTCGACAACGCACCCCAGGTCGTCAGGGCACGCGAAGCGCTTGACCTTGAATTCCGCCCGCGCAACGAAGCCATCCTGGCCGATGAGTCGCGCCTGGAACGCCTGCATCGCAACCTGGCCGAGCGCCAGGACCTGGATGCCGAGTCGCGCTTCGACATGGAGCGTGAAATTCGCAACCTCAGCCGCTCCATCGACCGCCGCCGCGAGGATTTGAGCGAAGAGCTGCGCTTTCGAACCAATGCCGAGAAAAAGGCGCTGGAGGAAACGGTAGAAGTCGCCGTCAGGCAGGTGGCCGAGGAAGGCGGCTACGACCTGGTGCTGACCAGCCCGGTGGCCTACGTATCTTCCACCATCGACATCACCGAGCGCGTGCTTGACTGGCTGGAACAAGACTTCCTGGCCCAGGACAACCGCAACCGACGCTGACCATGCCGGCAAACCACGCCACTACCCTCGGCGCGCTGGCTCAAGCGCTGAATCTGGAACTGCACGGCCCGGCCGACTACCCGGTCTCGGGCCTGGCCACGCTGGCCAATGCCGGCCCTGAGGACATGGCCTTCCTGGCCAATCCGGCCTACGCCAGCCAGCTTGCCGCCACCCGCGCTGGCGCGGTCGTCCTGTCCGCGGGCGACAAACACCATTGCCCGGCGCATTGCCTGGTCAGCCGCAACCCGTACGCCGACTGGGCCAGAATTGCCGAGCGCTTGCATCCGGCTGAAGTACCTGCTGCCGGCATTCACCCAACGGCGGCCATTGACCCCAGCACGCGGGTGGCCGCCAGCGCCAGTGTCGGCGCCCAGGTCAGCATCGGGCCCGACTGCGTGATCGGCGATCGCTCGGTCATCGGGCCGGGCTGCGTGATCGAGGCCGGGGCCAAGATTGGTGACGACACCAGACTGGTCGCCCAGGTGTTTATCGGCAGTCACTGTGTACTGGCCGATCGGGTGATCGTCCACCCAGGCGTTGTCATCGGTGCCGACGGCTTCGGCCTGGCTTTCGACCAGGGCCGGTGGCTGAAAGTCCCGCAGCTGGGCCGGGTTCGGATTGGCAATGACTGCGAGATCGGTGCCAACACAACGATTGATCGCGGCGCCATTGACGACACCGTGCTCGAAGAAGACGTGCGGCTGGATAACCAGGTCCAGATCGCGCACAATGTCCATATCGGGGCCCATACCGCTATCGCCGGCTGCGTTGGCATTGCAGGCTCGACTCGCATTGGCCGCTACTGCATGATTGCCGGCGCCTCGGGCATTGCCGGCCACCTGGAGATCTGCGACAAGGTGGTGATCACCGCCATGAGCACCGTCCTTGAGTCGATCAGCGAGCCAGGCCATTACGGTTCCGGCATCCCGGCCCGGCCCCAACGCCGCTGGCAGCGCCTGCTGGTGCGTCTTGGACAACTGGACGACTGGGCGCGCCGCCTCAAGCGCGTCGAGCAGGGGATTTCGAAACCAACCACAAGCGCGAAATCAAGCGCCACAACAAAAAAACAATGAGCGAACAACCCACGATAGACATCGAAGCGATTCTCGAGCTACTACCGCATCGCTATCCTTTTCTGCTGGTCGACCGCGTGCTCGGCTACGAGTTGGAAGCACCGCCGCGCATCCGCGCGCTGAAAAACGTGACCATGAACGAGCCGTTTTTTCAGGGCCACTTTCCCGGCCACCCGGTCATGCCGGGCGTGCTGATCCTGGAAGCCATGGCCCAGGCCGCCGGCTGCCTGGCCCACCTCGGTCGCCAGGCCGAAGGCGCGGCCGACCAGCTTTACTATCTGGTCAAGATCGACAAGGCACGCTTTTCACGGGTGGTGACGCCGGGGGATCAGCTGATTTTCGAGGTTGAACAGAAGCGCCTGGTCCGCGGCATGGGCCTGTACGTGGCCAGCGCGTCGGTGGACGGCAAGAAGGTGGCCAGCGCTGAGCTGCTGTGCGCGGCCAGACCCAACCCGGCCGCATGATTCACCCCAGCGCCATCATCGAGGACGGCGCCCGGATTGCCGAGGATGTCAAGATCGGCGCGTTCAGCATTATCGGCCCGGCCGTCGAAATCGGCCCGGGCTGCGAGATCGGGCCGCACGTCGTCATCACCGGTCAGACCCGCCTGGGCCCTGGCAATCGCATCTTCCAGTTTGCCTCCATTGGCGAAGAGCCGCAGGACAAGAAGTATCGCGGCGAAGCCTCCGGCCTGGAGATCGGCACCAACAACACCATTCGCGAATACGTGACGATCAACCGCGGCACCGCCGACGGTGGCGGTGTCACCCGGCTCGGCGACGACAACTGGTTGATGGCCTACTGCCATATCGCCCACGACTGCCAGGTCGGATCGCACAACATCATGGCCAATGGCGCCACCCTGGCCGGACACGTCATTGTGGGCGACCACGTAATCTTTGCCGGCTACTCGGGCGCTCATCAATTCTGTCGCATCGGCGACCATGCCTTCCTGGGCATGTACGGTGGCGTCAGCCAGGACGTGCCAGCCTACGTAATGGTATCCGGCCAGCCGCCGCGGCCGCGTGGGGTCAACAGCGAAGGCCTGAAGCGACGCGGATTCAGCGCCGAGCAGGTGCGCAACATTCGCGAGGCCTACCGGGCCATTTACCGAAGCGGCTTGAAGCGCGACGAAGCCCTGGCCATGCTGCGCGAGCGCCTGCCCGAGCAACCGGAGCTGGCTCCCATGGTTGATTCGGCCGCCGCCAGCGAGCGTGGGTTGCTGAGGTAATCATGCGCCTGGTGTTGAGTGCCGGCGAGGCATCGGGCGACCAGATTGCCGCTGACCTGGCCCGGGCCCTGGCCAGGCGCGTGCCCAATCTGACCATGGCTGGCCTGGCCGGCCCGCGCATGCAATCAGTCGGCGTCGAACCCTGGTACGGCCTGGACACCCTCAACGTCATGGGCCTGACCGAAGTCATCGCCCACCTGCCGCGCCTGGTGCGGCTGCGACGCGAATATCGCCAGCGCATTCTTGACTGGCGACCCGATGCCTTTATCAGCATCGATGCACCGGACTTCAACCTGGGCCTGGCCCGCCAGCTGCGCCAGCGCGGTCTGACCACCATTCACTACGTCTCACCCTCGGTCTGGGCCTGGCGCGCGCATCGGATCAACAAGATCGCCCGCTCGCTGGACCTGTTGCTGACCTTGTTCCCGTTCGAACCCGAGCTGTACCAGCCACACGGGCTGGATGCGCGCTTTGTCGGACACCACCTTGCCGACGAACTCAAGCAGCTGCCAGCGCGCGAGCAAGTGCGCGACCAGCTGGGCCTGGATGCCAGCGAAGTCATGATTGCCCTTCTGCCCGGCAGCCGCGGCGGAGAGATCCGCCGCCACACCGACCTGCTCGCCGACACTGCCGCCCGCCTGCGCGCCCAAATGCCGGACGCCAGGCTGGTCATGCTGCTGGCCCAACGCGACCACAAGGCGCAGGTGCTTGAACTGTCCGGCAGCCGGCTGGCCGAGGCCGAGGTCACGCTGGTCGCCAACGAGACCCGCTTAGGCCTGGCCGCCGCCGACCTGGCGCTGACCGCCTCGGGCACGGTCACCCTTGAGGCCTTTCTGGTCGGCTGCCCCCAGGTGGTCTACTACCGCCTGCCGCCGGCCACCTACGGGCTGGCCAGGCTGCTGCGCCTGGTCCGTACCGAACATGTTTCACTGCCCAATATTCTGACCAGGCAGGCGCTGGTCCCGGAGCGGCTACAGGACGCAGCCAGCGCCGACCAGCTTTGCCGGGACGCGATGGCCTGGTTGGAACAGCCACAGCGCATCCACGCCTACCGCGAATTGGCCGCCGACTGGCGCCGACAGCTTGGCCTGGGTGCCGGCGATCATGCGGCAACCGCCATTCTCGAAAAGCTCGGCCATGGCTGATTTGATTGCCGGCGTTGATGAAGCCGGGCGCGGCCCGCTGGCCGGACCCGTGGTGGCGGCTGCCGTGATTCTCGACCCGAGTCATCCGATAGCGGGCCTGGCTGACTCCAAGGCCCTGAGCGAGAGGCGGCGCGAACAGCTGGCCGAGCTGATCCGACGGCACGCCCTGGCCTTTGGCTTGTGCTGCGTGGAAGCGGAGGAAATCGACCGAATCAATATTCTCCAGGCCACACTCAAGGCCATGGCAGGCGCCGTGCAGTCACTGGCAATAGCGCCGGACAAAGTACTGGTCGACGGCAATCGCCCGCCCGAATTGCCGATGCCGGTCACCGCCCTGGTCGGCGGCGATGCCCTGGAACCGTCAATCAGCGCGGCCAGCATTCTCGCCAAAACCCACCGTGATGCAATCATGAGGCAATGGCACCAGCGCTATCCGTCCTATGGCTTTGACCGCCACAAGGGCTACGGCACCGCCGTCCACATGCAGGCGCTGGCCACCCACGGCCCCTGCCCGGCCCACCGGCAGAGCTTTCGACCCGTGGTTCAGGCCCGGCTTTTCTGAGTTTTATCGAACTTGTCAAGCAGAAATTTGCACTTCATCACGTTTTGATCTAATATTTGGCGGTGGGGCTGTAATCGCTAAATTGAGAGGAAAAGTCATGTCACGAATCATCAAGGCCGCTGGCCTTTTTGTTTTACTCCTAACATTCGCACCCGTATGGGGCGCCACCGGGGTCGCCTTCGTTCACGGAACCGGCAAGCAAACCGACGCGCTGAACGACTACTGGACGACCAGCATGGTCAACTCAGTGCGCCAGGGCCTGTCCAACTCCAACAACTACGTCGTCATCAACTGCGACTTCGAGCAATACATGTGGGATTCGCAGGCGGCCGGCTGCCTGGCCACGCATCTGCACAACTTCATCAACCAGCGCGGCATTACCGACCTGGTGGTGTTGACCCATTCCAACGGCGGCAATGTGATGCGCTGGATCATGTCCAACCCGACCTGGGACAGCCGCTATCCGCTGATTATCCAGCGCCTGCGTTGGGTCAATGCCCTGGCCCCTTCCAGCCTCGGAACACCGCTGGCCGACGCAGTGATGCAAGGCAACGTGTTCGAGGCCTCGCTCGGCTGGCTGCTGGGCTACCAGAATGACGCGGTGCGGATGCAGCAGACCAGCTGGATGCAGCATTACAACAGCACCTGGCTGCTCGGCACTGCCGGCCGGCCGAATCTGCCCAAGGGCTTCTGGAACGTGGTCGGCACCGACGTGCACGCCGCAGTCTGGAACGGTGCTTCCTACTGCGGCGGTTACCATTACCAGGTCGGTCTGGCCGTTACCCAGTGGTGGCTCAACAGCTGCTCCGATGGGTTTCTTGAGTGCTCCAGTCAGAACGGCGCTGGCAACCTGTGGTTCTATGACCACTGGCGAACCAACCGCGGCCGCAAGCTCTCGCATCACCAGAGCCGCCGCGACTGCTTCAACCTCGACGTCATTCTGCGCAACGACCTGTAATCGGGAGAGCACATCATGAAAAAACTACAACTTATCGTCGCACTCAGCCTGATCACGGGTTCTGCCTTTTCCGCACAGGCGGTTGAATGGCTGCCGCCAACCAACAATGACCTCGTCGCCAGTGGCCTGACTGCAGACCTCAATCACATACCTGCCAGCCGCCACGCCGAAAGCAGCCCGGTCAACTTTTCCTGGGCCTTGTCGGCCGACCGCGACACCACCGTCCAGCTTCAGCGCGCGGAAAGTCGCCAGTACTGGGTGGACGTCTCAGGCCAGCAGCTGGCCGGCGGCATCGACCTGCCACTGACCGCGCCCGGCGCCGTGATCCGCGTCTCGGCCCTGGAAAGTGGCACCAATCTTCAGCTCGACCCGGCGCAGATGGAGCTGTCCATCGACCGTGGCTCGCTGGAAATGGCCAGCCTGGAAGATGTCTCCACCGGCGCCATGATGCAGCGTCAGGGCATGGCGGTACCGGAAGATACCGTGGCCTTCCGCCTGCCAGCTGATGTCGACGTGGCCCAGCTCAGTATCCGTCACCCCGGCGCCAGCGCCGACCAGGCCCTGGTTGTTCACGTGTTCGAGCCGAATAGCCCGTGGGTTGCCGAAATGACGGCGCCGCGCACCAACTTCCTGGCTGGGCAGCCGATCGAATTCGGCCTGAGCCTGTCTGACGGCAACCATACCTTCACCATTGACCAGGTCGATGCCATGCTGGTCAGCCCGGACGCTGGCCAGGTCTGGTCACTGGCTCATTCTGCTGACCGGGGCTTGAGCGGCCAGGTACCTCCGGAAGGACTGTCCGCGGCTGCGGGGCTTTACGAGGCTCACGCTTACATCGAGCAGCAGATCAAAGGCCTTACCATTCGCCGCGACGTCAAGCTGGCTTTCAGCATGGCACCGCAGTCGGGTCGCTTTACCGGCCAGGTCCGGCAGGCGAACGCCTCTGGGCTGGGGCTGGATCTGGGCGTCGAGGTGGTCACTGCCGGGCGCTACCAGGTCAACGGCGAAATCTTTGGCACTAACGTGTTTGGTGAGCTCAAGCCGCTAGCCCTCGCCCAGTCGGCCGCGGTGCTGGAGCCTGGCACCGGCACCATCCGCCTCGATCTGGACGAGTCCTTGCTCAACGCCAGCCGCCTGGGCGCACCGTTTGAAGTGCGCAGTTTGCAGCTGCTGGATCAGGGCCGGATGTTTCTGCTCGAAGAGCGTGCACGGGCTGTTGTTATTCAAGGCCCGGAACAGCGTTCGCGTGGCGGGGTTGAGATCGAGCGTTAGGCGGTTTCTTTAGAACAATCGCGAAAGGCCAGCCTCCGGGTTGGCCTTTTTCTTTGGGTGGAGGGGGAGAGGGAGAGAAGGAAAAGGCGATTAGCGGGTGTAGAAGTGGTTGGGTTTTAGGGGGTGGCCCCGGGCGGGATCGGCTTCGGTTAGCTGGTCTACGCGGGCGGCAGGTGGGCCGGAGGTGAGCCAGTCGGCCAGGGAATCCAGGGCCGCTGGCTCGCCCTGGGCCAAAACTTCGACCCGGCCGTCGTCCAAGTTGATCGCGTAGCCGGTCAGGCCCAGCGGCTCGGCCTGGCGGCGGGTTGACTCACGGAAGAATACGCCCTGGACCCGGCCGGAAATCAACCAACGGCGTGTTTCAGCCATTGTCTTGAATCCAATCGGTAATCATGGTGCTGGTGACCGGGCCAATCCAGGTGTGGACCAGGTAGCCGGCCTGGTCGACCAGGAAAGTGGTGGGCAGCGCCCGCGGCGCGCCCAGGTCGACGGGCGGATCGAAGGTATCGACCAGCAGAATTGGGTAAGTGGCCGGATATCGGGCAAGGAAACGCTCGAAGTCCTCGATCGAGGTATCTTCGAAAGCCAGGCCCAGCACAACGATGTCAGCGCGGCTGTCGTGCAGGCTGGACAAGTCAGGAATTTCCTTGCGGCAAGGCGCGCACCAGGTCGCCCAGTAGTTCACCACCACCCAGTCTCCGCGGTATTCGGAAAGTTGGTGGCCATTGCCGTCCAGGCCCGGCAGCTCGAAATCAATCGGGGCATCGGCCAGCGCAAGGCCAGGCAACAGCAGCAAAGCAATCAGAAACATTTTCATCAAACAAATCCTCGACAAGGCCATCAGTCGTTCGACGGTCGGTCGAACCTGAGCAAGGATTTTACCGAGCGCTGCATCAAGCGATCGGCATGGCCCTCGGCCTCGGCCAGACTCTCGATCAGCGCGCGATCCCAGTGGCTCTCGATCGGCAGATCGTCGAACTCTCCTATGGGGAATATGAACGGCCCGCAGCGATAGAGTTCAGCCAGACTGACCTCGTCGAGATCAGCCGACAGCAGCCAGTCGCCATCGTCGTCGCGATGAATGTAGGCGGCATCGAAAAACCAGCCTAGAATGCGGCGAAGCTGGCCATCGTTGGCGGCCGGTTCCCGCCCCAGCAGATCAATCACAGACAAGGCCTGCCCGCGCCGCTGGGCTTGCCAGAAATGGCCCATCAGGCGCACCGCCAGCAACAGCTCCTGGCGTGGCGACCAGCGCCAGTCGCTGAAGCGATAGTTGAACGTGGTCAGCGCGGCGGCCAGGCTGGCACCGAGCAAAATCACCACCCAGGACACGTACAGCCAGATCAAAAACAAAGGAATGGTCGCCAGCGCGCCGTACAGGCGCTCATAGGTGGGGAAATTGGTGACGTACCAAACAAATCCGAACTTGGCAAACTCGAACAACAGCGCCGACACGAAGGCGCCGACCATGGCATGGTGCCAACGCACCCGCCGATTCGGGACGATGATGAACAAAAGCGCAAACCCCATCAGGGTGACAAAAAACGGGGTGAGCTGCAGCACCAGCCCCTGAAGAACACCGCGCACGGCCTCTGGTGCCAGCATCGGCCAGGCGGCCAGGTAGGAGGTCAACACCAGGCTGGCGCCCATCAGCAGCGGCCCCAGAGTCAACACCGCCCAGTAGATCACCAGGCGGCTGGCCGGGCGGCGCTCGGCACGCACCCGCCAGATCCGGTTCAGACTTTTTTCAATGGTGGCCATCAGCAGGATGGCCGTGGCAATCAGCAGCACGGTGCCAGCCCCGGTCAGGCCGGCGGTGTTCTCGATAAAGGTGTTCAAGTGCTCGCGCACGGCATCACCGGCTGCAGGCACGAAGTTTGCGAAAATATAAGCTTCGATGTCGTCGGCCCAGCGGTCGAATACGGGAAAGGCCGAAATCACGCCCAGCATGACGGTCAGCAGCGGCACCAGGGCCAGCAGGGTGGTATAACTCAGTGCGCCGGCCGACTCGAAGCTGCGGTCTTCCTTGAAGTGGTCGGCCAGGTGGCGGGCAAAGCTTCTTAACCAGCGCACGTCAAGCAGCGCCTGAAGCGGCCCGGGTGGGCCCTGAAGCGATGCGATAGCCAAGTCGGATTCCGAAGGTCGGGCGACGTCATCAGACACTTTCAAATTGACGGACTCATTCATGACGATCAAGCTCTATCACAATCCACGCTGTTCCAAGAGCCGCCAGACCCTGACCCTGCTCGAGCAGCGCGGTCACCAACCCGAGATCATCAAGTATCTCGAGACACCGCCGGATGCGGACACGCTCAAGCGTATCATCGCAGCCCTTGGACTATCGGCGCACGATTTGATTCGCCAGGGTGAAGCGGTCTACAAGGAGCTGGGCCTAAGCCCTGACTTGCCAGAACAGCGCCTGGTCGAAGCCATGGCCAGCGAACCGCGGCTGATTCAGCGCCCGATCGTGATCAACGGCGACCAGGCCCGCATTGGCCGGCCGCCGGAGACCGTCCTGGAGATCCTCTGATGACCGAAATCCTGGTGGTTGTGCATTCGGTGCACGGCAATACCCTGGCCATGGCGCGCGAAGTGGCGCGCGGCGTCGAGCAGGCTGACGGCTGCCAGGCTCGATTGCGCGCGGTAGCACCACTGACTTCCGCCATCGACCCGGAGCAGAAACCGCTACCCGATGACGGTCCCTCGCTGGTGACCAACCGGGACCTGGCCGAATGCGATGGTCTGATCCTGGGCAGTCCGACCCGCTTTGGCAACATGGCTGCCTCGGTCAAGTACTTTCTCGACGGCACCGGCAGCGAATGGGCCTCGGGCACGCTGGCCGGCAAACCGGCCGGGGTATTCACCTCCACCTCGACCCTGCACGGCGGCCAGGAGGCAACGCTGCTGAGCATGATGATTCCGCTGCTGCACCATGGCATGGTGCTGGTGGGGCTGCCCTACACCGAACCGCGCTTAAGCCGCACCCAAAGCGGCGGCACGCCCTACGGCCCCAGCCACCTGGCCGGCCAGGACAGTGATCGCGCCCTGGACGACGACGAACGCCATCTGTGCCGCGCCCTGGGCGCGCGCGTGGCCAACGTGGCTACCCGCCTGGCAGGCTCGGCATGATTCGTTTGAGCTGGTGCCGCTGGAGCCTGCTGGCCGTTTTTGTGCTGCAGCCGATCTGGTTTGCCTGGCTGCATCCGTCGGCGCACTTTCCCGTGCCGCTGGTGCTGGCCATCACCATGATTCCGTTGATCCTGCCTGCCATCGGTGTCTGGCGCCTGCAGACCCGCGCCCTGGTCATTGCCGGTATTGTCCTGATGTTCCACTTCTCTTACGCGGTGATGGAGGCTTACGCCAACCCAACGGTGCGGCCAATAGCCCTGATTCAGGTGGCACTGGTGACCGTTTACTTTATCGGCCTGGCCATGGTGCGTTTTCAGCCGCGGCCAGGTCAGGATTGACGGCTGGGCCAAACTCTATCGGCCGAGCGCTTTCAGGTCGTCAAGCAGTTCACGGCCATGATCGAGCTCCGGTGCGATCTGGCCTGATTCACGCAGCTCCACTGGCAGCGCCATCCAGGCCTCCCGCAGGCGATCCAGGCGCTCGCGGCCAATCACCGGCACCTGCGACATTGGCTGGCCGGCATCCCGGAACTGGCGAATACGATCGCGGTTGACAATGCCGGCATCGCCGTTGACCAGACCGCGAATACGGTCGTCGTGACGCAGCACCCGCGGATAATGCAGCTCCAGGGTGCGGCGCAGGAGGGCCGTGTACTCAACGATGTCAGCCATTGCCATGGCCACCGGATCAGTTCCGTTTGGCAACATCGGACTGAGCAAACGGCCCGCCAGCTGGCGCTCGCGGCGGCTGGCCAGGCCGCTCAATTCCGACTCCACGGCCAGGGCCAGGGCTTCGCCGTCATGCTGCTCCAGCGTCTCTACGCGGTCTCCTCCCGTTATGAACCAGTCGCGCCATTCCGCACCCCGATCCCAGTTCGCCAGGAGCTGAGATTCAGCCGTTGTCGGCAAGTTGACAAAGTAGGTCAGACGGTTCGGCACTAGCGGCATGCGACCGGACGGCAGTTCGCTGGCGATCGGCTCACCGGCCAGCCCGCGCGGGCAGCGCAGATCCAGCAGCTCGGGATCAGCACCGGCAAACAGGTAGTGTCGTGGCTCGCTGGCAACCAGGCGCTGGCGGAAAACCACTTCCTCCTCGTCGCCGCGGACGAAGCGCCCAACCAGCTCAAACGACAAGCGACCGTGATAATTGGCAACCCGCTCATCGTCGGCCCGCGCCGAACGCTTTTCACGCTGCTCCCATCCAACATCCGCGTAGCAGAGCTGCAGACTGCCCATGCCCAGCTGGTCAGCCAGCAGGTAGGCGTTGGGAAAGCGCCCCAGCAGGGCACGGCTAACTGGCAACTCGGCACGCGCGCCGCAGGTATCCGCTTCGGGACAGGCCTGCACTGTCAGTCCCTCGGGTCGATACGCGGTCACCTGGCTAGCCGCAAGATCAAGATCCAGGTCAGCCCCGGGACGGGTGACATCGGCAAAAAATTGATCCTGGGCTTCCTGCACGGCCGTTGCCAGCACGCCGTGGGCACGTTCCAGAAGATCCAGCAAGCGCACAACCGGATCGCGGCGCTGCCCGCCCATGCCCGTCATGCAATCGAGCCAGTCAGCCCTACTGACAAGGCTTTCCTCTAGTACATCAACAATGGAAGCGGTTGTCTCCCGCCAGCGCGTGGTGCCGAAAAAGATCGGTCGCTGCGGTACCCAGTGGGCCAGATACTGGGCCAGGATCGACCATTCCAGGACGTTGAGCCACTGCGTTTCCGTACAGCCGCTTTGCAGTCGCCAATCCAGGTGGCTGTCCAGATAACGGGCACGTTGCCAGCTGACCAGGCCAGTCTCTCGACGCAGGAACTCCGGCGCAAAAGGGCCGCTGCCGCCGACCAGCTCTTCGCGGTCCAATTCGTCAACCATCACTGTAGTCAGGCGCTGCAGGCAGTCATCAAAGACTTCGCGCGGCACCGGCCCGACCAGGCCCGGGTCAATATTGCAATCACTGATTACCCGGCGAATATCGTCGCGGACCGGCTGTTCCAGGTAAAAGCCGACATCGGAGGCAAACAACACCAGTCGCGCATAGGCGTCCGAAAGCTCGCTAATCGCAGCCAAGCGATCCGGACCGGTCACCGCCAGGTAGCCGGCAGCATCCTGCATCTGGGCCAGAACGACCGGCAGATCGATATCCAGTCCGCGCAGTTGGGTCAAGGATTCATCCGTCCAGGCCACCAGGTCGTCCTGGTAACGGGACGCCAGCGCTACATCTTCATCGGCGGCGGCCAATCGGACAAGGCCATCGAAATAGCGCCATACCGCGGCCAGGAAGGCTTCTCGATCGCGCTCCAGACGCGCGTCAGCCAGCAGCAGTTCGGCCAGACCTCGCTGGTAAGCGCCGTCATCAGGCGCATCAGCCAGGCGTCGAATCCGCTCAGCCTGTTCGCGCGCGTGATCCATCCAGAATGTCGGACCGGCCTGATCCAGGTCTTCCAGCAGCGGCTGCCAGAAATCAGCCACCGAGGGAATCGCGACCGGCGCTTCCCCTTCACGCGAATCAGCTTCGGGGGCTTCTGTCTGTGGCGCATCGATCTGCACGACGTCTGCTTCCAGCGCTTCGATCAAGTCATCCAGTCGCCGCCAGACTTGCTCGGCCTCAATCGCGGCCAGCCAGTAGAGGCGGGCCAGCCGCCCGGCCTGCCAGTCACCGTCGAGCAGACTCGAAGCGCCCGCAAGGTCTTTTGACACCAGGGCCGGACGTTCTCCGGGAAGGTTTCGGTCGCGCACATGAACCAGCCAACCGAACATCCCATCCGCCGGCGGCGCCCACTCCGGCGGCACGCGCACCGCCGAACGCTCCAGCAGGAGCAGTCGCGAGTCCACCGCCGAGCGCCACTGGCCAGGATCCACCTCTCCACTATCCAGCCAAAGACTCAGGGCCAAGGTGCGGCGTCGCGCCTCCACCGCCGTTGCCGGGTGCCAGTGCAAAGCCAGCACGTCGGTCTCCTCGGCCACGGCAGCGCCATGACTTTCGGCCAGCAACGGCGCCAGCAGCAACACCAGAACGGTCAAGGTGATTCGTCTCATGGCCGCTATACTACCCGCCAACTCCCCCGGCGCGCAGCATGATGAAGAAACTGAATATCCTGACCACCGGCGGCACCATCGACAAGATTTACTACGATGACAAGTCCGACTACCAGATCGGCGAGCCGGAAATCGGGCGCATTCTGCGGGCCATGAACGTGGCCTTCGAATGGGAAATCCGCGCCTTGCTACGCAAGGACTCCCTGCACCTGAATGACAACGACCGCGCCCTGATACGGCAGGCAATATTGGCCAGCGACGACAAGCACTGCCTGATCACCCACGGCACCGACACCATGGTCGAAACCGCCGCCGCCCTCGGCGACCTGGGCGAGCGCGTCGTCGTCATGACCGGCGCCCTCAACCCGGCCCGCTTCATCGACTCCGATGCGGTGTTCAACATCGGCTGCGCTGTCGGTGCCGTCCAGTGCCTGCCGCCGGGCATCTGGATCACCATGAACGGGCGGGTCTGGGACCCGAAAAAGTCAGAAAGAACCGAGACGCCAATCGCTTCGAGGCGTTTTAAGCCGGGTGGTGCGGTATCTTCAAGCAATACGGTTGCGCCCCTGGCGCTTGGCGTCGTATACCGCCTGGTCGGCTGCTCGAAGCACATCGTCAGCAGCCGCTGCTTGTCCAGCATCGACGCAGGTCACGCCAAGGCTGACCGTCAAGGATATGCTCGCGGCGTTATAGGCCATCGGCCGGGAGCGAAACGCTTTCAGGATTTTTGATGCGAGCGCATGGCCACCCGCTTTCGCCGTGTCTGGTGCCAGCACCAGAAACTCCTCACCACCCAGCCGAAACAGCAAGTCGGTGTCGCGGACGACATCGCGCAGCAGGTCTGCCGAATGGATCAGCGCCAGGTCACCGGCCTCATGGCCGTACTCGTCATTGACCCGTTTGAAGTGGTCAATATCAAGCATGATCACAGAAAACGCTTCGCCCTCGCGATGAGCTCGTTCGAGCAGCCACAGCAGGTCGCGCCGCAGGTTGCGCCGGTTGTGCAAACCAGTCAGCGGGTCACGCTGGGCCATATCCTGAAACTGCACCTGCTTGGCCCGAAACAAAAGCTGCACCAGCATCATGGCAAGAAACAGGTAAAACGCCATCGAGGAAAAAAACAGCGGCGTCAGCAATGCGGTAGCGCCGCCGGGGAAATAACCATGACCCATCGAAAACAAAACCAGCCAGCGGGCCGTCAGCACGCCAAGGATGGCCAAAACACCCATGGCCAGAATACGACAGTGCCTGACCAATGTTGGTGGACTGCGGTACCACAACAACCAGGCGGCGGAACCGAGAATCCATGTCTCGAACAACAGCAACATCCCGACACGAAAGACCACATTGCCGTACATGGCCGACCACTGCGTACCAGCAATCAACAGAAACAGCGCGGCGACGGTCAGGCGCTTCCACCAAAGCGCGCGGCCGAGGTAGCGTTGGAAGCCCAGCAGCAGCAGTCCATGGGAACCAACGATCCCCAGATTGGCCATGGCAATGGCCCACCGAG
>SKKV01000007.1 GCA_007123575.1 Wenzhouxiangella sp.
ATGGAATTACGCGGTCAATCGGACCACCGGCATTTTCGCCCTGGGCCTTACCCGCTCGGCACCCAACCCTTTCGCGCCGCGCGATGCGGAAGAGCCGGGCCTGAACGGCGAGTCGAACAATAACGACAACGACAACGAGCGCCCCGAGCGAACGGAGATCGAGCTGGACGGGCTCTGGAACCGGGTGGTGCGATTGCCGGTGGATAACACCAACATCTCCAGCCTGGCCGCCGTCCATGGCGGCGTGCTCTATGTCGAAGTCGACCCCTTCTTCTACGGTCGTGCGCCAGAGCGTCAGCCGCGGATTCGCTTCTTCCGCTTCGAAGACCGGGAGACAATCAACTTTCCGGACGGCTTGCAGGCCGTGGATGTCAGCGCCGATGGCCGCAAGCTGCTTGCCCGCCAAGGCAGCAACTGGCAGGTGTTCGAGATTGCCCGCGAGGGTCGGGATCCGGAATCGGTGGTGACCTCGGGCCTGCGCGCCACCATCGATCCGGTGGCCGAATGGGCAACGGCGTTTGACGAGGTCTGGCGTCGCTTCCGCGATCACTTCTACGTGGAGAACATGCACGGCTACGACTGGGAAGCGCTGCGCGAGCAGTACCGCCCGTGGCTTGAGCATGTCGCCCATCGCAGTGATCTGAACTACCTGATGGGTGAAATGATCGCCGAGCTGAACGTCAGCCACGCCTATGTCAGCGGCGGTGACGAGGGCCTGCCCGACCGTCATCCGGTGGCCTTGCTGGGCGCACGCTTTGAGATCGACCGCGACCGGTATCGGATCAGCAAGACTCTGGAAGGCCAGAACGACGAACCGCGCTATCGCTCGCCGCTGACCGATGTCGGGGTGGATGTACGTGAGGGTGACTACATCCTGGCGATCAACGGCCGGCCGCTGTCGGGCTCGGAAAATATCTATCGGCGTCTGCATTTGCCGCCCGGTGAAGCGATTGTGCTGACCGTCAGCGACCGTGCCGACGGCCGCAATCCCCGCACCGCGACCGTGCGCCCGATCAACAACGAATCTTCCCTGCATTACCTGGCCTGGGTGCTGGACAACCACCGCCGGGTGACAGAGGCCACCGATGGTCGCGTCGGCTACCTGCACGTGCCGGACATGGGGCCGAACGGCATCCGTGAGTTCATCAAGTGGTTCTATGGCCAGCTGCGCAAGGAGGGCTTGGTGGTTGACGTGCGTTCCAACGGCGGCGGCAACGTCTCGCAGATGCTGATCGAGCGTTTGAGCCGGCGCCCGCTGTCGCTGGGTTACTCGCGCACCATGCCCTACACCACCACATACCCCAATCAGGCCTTCAACGGCCACTTGGCCGCCCTGCTCGACGAAAACTCGGCCTCTGACGGTGACATCTTCCCCTGGCAGTTCCGCAATGCCGGCCTGGGCCCGCTGATTGGCAAGCGCTCCTGGGGCGGGGTGGTCGGCATCACCAACCATGGCCCGCTGATTGACGGCGGCGTGGTCAACGTGCCGGAGTTCGGCTTTGCCAGTGTTGACGGTGAATACGTTGTTGAAGGCGAGGGCGTTGCCCCGGATATCGAGGTGGCCAATGACCCGGCCAGCGTGATCGCCGGCCGCGACCGCCAGCTTGAGCGCGCCATCGAAGAGGTAATGAACCAGATCGAAGCCGATCCACCTAGCTTTCCGGCACGCCCGGAGCCGCCGGTGAAGCTGGATTGATCAGCGCCTGCGCCCGGCGATATTGGCCAGCCTCGTGGCGTACCTGGGCTACAAGTTGTTGATTGTGCGCTTCTAGCCAGATGGTTGACCGGGAAAAGGGAAACTGGAAATGGATGTAGCCCGGCCCAACGTGGCCGGGGACCATCTCTGTTGAAGGACCACTAGAAGGTCAAAAGGCCTCGCTGCTGATTGGTGTTGCGAGACGAAGCCCAGATGATGGCGATAGAACAACTACAGACCCCGGCCGCGTGGGACCGGGCTACGCGGTCGGAACGCGCCACAACGCGGCACCATTCATCCTGCCTCTAACCAGTCTTCCATCGGCGGGCAGGAGCAGATCAGGTTGCGATCACCATAGACGTTGTCAACTCGGGCAACGCTGGGGAAGAACTTGCCCTGGTAGAGTGACTTGGCCGGCCAGCCGGCCTGTTCGCGGCTGTAGGGGTGCGGCCAGTCGTCGCTGCCCAGTTCGGCCACGGTGTGAGGTGCGTTTTTCAGCGGGTTGTCATCCTTGTCGAGCTGGCCCGAGGCGACCTGGTCGATCTCCGAGCGAATCGAAATCATGGCCTCGATGAAGCGGTCAAGCTCGGATCTGGATTCGCTTTCGGTGGGTTCGATCATCAGCGTGCCCGGCACCGGCCAGGACATGGTCGGGGCGTGGAAGCCGTAGTCGATCAGGCGCTTGGCCACGTCTTCCTCGGTGATGCCGGCCTGTTCCTTGAACGGGCGCAGATCGACGATGCATTCGTGGGCAATGCGATCATTGCGGCCGCGATAGAGGATGTCGAAGTGGCCGCTCAAGCGGCGGGCAATGTAGTTGGCGTTGAGAATGGCGACCTGGGTAGCCTTGCGCAGGCCTTCGTGGCCCATCAGCCGGATGTAGGCCCAGGAAATGGCCAAAATGCCAGCGCTGCCCCAGGGTGCGGCGGCAACCGCCGAGTTTGAACCCAGATCAGGGCCGAGCAGGCCGGTGACATGGCCGGGCAGGAATGGGGCGAGGTGCTCGCGCACGCCAATTGGGCCTACACCCGGGCCGCCGCCGCCGTGCGGAATGCAGAAGGTCTTGTGCAGGTTGAGATGGCAGACGTCGGCGAAATCGGCGATACGTGACCAGCCGACCAGGGCGTTCATGTTGGCGCCGTCCAGGTAGACCTGGCCGCCGGCGGCGCGGACCTTGTTGCAGATCGTGACCACGTCTTCTTCGAACACGCCGTGCGTGGACGGATAGGTAATCATCAGTGCAGCGAGGTTGGCCTGGTGTTTCTCGATCTTGCTCTCCAGATCGGACAGGTCGATGTTGCCGCGCTCGTCGCAGCCGACCACGACGATGTCCATGCCGACCATCTGCGCGCTGGCCGGGTTGGTGCCGTGAGCGGAGGATGGAATCAGGCAGACCTTGCGGTGCGGTTCGCCGCGCTGCTCGTGCCAGCCCTTGATCGCCAGCAGGCCGGCATATTCGCCTTGCGAGCCGGCGTTGGGCTGCAGGGAAACGGCTGAGAACCCGGTCAGATCGCGCAGCATGGCCTCAAGCTCGCCGATCATGGCGTGGTAGCCGCGGGCCTGGTCCCAGGGGCAAAATGGGTGCAGTTGGGCGAACTCCGGCCAGGTCACCGGAATCATCTCGGCGGTGGCGTTAAGCTTCATTGTGCACGAACCAAGCGGAATCATCGCATGGGCCAGGCTCAGATCACGGTTTTCCAGGCGCTTGAGATAACGCAGCATTTCTGTTTCAGAGTGGTAGCGGCTGAATACCTCGTGCTGCATGAAATCGCTGGTCCGCCTCAGCGTTTGCGGAATGGCGCTGCTTTCCGCGGCCAGGCCCTGATCCAGCGCATTGACATCGCTGTTGACGTCATCGAACAGGCCTAGCAGGGTGGAGGTGTGGCGGCGGCGGGTGCATTCGTTGACGGTGATGCCGATATAGCCTTCGCGGTCGGCGCGCAGATTCAGGCCGGCCTGCTGGGCCTTGTGTAAGAGGGCCTGGCGGCGCGGTTCGTCGACCTTGATTGAAATGGTGTCGAAGTAGTGCTCATGCTCCAGCTCGAAGCCGGCCTGGGACAGGGCATGGCCGATCAGGCAGGCGTGGCGGTGGATGCGCCCGGCAATGCGTTTGATGCCTTCGGGTCCGTGCCAGACGGCGTAAAACCCGGCCATCACGGCCAGCAAGGCCTGGGCGGTGCAGATATTGCTCATCGCCTTTTCGCGGCGAATATGTTGCTCGCGGGTCTGCAGGGCCATGCGCAGGGCCGGGTTGCCGTGGCGGTCGCGGGATACGCCGATGATTCGGCCGGGCACGCTGCGCCGGTAGTCCTCGCGGGTGGCGAGGAAAGCCGCGTGCGGGCCGCCGTATGCCATTGGCACGCCAAAGCGCTGGGCCGAACCGACGACGACATCCGCGCCGGCTTCGCCCGGCGAATTGAGCACCACCAGCGACATTAGGTCGGCGGCGACTGCGGCCAGCGCGCCCTGGTCGTGGGCCTTTGCAATGATCGGGGCGAGGTCAACAATCGCGCCGCTGGCGCCCGGGTACTGCAAAAGAATGCCGAAACAGTCGCTATCGCTCAGCGCCTCGGCAAGGTTTTCAGTCACTTTGATCTCGATATCCAGGTGATGGGCCCGGTTGCGAACCACGTCGATGGTTTGCGGCAAACAGTGGGCGTCAACCAGGAAGCGGTTGCTCTTGTTGGACCGATTGACTCGTTTGAGCATGGCCATGGCCTCGGCCGCGGCCGTGGCCTCGTCGAGCAGGGATGCGTTGGCCAGCTCCATACCTGTCAGATCCATGATGACCTGCTGAAAGTTCAGCAAGCCCTCGAGCCGGCCTTGGGCGATCTCTGCCTGGTAAGGCGTATAGGCCGTGTACCAGCCGGGGTTTTCCAGAACGTTGCGCAGAATGACCGGCGGTGTGATGGTCGGGTGGTAACCCAGTCCGATCATGCTGTGACTGACCGTGTTGGCCGAGGCCATTTCACGCAGTTGCTCAAGGACCCGGTCTTCGTTGTCACTGGGCGGCAGCTCCAGGGGCTGCTCATTGCGGATGCTGCCCGGCATGGTTTCGGTCATCAAGGCATCCAGCGAGGTGCAGCCCACTGCTGTCAGCATGTCGCGGAGCTCATCTTCATCCGGCCCGATATGGCGGGCGATGAACTCATCGTGGGCTTCCAGTTGGTGCAGCGGGGAGGACGGTGCGTGGTTCTGAGGCATGAGAAGTCTCTTCAGTCCTGAATTTCTATAAGGGTAGGTAGTGATCGATCAGCAAAAAGGCAAACAGCATCATCAGATACAGCACCGAATAGCTGAACATTTTCATCGCGATCTGTTCGTTGCGGGGCCTCAGCATAGCGATGGCATAGCCCATAAAGCCCAGGTTGAGCACCGAGGAACCGGCCAGGTAGATCAGCCCGCTCATGCCGGTCAGCCAGGGCAGGAGGGTCACCAGGACCAGGATGATGCTGTAGAACAGGATCTGCCAGCGGGTGAATTCGACGCCGTGGGTGACTGGCATCATCGGTACGTCGGCGGCCGCGTAATCGTGCCGGCGATAGATCGCCAGGGCCCAGAAGTGCGGCGGCGTCCATACGAAGATGATCAAAAACAGGATCAGTGCGTGGGCGTGAATCTCGCCGGTCACGGCAACCCAGCCAAGCACTGGCGGGGCCGCGCCGGCGGCACCGCCGATGACAATATTTTGCGGCGTGGCCCGCTTCAGCCAGGCGGTGTAGATGATGGCGTAACCGATCAGGCTGGCAAAGGTCAGAATGGCGGTCAGCGGGTTGATGAACACCGCCAGGATGAGCATGGAAATTGCGGCCAGGCCAAGCGCGAAAACCAGCACCTGACGCTGATCGAGGCTGCCTGTAGGCAGGGGGCGGTTGCGCGTTCTCGCCATCACCTCGTCGGTCCTGGCATCGAGCAGGTGGTTGATCGCCGCAGCGCTGGATGCGGCCATGCCGATGCCCAGCGAGCCCAGGATCAGGACATCCAGCGGCACCATGCCGGGTACAGCCAGAAACATGCCGACCACGGCAGTGAAAACGATAAGACTCACGACCTTCAGCTTGCATAGGGCAAGGAAGTGTCGAATCTGGCTCCCTGGCAGGACAGCGTTCATCCGGACGGGGCCGGTTTCTCGCCGGTCAGGGTCAGCAACCAAACCATGCTGCCAAGTAGCAACGCGGCGGTGCCGTTATGGGCGACGGCAATCCACAGCGGCAGGCCGAGCAATACGTTCAGAATGCCGAAGGAGATCTGGATCACCAGCAGCGCGCACAGCAGGCTGGCCGGACGGCCCATGCCTGGCGTGCGGAACAGTTGCCAAAGCAGCCAGCCGAACACGCCGATCACCACCAGCGCGCCAATGCGGTGGGCGAGGTGTATGGCTACCCGAGCGTCATGATCGAGCACGCCGCCCTCGTAGTCCACGCCGACTCCGCGCCATAAAGTGAAGCCTTCGCTGAAGTTGCTGTCGGGCCACCACTGGCCCATGCAGGTGGGGAAATCGGGGCAAGACAGGGCCGCATAGTTGGTGCTGACCCAGCCGCCAAGCAGGATTTGCCCGACCAGCACGACCAGCCCCAGGGTCAGCGGCCAGCGCAGCCGACGCTGCTGCAGGTTGGGCTGCGGCTGCCGGGGACGTGTTTTCAGATACAGCCAGATCAGCAGGCTGAAGGTGAGCATGCCGCCGGCCAGGTGGGCGAGCACGATGGCTGGTTTCAGAAGCATCGTGACCGTCCAGGCGCCCAAGGCGGCTTGGAAAAAGATCAGAACCAGCAGGGCAATGGGCAGAGTGACCGGCTGGCGCGGGTCGGAGCGTCGACGCCAGGCCAGGATGGCCAGGCCCAACACGACCAGTCCGAGAATGCCGGCAGCGTAACGGTGGACCATTTCGCGAACTGCCGAACCCACGTCCACGGCCCGCTCCGGGCGCACTTGCTCGGCCACCGCCAACGAACCTTCGTCCTGCGGCCAGGTGAGGTGACCGTAGCAGCCCGGCCAGTCGGGGCAGCCGAGGCCGGCATCGGTCAGCCGAACCCAGGCGCCGAGGACGATGACCACGAAGGTCAGAACGGCCGCAAACAAGGCCAGGCGGTTGTAATTTTTGGCAGTATTCATGGGGAAAGTCAGTTGCGCTGCGTCCAGGTCAGCAGGCGTCGCAAATCACGGCGTATGCCGTTCGGATCGGCGTCTGCGGAGTACTGCAATATTATATTTCCCATGGGGTCAAGGATGTAGCTAGACGGCGCTTCGGGGGGCGAGGGAAAGGCTTCGTGAACGGCGGCCGCGGCTTGACCGTCGAGGATCTGAAAGTCATCAGCGAGCGTCAGTATCTGCTGCCGGGTCTGTTCGTCGACCGGCGTCAGACTGACCAGCAAAAGACCGACGTCGGGCTGGTGCCGATCCTGGGCCCGCCTGACCTGGCGCAGCCAGTAAAGGTCCTCCAGGCAGGCTTCATCGCACGGCTGCTGGCGGCGGTGTACCAGCTGCCAGCGGTCAAGTAGATCGTCGCGGCTGAGCGAGCTGCCATCGCCACGGCTTGCTTGCCAGCCATCGGGCAGGGGGATCACCGGCTGCACGAATTCACCGTGGTTGCGGGTGCCGCCCATGCGCGCATCGAACCATTCGCTGTGGAGCAGGGTGGCGATCAGCACCGGCGCGCCGAAAAGTACGAAAACCAGGATGATGACGGCCTTGTTCATTTGCGTCGCAACTGCCTGTAGGTGAGAAAAACCCAGATAATCAGCACGGCTGAGGCAATGCTGAACCACTGAAACGCGTAGCCGCGGTGGCGCTCCGGACCCATGACCACGGTTTGCCATTCGTCTCCGGTCAGATGCTGCGGATGGTCCGGGCTCAGCAGGACAATCTGGTCGATAACCCCCGGGCCGAACACCTCGCGCACGCGCTCCAGGTCAAAGTAGGTGGTCAGGTTGGGCCAGCTATTGCCGTCAAGGGCCTGCGCTGCTCCCAGTTGAAAGCCGACTCGGGGTGGGGGACTGAGTCGGCCGGTGATGTTTACCGGAGTCGCCGGCGTATCGATTGTCGGCCATTCGTCAGAGCGTCGCAGCCAAGGTTGCCAGCCTCGGTTGACCAACAGCGGCGGCCCCCCGTCTGCTGGCTCGAACAAGCTGAACACGTGCACGCCCGGGTGGTTGTTGCGTATCTGGTTGTCGAGCAGCAGATGTCTTTGCGTATCCCAGCTACCGTATCCTTGCACGCGAGCGAAAGCGGGCGGCGAATGCGTGTTCAGGCTGGCCAGTTCGACGGCCGGAGCTTGTTCCCACTGTCGGGCCATCTGTTCTTTTTCCTCGGCGCGATCCAGCTGCCAGAAAGCCAGGCGCAAACAGGCGAGGACAACAGCGACGGCGACCAGGTGCGGAAGAAAACGGCGAATCATGACGGTTGGTAGAGATTCATCACAGCGAAGACTTATACTCCGCGTCTGTAAATAAAGGGTCATCCGTTTTGCTGAGCAAGCTAATCATCATCGGCGTTTTCATCGGCATTCTTTACACGCTGGCATCCGGGTTTTATTTTCTTATCACCGATGACGCCGACAGCGATCGCACCGTGCGCCGCTTGAGTTGGAGGGTTGGATTGTCGGTCGGCTTGATCTTGGTGCTGTGGGCCGGGTTCCACTTTGGCATCATCGAGCCTCGTGGCGTCAACCCGGTTCAGTACCCAGTGCCAGCGGGTGATTGAGCAACATCACTCGCCCTAAAGCTCGTTTACTCGTGGGGCAAGGACGAATGATCGAG
>SKKV01000178.1 GCA_007123575.1 Wenzhouxiangella sp.
CGCTGGATCGCCGGTTCGGGCATCTACCAGAATCTGGGCAACGCGGCCTGGTCTGCCCGCTACGGTCATGCCATGACGACCTTGCCCGACGGGCGCATTGTGCTTGCCGGTGGTACCGATTCCTCCGGTTCCGGCACAACCTTTAACGATGTCTGGATTTCCAGCGATGGCGGCGCCAGCTGGCAGCCGCAAACTGGCGCTGCGCCCTGGGAAGCCCGCCACGGACACGCTCTGGAAGCATTGCCGGACGGGCGATTGCTGCTGCTGGGCGGCCGCTTCCCGCAGACTTTCGGCAATCCCGGCATATTGTTCTCGGATATGTGGCTATCCGAGGATGCCGGAGTGACCTGGACCGAGGTGAGCGACGAAGCGCCCTGGGGTGCTCGGGCAGGCATGGATACAGAACTGCTGGCCAATGGCGATCTGCTGCTTGCCGGCGGCAGGATCAGCGAAAACGAAGCCGTTGCCGATGTATGGCGGCTGCGGCTAAGCGGGATGGGAACCCTTTCCGGAATCATCTCGCTGGGCGGCGAGCCGGTTGAAGCGGTCCAGATAGCGGTGACCAACAACGCTACCGGTGCGCAATTCACCACTACGACATCGGCCAGCGGCGGTTATCAGTTTAGTTTGGCGGCGCCTGCGACCTATACTTTGTCGGTCAGCGCACCATTCAACACGACCGTGGCCACATCCCCGCACCCCGACCCGGCCGTGGGGCTGTCCCGTGACCAGCTTGTGGAACGCGATTTCAGCCTGGCTCAGACCGGGCCGCTGACCCGCCCCGATCATGCCCTGGCGCCGGTCGGTGCCATTGTCACGATTGACCTGCTGGCCAATGATCTTGCTGGCCCCGAGCCGCTCGACCCCGACAGTATCCAGATTGACGGCACTGGGGCTGCGGGAGAGCCGCTGATCGTTCCGGGCCAGGGACGTTGGGAAGTGTTGCCGGGAACCGGCAAGCTGCAGTTCTTCCCGGCCGAGGAATTGGCCGGCAATCCCGATGCGGTGGAATACCGGGTGCGCGACACGGCGGGTCAGATCAGCGATGCAGCCCTGGTCAGTATTGATTTCGGCCTGCCAGAAGCAGGCCTCGTGGTGGACGATTGCCGCGACGCGAACCCCGATACGCTCGAGTTCACGACCACGGTGGCCGGCAGCCCGAACCAGGTGAGGTTTTCCTATTGGCAGGAAGGCGTCAGCAACGAATGGCAGTTCATGCCGCCGGCCAGCGGCTTTGCCAACCCGGTCGATGAGCCCGGCGTTGACCCGGATCAGTATCCCATGGGCTGGGACTTGTCCGGTTTGGCGCTGGAACTCGGGGGGACTGTTCAGATTCAGCTGGCGGCGGTCTGGGACGATGTCACCGCAACTGCCACCGTGCGCCGCCTGGACCTGGAAGCCTGCCAGGACCTGGGCGTTCCCGTGGTGCTCGCCTGGGTGGATGCCCGGCAACAGGCCGACGGCGTCGACATACGCTGGGCGACAGCCAGCGAGATTGGCAACCTTGGCTTCCGCCTGCTGGATGCCGAGAGCCTGCAGCCTTTGCACGAAGAGCTGATTGAATCCCAGGGTGTGGACCTCACCGATCCCGCCGAATATCGGCACCCGGTGGATAAGTCGATCAAGGCCTTTTTTATCGAGGACATGGATGTGCGCGGGCGCCTGCAGCGGCACGGTCCGTTTTCTGTCGGCAGCGAGTACGGAAAGCGGCCGCAGCCACATGCGATCGATTGGTCGAAGGTCAGTCGCACTGATCGGGGCGCGACGGATGACTGGAAACCAGGCCGCGATCAACCGATTCATCTGGAAACTTCAGCATCCGGCCTGCACCGACTTGACCACCAGCAGCTTGAGGCAGCCGGTATTAATCTGGTCGGCAAGCCCGTCACCGACCTGGCCCTGACCCACCGCGGCGAACCTGTGCCGTTCCACACTAACGCCCGCGATTACTTCTCGGACGGTGACTGGATCGAGTTCCTGGCCGCAGACAGCGACAGCCTGTACACGGCCCATGCCGTCTACAAGCTGCATGCCCAGCGGCCCGCTGACCATCGCCGGATTGCCCTGGACACCCGCAATCCGTCCGGGCCAGCATCAACCAGCTACACGGAAGTGGCCAGCGTGGGTTCTCCGCGCCACTACAGTTTTTCATCGCCCATGGACAGCCCCTGGTACGATCGCCGCCTGTCGGTGCAGTCTCAAGCCCGGCAATGGACCTATTCGTTTGATGTCGATCATCTGGAACCGGCTGCGGGCCCGGCGCGGCTGGCCGTTCAAGGGTGGGGAATTACCTCATGGGACGATATCGACCCCGACCACCACATTCAGGTTTTCATTAACGATCAGATGGTGGTCGACCATTGGTTCAACGGCCGCGACGCGCTTGCACTTGAAGCGCAGTTCCCAATCGATTGGCTGAACGACGGCGAGAATGAGCTGACCCTCAAGCTGCCCGGAGACACCGGCGTTGCCAGTGCAGTGATGGCCTTTCAGTCGGCGCAGGTTTACTACCCGCGTGAGTTGCTTACCCGAGATGGCGAGCTGGTGTTTCGTGCCAGCGGAGAAGCCATTGCAGTTGCCGGCGAACTGCCACAGTCCCCGCGCATCTACCGGGAAGATGAGCAGGGCGTCTTTCGCGTGCAGAAAGACCAGCCGGCCGATGCCTTGTTTACCGATCGCTTCGAGCATCCAGCCCAGGGCAGAGATACACCGGCACTGCTGCTGCCGGCAGGCGACGGTTTGGCAACCTGGCATATCCGCGACCCAGCCACGCTGCCGGCCCCGGCGGTGCGGCCAGGGCGGGTGCCTGTCGATCTGCTCGAACAAGCCGCTGACTATCTGATCATCGCTCATCCCGATTTTGTCGATGGCCTGGCTCCGCTGATCGCCCATCACCAGGATGCCGGACTGGTTGTTCGCCTGGTCGATGTGCGCGATATCCATTCGTCCTACAGCGGCGGCCACGCCGAAGGCCCGGGTCTGCAGCAGTTTCTGCGCGACGCCGCCGATCCGGTCGGTTACCGCTACGTCTTGCTGGTCGGCGGCGATACCTATGACTACCGTGGCTATCTTGGCAGCGATTCGGTCAGTTTTATTCCGACCGTGTATGCGGCAGCCAGCGATCTGGTTCGCTTTGCCCCGGCCGACGGTTTGCTTGTGGATCTGAACGACAACGGCGTTCCCGACCGCGCAATTGGCCGCCTGCCAGTGCGCACGGCAGCCGAGCTCGATCAGGTCATCACCAAAACGCTCAGCTACGACGCGCGCGACTATCGGCAGCGCTTGATGCTGGCGGCCGACCAGGACGAGCCGGGACTGTCATTTCGCCAGCAGAGCGAAAATCTTCGCGCCGATCTGGGTTCGGGATGGATGGCAAGACGCGCCTATCTGGACGAGCTGCCGGTTGACGAGGCCAGGGAAAAGCTGATCCAGGCCATGGACGACGGTCAATCGCTGGTGGCTTTTTCAGGCCACTCCGCGCACTCGGTCTGGACTTTCTCCGGACTCTTTTCGGCCGCGGACGTGGACTTGCTGGCAGCCACCAACCGACCCACCGTGGTGATGCAGTGGGGCTGCTGGAATACCTACCATGTTGGCCCTGCCTACAACACCCTGGGCCATCGCCTGATGCTGGCCCCCGAGCGCGGCGCGGCGGCCGTTGTCGGCTCGGCAACCTTCACGTCAGCAACCAGCAGTCGTCTGCTTGGCGAGGCCCTTGGCCCGCTGCTTGCCGATCCTGAAATCAGTCTGGGAGAGGCGCTGACCGAGGCCAAGCAGTCATTGCCGGCCGACCTGGCGCGCGATGTCATCGTTGCCTGGACTCTGCTTGGAGATCCGGCGCTGCGCGTTGCCGACTGATTTAGTCTGACAGCGAGTCAATGCCGCCACAGGCATAATGTTGGTTGTGTTCTCGCAACCTTCGGATGTGCCTCATGCTGATTGCCGACAAGCGCTTCGTGGCCTGTTTTGATGTCGATGCCCAGCGCACTTTTTCGCCGCTGTGCCCGGACGAACTGCCCGTGGTAGAGGGCGACCAGATTGTCGATGAGCTCAATCGCCAGGCCCAGTTTGCCGGCTGGCGCCTGGGCTCGAAAGATGCACACAGCCCGAAAGCGGCCTGGGTGACCGATGACCCGGACAAGATCGGCCAGTCAGGCGTGGGCCTGGAAAATGCGCGCGAGTTCTGGCCGGTGCACGCGGTGCCCGGTACCGAGGGTTTTGAGCTGTTGCCCGGTTTGCCAAGGCCTGTCGAATACGATTTCTTCGTGTGGAAGGGCGTGGAGCTGGACATGCACCCCTACGGTGCCTGCTACCACGACATTGCCGAGCGCATGAGCACCGGGGTGATCGAGTGGCTGATGGCGCGCACGGTCAGCACGGTGCTGGTCGGCGGCCTGGCGACTGACTACTGCGTCAAGGCCACCGCCATGCAGCTGGCCCGGGCCGGGTTCAATACCGTGCTCAACCTGGCCGCCTGTCGCGGCATTGCCGAGGCGAGTACGGCCGAGGCCCTGGCGGCGATGCGGGCCACGGGCGTGATGGTGATCGAGAGCGCGGACGAGCTGGAGCAGGCGGCATGATCATTGGCTCGCTGCTGGATACCGATATCTACAAGTTTTCGATGATGCAGGTGGTGCTGCATCAGTTTCCCGGCGCCGAGGTTGAGTATCGTTTCCGCTGTCGCAACGATGGGGTGGATCTGACGCCGCTGATGCCGGCGCTGGAGCGGGAGATCAAGCACTTGTGCACGCTCAAGCTCAGCGATGACGAACTGGAATTCCTGGGAACGCTGCGCTACCTGAAGTCTGACTTTGTCGAGTTTCTGCGCCTGTTTCATTTGCAGGAGCGCTTTGTCCATATTGACGTGATCGATGGCCAGCTCGATCTGCGTATTCGCGGGCCGTGGCTGCATACCATCCTGTTCGAGGTGCCGCTGCTGGCTATCATCAGCGAGCTGTATGCCCGCCATGCCTATGCCGATCATGACCTGGCCGAGGGCCGGCGTCGCCTGGCTGAAAAAATTGGCCAGGTGCGGGCGCTGGATCGGCCCGACGAGTTCATCTTTGCTGACTTTGGCACCCGGCGCCGCTTTTCGCGGACCTGGCATGACGAGGTGGTGGCGACCCTGGTTGAGGAACTGCCGGGCAGCCTGCGTGGCACCTCCAACCTGCGCCTGGCGCGCCAGTTTGGCCTGGTCCCTATCGGCACCATGGCCCATGAGTTCATCCAGGCCTGCCAGGCCTTGGGTCCCCGCCTGGCCGAAACCCAGCGCTTTGCCTTCGAGGTCTGGGCGCGTGAGTACCGGGGAGATCTGGGCATTGCCCTGTCGGACACCTACAGCCTGAAGGCTTTCCTGCGCGATTTCGATCTGTATTTCTGCAAGCTGTTCGACGGCGCGCGCCAGGATTCAGGCGACCCGTTTGCCTGGGCCGAAGCGATGATTGCTCACTACCGGGCCAACCGGATAGATCCAAAGACGCGCAACCTGATCTTTTCCGATTCGCTGAATATCCCCAAGGCGGCTGCCATCTGGGAGCGCTTTCGTGACCAGACCAATATCTCTTTCGGCATCGGCACCAATCTGACCAACGATACCGGGGCCGATCCGATCAACATTGTCATCAAGATGACCGAGTGCAACGGTCAGCCGGTGGTCAAACTGTCAGATTCGCCGGGCAAGGTGGTTTCAACCGACCAGGCTTACCTGGCCTGGGTGCGCCAGGCCTTTGACGTGCACGAGGTTGAAGCGGCAGAGCGCTGATCGCTCACTTAGCGACCACCGCCACCGCCACCGCCACCGCCGCCACCGGATGATCCACCGCTGCCGGAGCTGCTGCCCGGTGGCGAAGATGACGAGGAAATCGTCGAAGACAGGTTACTGCCCAAGCCTTTGCTCAGCCCGGCCAGGCCGCCAACTGCGGCACCAGATCCGGCGTACCAGCTCATGCGCGAACGGGCCTGATCAGCGGCGGCCTCGCCGACGGCCCGGGTCAGGCGTGAAGTCCAGGCTTGTTCCACATCCAGGGCAAGTGCATAGGGTAAAAGGGCCTCAAAGCGCTCGGGTGTGACCTGCGGATTGTCCCCTTCAACCTGCTTGAGCGCGCGCAGCTCGTCGCGCTCGGCAACGCTCAAATAAAGCTTCAAGCCTTCTATCTGGTCAAGCAGCTTGCGACCGCGCTCGGTCGGCGCCGGCATCAGTCCGCTGAACACGATGTTGATGATCGCCAGAATCACGGTCAGCCCAATCAGTAGCAGCATGCCGCTGCCGCCGGCAAGCAGGAAAGACAGAATCACGATCGCGATTGAGGATAGCCAGCCGATGGCCAGCGTCTTGCCGTTGAAGTTGATGTAGTGGTCGCGATAGCGCTTGCGAAGCGCATCGGTGTGCTTACTCATGGCGCCTTGCAGACGTGTGGCGTTGCTTTTCTTTAGTTCCACCTCCTGGTCCTGGCCGAACAGCGCGGGAAACAGGGCTTGCTGGCTTGGAGGGGCCGCAGGCTCCAGCGCCGGCGCCAGGCGAACCAACTTCCAGCGGTCGCGAAACATGGATTTTTCGCGTTCGATTTTCAACTTGCCCTTGACCGCCAGTTCAACCAGGTCGGCGCTGAAGCAGCGCTGATCGTAGTTGCGGCGCACCACCCAACGCAGGCCGGCTGGCGAGTAACCGGCCGGGGGTTCATAGCGGGCAATAATCACACCCTTGTCCGGGCCGCGGCCTTTCTCGCGCCACTCGCGAATATAAAAGACAAGAATCAACAGGGTTGCCGGCAACAGCAGCAACAGGCCACGGTTGTCCCACAGCAGCCAGCCGGCGCGACGGGTCAAGCTGGGTGGCTCGATAATGCCCTTGGGAAAACCGACCGCAATCGTCAAGCCTTCGCGCGGGTTGAGCGGTCGCGTGGTGTCGAAACGCACCTGGCCGGGGTCGAGCACTTCTGCCCGGGCGTGGGTGGTTTCGGAGCCATCGGGGCCAGTAAAGCTGATCAGACGCAGCGACTCGGCAGGCACCGGCTCCGGCAGTCGGACTTCGGCACTGGCTTCCTCGATACGAAATGCCCAGCCGAGGCCGGTTACGTTCCAGTACAGCTCGTCGTGCTCCTCGAAGAAACCCAGCTGGCGGTTGGTGCGGTAGCGGATGGAGAATGTATAGTCGCCGGGTCGGGGCAGATAGCTGTCGTCGCCGGTGTTTATGCGAACCCCGTTGATCTGGTTTTCAATAAACCAGGGCTCGGGCTCTCCATCACGCAGCACTTCAATGACTTCAAATCCGACTTGCACTCGGTTGCCCAGCCGGTCGCGGTAGCGGGTAGGGAAATCACGGTAGATGCCGCGCCGGATATTGCGATGAAGGGCCCGGACGGTGATGTGCTCGGTGACCTCCATGGTGCTGTCAGCGAATATTTCGATTTCGCTGTGGAAGGACAGTATGCGTTCATAGTCGGCCTGGGCCGACAGCAGCCAGCCGCCGGCCAGGGCTAAAAAAGTGAGGCGAAGAAAGGTTTTCATCGTGCAATCTCGACTTGGGGTGCCGTGCGATGCTCGCTCTCGGCGGCGTAAAACTCGGCCTGCTGGAACTGGAACAGCTTGGCGATCAGCAGGTCAGGAAACTGGCCGATCAGGGTGTTCAGGTCGCGCACTGCGCCGTTGTAGAAGCGGCGGGCATACTGCAGATGGTTTTCGACCTCAACGAGTTGATCAGCCAATTGGCGAAAGTTGTCGCTGGCCTTGAGATCGGGATAGTCTTCGCGCAGCATCAGCAAGCGGCTTAGCAAGCCCTCAAGCTCGTTTTCGATGGCGCCCAGTCGGGCCGGGCTTTCGATTGAAATTGCCCGGGTTCTTAGCTGGGTGACCGATTCCAGCGTGCCGCGCTCGTGCTCGGTGTAGCGCTGGACAATGCTGACCAGGTTGGGCACCAGGTCGTGGCGCCGGGTAAGCTGCACGTCGATATCGCTCCAGGCGGTTTTGACCCGGTTGCGCTTCTTGACCAGCCGGTTGTAGGTCCAGATTGCCCAGATTAACGCGAGGGCAAAAAGTGCCAGTGCCATCCATTCCATGCTGCAGTCGGCTCATCGAGTTCAGGGCACCACTATAAAGAATCCTGCGCCGGAATAAAAAGAGCCCCGGCAGTGCGGGGCTCTTTGTTCACGCCTTGTCCGGTGCGTGCTTTTTATGGCGTTTGCAACCAGAGGTCGTAGGCACCCGAGCCGGACGCCGAAACAACCCGCCAGTAGTAGAAACCAGCGCTGCCGTTGTACTCGATGAACTCGTTGCTGTCGGACGTGGCCGCGCGCCTGACGCGCTGCCAGCGGCTGCCGTTCCAGCGATACAGCTCGAGGTCGAAGTTGGCGTTGCCTGGCCCTTGCAGCCAGCCGCGATGGACGCCGGCGCCGGCCTGGTACCACGTGCCATCGGGCTGAGCCTGGGCGTTGCCGGTTCCGGTCAGACTGCCGCTGTACTGAGTGCAGTTGGTACAGGGGGCGCTTGGGCCTTCCTGGTAACTTCCCACCAAGGTCACGTTCGAATAGGCCGTGTAGCCACGGATCATGACATGCCAGGTACCGGCCTGCGGATCGTTGAAAGTGCAGGTTTCATTGTTGCCGTTCAGGTAGGGGCGGCAGTCATAGGTGGTGGTGGTCGGCGGTGCGCCGCGCCGTACGTACAGGTCGGCATCACCCGATCCGCCACTCATCTGGAATACCAGCTCGCTGACATTGCTGGGTACTTCCATGGTGAAGAACTGTTCCGAACCTTGCCCGCCGGACAGACCGCTGACCGGGTGACCATTCTGTAACTCGTTGACGCTGACCGGCTCTTCGAAGCTGGCGACAAGGTTTACGCCTGAGTAGGCAGTCCAGCCATGAATCATCACATGCCAGGTACCGGCCTGCGGTGAGGCGAAAGTGCAGGTTTCGTTGTTGCCGTTCAGGTACGGGCGGCATTCATAGCTCGACTGAGTCGGCGGAGTGCCGCGACGCACATACAAATCGGCATCGCCGGAGCCCCCGCTCATTGCGAAGACCAGGTCGGTCGCGCCATCCGGAACATCAATGGTAAAGAAGCGCTCCGAGCCCTGGCTGCCGGAAAGATTGCCAACCGCTACGCCATTTTCAAGCTCGATGACTTCAGGTTCCGGATCCGGGTCGTTGCCACCACTGCCAAAGCGAGAGTATGCCAGCAGGTTCGGCGAGCCATTAAGGCCGCTAAGCTTGCCGGTGCTGCCGTTGTTGTAAACCGCACTTTCAACCTGGGCCGGGGTGGCGTTGGGGTTACCGGCCAGGTATAGGGCGGCAATGCCGGCGACGTGCGGGGCAGCCATGGAGGTACCCGATATGGTGTTGGTTGCCGTATTGCTTGTATGCCAGGGGGCAGTAATGGATGACCCCGGAGCAAAGATATCGACGCAGCTCCCCCAGTTGGAGAAGTTCGAGCGCGAGTCGTTGCTTGTGGTTGAACCCACGGTTACAGCGGCGCTGGAGCGTGCTGGGGAAACGTTGCACGCGTTCTGGTTTTCGTTGCCGGCGGCAACGACAACGGTAACGCCAGCGTTACGCATGTTTGCCACAGCATTGTCTGTGGCAGTGGATGCACCACCGCCCAGCGACATGTTGGCGACGGCAGGCTTGACATGGTTAGCCGCAATCCAGTCCATGCCGGCTATGACGCCGGAGTTGGTGCCGCCGCCGTTGCAGCCCAGTACACGAACCGGCACGATAAACGCTTCCTTGGCAACTCCCCAGGTAGAGCCGGCGACAGTACCGGCCACATGGGTGCCATGGCCGTTGCAGTCACTTGAGCCGCGTCCATCGTTGATTGACGTGAAACCGCTCAATACGCGATTGCCGAAATCGACGTGGGTAGGGCGAACTCCAGTGTCAACAATGTAGGTATAGACGCCGGTGGCTGTGGTGTCATAGATGTAGTTGCCGTCAAGTGGTAGGTCGCGCTGATCAACGCGGTCCAGGCCCCAAGTCGCGTTTGGCTGCGTGGTCTGAGAGATGGAGACGATGCCGTCTTGCTCAATGAAAGCAATTCGGTCATCGTTGAGCATCCGTCGGATGGTTCGCTCATCAGCCTTGACAGTGAAGCCGCGCAGCGCGTGCTCGAAGGTCCGCTCAACCCTGAGACCGTGCTGGCGCGCCATCGTTGAGGCGACCTGGGCAACGGCAGGCTCTACCCTGTTGCTTTCATGAGCCAGCCGGGCTGCGTTTTCGTGCAGAACGACGATGTATTGCCCGTCAATTGGAAACTGGGCTGTTCGGAGCTGGGCGGTTTCGGATGAAAAGGAGGCTGAGACTGGAAGGCTGATGGCGAGCAGAGCCGCGCCAAAAAGGGTGAAGGAAAGTTTCTTCAAGTGCATTTAGGTGTTTCTCCCGTTTATCACTGCTGGTCCCCTTGCTTGGTTGGGCCGGCCGGAAAATGCTGGACCGGCATGCAATGTCACTTGATCTTGAGTTCTGTCTTGTGCGGGTCGAATCAGTCCCCAGTTGCCCCAAACTTGATCGACTCTAAGGTCTTTTTGATAGCGGTCAGGAAAAAGCGACCCGCGGGTTATACCCAAAGGGCCGGCGGAATTTCCAGTCTGATCGACGAAAAATTTTCTGTTTTGTGACGAAGATCACACAAATAACGATACGACTTTGGTCGTATGCGCGCCCGCCCTGGCGTATAGCCTGAATTAGCTTCGTCTGAATAAAAGTTTGGCGGCGAACGGCGTTCGCAAAAGAAGAAGGTGGCTTCAACCAGCCCGACCCCAGCACCTGACCAGTCCGCTGCCGCTGCTCCCTTCCGGGCCTGACGGGGTTCACGGATTGTGCAGTGTGGGAAGACCAGAAGAAGCCACCAATCTCCTATTATAGCCCAGGAAAACCGATTTGGCGGGTTGATACCTATGGCAGATCAGGTGATCGTGTACACTGCTTAGGATCAAACGAAGCGCCTAATGCGCATTCGGGAAACACGTCCTCCGGAGATCAAATTCACGTGAGTTATCAGGTACTTGCCAGGAAATGGCGGCCGCGGAATTTTGCCGAATTGGTCGGGCAGTCACATGTGGTCAAGGTGTTGGCCAATTCACTGACCGCCGGTCGCGTGCATCATGCTTTCCTGTTTACTGGCACACGCGGCGTCGGCAAGACCACGATCGCCCGCATTCTGGCCAAATCCTTGAACTGTCTGGAGGGCGTTAGCGCCGAACCGTGCGGGCAGTGTGAGCACTGTGTAGCTATCGATGAGGGGCGGTTTGTTGACTTGCTGGAAATTGATGCCGCCTCGCGAACGCGCGTGGACGATACGCGGGAGATTCTCGATAACGTTCAGTACGCGCCAGCCCAGGGGCGCTTCAAGGTTTACCTGATTGACGAAGTGCACATGCTGTCCACGCACAGCTTCAATGCGCTGCTAAAGACCCTGGAGGAGCCGCCGGACCACGTCAAGTTCGTGTTGGCGACGACCGATCCGCAGAAGATCCCGGTCACCATCCTGTCGCGTTGCTTGCAATTCAACTTGCGGCGCCTGAGCCCCGATGAAATCGGCACGCAGATGAACCGTATCCTCGACGCAGAGTCGCTACCGTTTGAGCCGGAGGCTATTACCTTGTTGGCCCGAGCGGCTGACGGCAGCATGCGCGACGGCCTGAGCCTGCTGGATCAGGCCCTGGCGGGCGGCAGCCAGTTGCTGGAGGCCGAGGTGCGTGAGATGCTGGGCAGCGTCGAGCGTCGTCATGTCCATGAGCTGGCCGAAGCCCTGGCCGAGTTCGATGCAAATCGTGCCATGGAGATCATCGCCGAAGTCTTTGCTCAGGCACGCGACCTGGGCCAGCTGCTGCTCGATCTTGCCGAATGCCTGCACCGTATCGCCTTGATTCAGGCCCTGCCGGACTACCGGGACGATGCTCGACCGGATTGGGACACGCTGGTTGGCCTGGCAGCGCGCTTCGACCCCGAAGATCTGCAGCTTTTCTACCAGATTGCCATTACCGGCCGCCGCGATCTGGAACTGGCCCCGGATGCGCGCACTGGTTGCGAAATGACCATCTTGAGGATGCTGGCTTTTCGGCCGGTGTCGGAAAACGGCACCGACGGTGGACAGGTGTTGAAGACGAGCAGGGCGAAGGCCGGTGCCGCTGCACAAGGCACGCAGGCCCAGGCCTCGTCTGGCGCCGTTACGGAGCCGGCCGCCCGGGCGGCGCCGACAGCTACCGAGCCCGTCGCTAGCCGCCATCAGGGGCCTGCCTCGGCAGCCGTTCAGAATGATTCAACAGGAGCCTGGCGCCGGGATCGAAGTCTCAGCCCGGACAATTGGGCACAAGTCGTTGAGCGCATGAACGCGACCGGCTCGGTTCGCATGGTCGCTGGGTTGCTGGTGCTTGAAAGCGCAGACGAGCCAAACGTTAACTGCCGGGCGTCGGTCGACGACATGGTCATGGTGACCGCCTCGATCAAGGACAGCCTGGAGCGCAGCCTGGAGAAATATCTGGGAGGCCCGGTTCGTCTGAGCGTTCGCAGTGTTTCCGATGCCAACCTTGATACGCCGGCACGCCAGCAGCAGATCAAGGCAGACAATTCTCAACGCCAGGCCGAGGCAGCCATCGACGACGATCCCGTTGTTCGCAAACTTTGTGATCGATTTGGTGCCGAAGTCTTGCGCGAATCCATTCGACCGAATCAGACCCGGAGTCATTGAATCATGCTTAAAGGCAACATTGCCCAGCTCATGCAGCAGGCGCAAAAGGTCCAGGAGAACCTTAAAAAAGCTCAGGAGGAACTGGCCACCCTGGAGGTGACCGGACAGGCCGGTGGCGGGCTGGTGGAAGTGACGATGAATGGCCGCCACGAGGTCAGGAAAATCAGCATTGATCCCGAGGTTGCCGACGATCGCGAAATGATCGAAGACTTGGTGGCGGCTGCGGTCAATGATGCAGTCAATCGGGTCCAGGAAGCGACCCAGGAAAAAATGAGCGGGCTGGCCGGCGGCATGCCGCTGCCCCCCGGCTTTACCTTGCCCTGAAGAATTCGGCTGTCGGGATTCTGGCATGAGCCGCGACCCTCTTGAGGAGCTGCTCGAGACGCTGCGTTGTCTGCCTGGCGTTGGCGCGCGCACATCTCAGCGTATGGCGATGCATCTGCTAGAGCGAGACCGGCAGGGTGGACGGCGGCTGGCCGATGCGCTGGCGACTGCCATGCGCGATATCCGACGTTGCCAGCGCTGCCGAAACTTCACCGCTGACGAACTGTGCCGGGTCTGTAGTAATCCGCAGCGTTCAGACAACATTGTTTGCGTGGTGGAAAGCCCTGCCGATGTGCTGGCTATCGAGGCGGCAACGGGGTTTCAGGGGCGTTATTTCGTGCTGCTGGGGCGTTTGTCGCCGCTTGACGGAATCGGCCCGGAAGAGCTGGGCCTGGATCTGCTGGAACGTCGGCTCGGCAACGAGCCCATCGAGGAGTTGATCATCGCAACCAATACCACGGTGGAGGGCGAGGCGACGGCTTACTACCTTCAGGAAATGGCGAAGCGCCATGGTGTTGGTATCAGTCGACTGGCCCAGGGCGTGCCGCTGGGTGGTGAGCTCGAACATACCGACCGATCGACCCTGGCCCACGCGTTCGCCTCGCGGCTGCCGCTGCGCGACTGAGCTGCTAAGGGATCTCTGAACAAAAAAACGAAGGCCCGGCTGCCTTGCGGCGGCCGGGCCTTGCACTTGCTTAGAGCAAGATCAGTCGCTGTCGCTGGCCTCCAGGGCAATTCGGTCGCGATTGCGATCAACCGTGCGCAGGCCGATGCCGCGGACATTGACCAACTCATCGGCGTGGTTGAACGGGCCATGCTCTTCGCGGTAGCTGATGATCGCCTCGGCACGGGCAGCGCCAACCCCCACCAGGGTATCGGCAAGCTGCTCAGCGGTGGCCGTATTGATGTCGACGGATTCAACGTCAGCCATGGTCAGACCGGCCAGAGACAGGCTCAGCAGCAGCGCAAAAAAGATGTTCTTGATCATGATGTGTTCTCCTGTTTTCAGATTTAAAGGGTTTTGTTGGACGCCGGGCTGTTTGTCCAGCGTTGGCAACAGTTTAGAGATTGGCCAGCGATGTGAAATCGGTCAAAAACCCCGGCAGAAAGTAGGAAATTTGACCGGAAAAAACAGGAAATCGGTTTCTCAGGTTTTGAGAAAGCGCTGTGTTGCAATAGTTTTCAAGGAGTTGCAACCAGACAGGAGTAGTGCGATGAATACTGATCA
Organism: Wenzhouxiangella sp.; assembly: GCA_007123575.1. Taxonomy (GTDB): domain Bacteria; phylum Pseudomonadota; class Gammaproteobacteria; order Xanthomonadales; family Wenzhouxiangellaceae; genus Wenzhouxiangella. Next base: position 14,234 of record SKKV01000178.1, read on the forward strand.
GAAGCCTGAAGTTTCTGCCGATATGAGCAGCATCGAGTTCCGCGACGAGATTGTGGGCAAGCGAATTAGCGGCGTGATTGCTCGACCGGGCCGCAACGGACAGCCTCCAGTGGTCCTTATGCTCAGTTTTGACGATGGCAGCGTGGTTGAATTTGTTTCACCGCGCAGCGATCGCCTGCTGCGCGGCTCGCTTGGTCGCTCCAGCAGGGGCGAGCGGGGCCGACCGGTGATGGACGGCCAGCTTGAGCTGATCCCAGCTCTGTCCGGTCAAGCTGGTTCAATTGGTCTCAATTGAAAGACCCAAGGCGGCAGCCCACCGCGCCGCCTTGTTTAGGCTTATCCACAAAGGTTGTGGATAAAGCTGTGAGAAGAGTACGGCCAATGCCCATAACTTCGCGCAAAGTGGACATTGAGCAAAAAATGGCCAATTTATTAAAGCCATAAAAAACAATGGGTTATAGATCCGGCAGCCACTCTGGTCCGTCACAATGCTGTCAAGGTTCTGTCAAAATTCGAATCAAGCAGTTGTGTATAACAACTAAAAGTTTATTCAAGGAGCTTGGTCTAAGTTATTGAATCATCGTTGGCCCCTGGGTGAAAGCCCAAGCTCTCGGGCCCAGTGCCACAGGTCGATCAACAGCTCCCGCTTGTCGAGGCGCTCCTGCATTAGCTCGCTGATGCGCTGCTGGTACTCCGGCCAGCGAATCGAGGCCAGGTCGGGGTCGTCGATCAAGCGCCTGTTTCGCCACTGCTGCCAGGCAGCGCGTTCTTCTCCGTCGAGGCTGTCGGGGTAGAGCCGCGCCCGGTAGCGAAACAGCAGCTCGTTCAGGCGTTCGTCCTGGAACGGACGGCCCAGCCTGGCCAGGCCGGGTGCGTCCATGGCGCGCACGCGGGCCAGTACGGCCTGATCCCCCCTGGGCACGAAGCCATCGTACAGGGCCAGCTCGGGATCATTCGCTCCCTGTCCGGTCGAGGAGAACAACCGGCCCAGCCGCTGCTTGAAGTTGTTTGCCAGCTCCAGGCGCTGCCGTCGGTCGTGAACTGCGGCCAAGTCGATACCCAGGCGGTCGCTGGCCTCGTCGCTGAGTACCGACATCGGCGAGATCATCGGGCAGCGATTGGCTCGAATCAGCTTGATCGGCAGCCGTTCCATGCCCTCTGGCAAATCGGCATTGGGCGTCCACATCAGATCGGCCAGGACATCGTCTGGCTGGTCCATGAATGGTGCTGGGTCAACGTTCAGGTTCCAGACGATCCACTGTCCGGCAAAGTCCGGGTGCGGCACCAGCGGGAGCACGGGCGCGGTCGCAAACTGGCTGGCCGGCAGGCGCGCCGAGCTGTGCAGCAGCGGCTCGCCGCGGTTTAGCAGCCCGGCAACCACATGCTTCTGACGCAGCGTCAGCGCCCATTCCCATAGTCGGGGCTGATGCTTGCGAACCAGGCGCGCCAGTCCCAGCGTGGCCTCGACATCGGCCAGGGCATCGTGGGCCTGGCTGGTGTCCATGCCGTTGGCTTCAGCCAGGGCTTCCAAACGGAAGCTCGGGCTGCCGTCGTCGCGCTGCGGCCAATTCATGCCTTCCGGTCGCAGGGCCGCGGTCATTCGCATCAGGTCAATGAGGTCGAAGCGCGAATTGCCGTTGGCGTATTCGCGTGTGTACGGTTCATAGAAGTTGCGCCAGAAAAGGAATCGGGTGACCTCGTCGTCGAAACGAAAGTTGTTGTAGCCGACAGTACAAGTGTTGGGCTGGCTCATCAGGGCGTGGATGCGAGCGGCGAACTGGTTTTCCGGCAGGCCGCGATCGCGAGCAGTCTGGGGAGAGATGCCGGTGATCAGGCAGGCATCGGGATGCGGCAGCACATCGTCGGCGGGCTGGCAGTAGATGACGGTGGGCTCACCAATCGGCTCAAGCTCGGCATTGGTGCGCAGTGCCGCAAACTGGGCGGGCCGGTCTCGTCGGGTGTCGGCGCCGAAGGTTTCGTAGTCATGCCAGAGAAAACTGGTCGAGCGGCTATTCATTGTTGGATTCAGGGTGTGGTGGTTGAACCGGATTGACGTCGCACAGTCTACAATCGCGACTTTGTGTATCGAGGCCGTTGATAATGACAGAGAAAGCAACCTTTGGTGCCGGCTGTTTCTGGGGCGTGGAAATGCGCTTTCGGGAGCTCGATGGCGTGGTTGATGCGCCGGTAGGCTACAGCGGCGGGCATGTTGATCAGCCCACCTATCAGCAGGTCTGCACCGATCAGACCGGGCATGTCGAGGTGGTCGAAGTCGAGTTCGATCCTGAGCGGGTTTCCTATGAGCGCCTGGTGCGCGAGTTTTTCAAGCTGCATGACCCGACCCAGGTCAATCGCCAGGGGCCGGATGTGGGGCGCCAATACCGCAGCGTGATTTTTTCCCACGACGACGCTCAGCGCGAAATCGCCGAGCGGGTTCGCGCCGAGCTTGATCAGAGCGGCCAGTTCAGCAAGCCGATTGCTACCTCGATTGAGCCTGCAGCCACCTTCTGGCGGGCCGAGGAGTATCACCAGCAGTACCTGGCCCGCCGCGGCGGGACCTGCGGAATCGGCTGAATGGTTGCAGGCTGCCTTCGATCAGGCCGCCTTTTTGAGCACGCGCAAGATCAGTAGCAGAACGATTGCGCCCACGGTGGCGACCGCGAGCTGCCCGATCAGCCCGCCCAGGGTGATGCCGAGCTGGGTAAAAAGCCAGCCGCCGATAAAGGCACCGATAATGCCAACCACGATATTGACAATGATTCCGTGGCCTCGGCCCTTGACCAAAACGCCGGCAATCCAGCCGGCAACGCCGCCAATCAAGAGAATGATGAGGAGTTGTTCCAGGGTCATGAATATTTGTCCTTGCGTTTTTGATGGGTGGCCGAGTTGACCGCGTCTTCCACACCGGGGCGCTTGTACCTGGTTCGGCACGGACAGGCCAGTCTGGGAACGGCGGACTATGACCGATTGTCGGCGCTGGGTCAACGGCAGAGCCGCGCGCTGGGGCAGCGTCTGCGCGAGGAGTTGCCCACCGATTTGCAGCGCCCGTGGCGTGGCACGCTAAAGCGTCATGACCAGACCCTCGATTACCTGGCGCCGGCAGCCGCGCCAACCGTCGACCCGGCCTTGAACGAGTACACGGTTGACAGGCTGATCCAAAGTGCGCTGGCCCAGGCCATTCATCTGGGCCTGGAGCCGCCGGGCGAACAGGCGTTTGCCGATCCAAAGGCTTACCTGGATACCTTCCTGGCCTGGTTTCCCCAGGTGCTCAGCGTCTGGCAGGATGCGCGCCTGGACTGCGACCACAACGGCAGCTGGCAGGCCTTCCATGGCCGGGTTTTGTCGCCGCTGCCGCGCTGGCGCGGCGAAATGGCACTGGGGCTGAGCCCGGTGGTAGTCACCTCGGCCGGCGTGATCAGCACGATTGCGGCCGAACTTCTGGGTGAGGATCTGGCCTGGCAGCGTGAGCTCAACGTCAGCCTTTATAATGCGTCAGTCACGGTGCTGGAACTCGATCAGGCCGATAACTGGACCGCGACGGTGATCAACTGCGTCGGTCACCTGGAGCAAGCGGCCGAGCGCACGCTTGCCTGAGCGCTTTTTTATTCAAACGGAAGCATTATTTAAGCATGGCATCAACCCAACACGCATCACCGGTCACCATCATCACCGGCTCCAGCCGGGGCATCGGCCGCGCGGCCGCCGAACTGCTGGCAAGCAGAGGGCATACGGTCATCGTTTCCAGCCGCAACCAGGAAAGCTGCGAGCAGGTGGCGTCCGATATTCGAGACCAGGGTGGTGAGGCAGCCGCGATTGCCTGTCATATAGGTCAGGAAGATCAGCTCGCCGCGCTAGTGGAAAAGACGGTGGAGCGCTACGGACGTCTGGATAGCGTGGTCTTGAATGCGGCCAGCAACCCGGTCTACGGGCCTTCCGACCAGGTCGACCGCAAGGCCTTCGATGTCATCATGCACAACAACGTCTTCAGCGCCATGCGGCTGGCCCACCTGGCTAGGCCGCATCTCAAGGCTTTAGGCAATGGCGCTGTTGTCTTGGTGTCGTCGATTGCCGGTGCCTTCGGCAATCGCTTTATCGGGGTTTACGGCATGTCCAAGGCTGCCGAGAATCAGTTGGTGCGCAACCTGGCCCTGGAGCTGGGTGCCGATGGCGTTCGGGTCAATGCGGTCGCGCCCGGGCTGGTCAAGACTGATTTTGCCAAGGCTTTGCTGGACGATGAGCGCATGGTGCGCTATTTTGAGACCACGACGCCGCTGCGACGCTTGGCCGAGCCGGACGATATTGCCCGTGTGATTGCCTTTCTGGCGGGGCCGGATTCAGGCTGGCTCTCTGGCCAGATCATTACTGCCGACGGAGGCTTGTCGGTCACCGGGGGATTTTGACTTGATGAGAAACACGTTCCTGACCCTGGCCCTTACTGGGGTGCTGCTGGCCGGTCTGGCCGAGGCCCAGATTTATACCTACGTCGACGAAAACGGAATTACCGTGTTCACCGACCGCAAGCCCGATGCAAACCGTTATCGGGTCCACAACCTGGGTTGTTTTGGCACTTGCCGGCGCGGCGTCGACTGGGAGCGTACGCCGCTGAAGAAAAATGACTTTGCCGCCGAAGTTCAGGCCGCGAGCGAAATTTTCGGGGTCGATCAGGCCCTGGTGCGGGCGATCATGCACGCCGAGTCCTGGTTTCAGCGCGATGCCGTCTCGCACGCCGGTGCCCAGGGTCTGATGCAGTTGATGCCGGCTACCCAGCGCCGATTCGGTGTTGTCGATCCGTTTGATCCGCTAGATAACATCACCGCAGGCGTTGCTTACCTGGCCTGGTTGTCCGAGGAATTCAACGATGATCTGAGTCGAGTGATCGCTGCCTATAACGCCGGCGAAAACGCGGTCAAGCGCCACGACGGCATTCCGCCGTTTGCAGAGACGCGTGAGTATGTTCGTCGGGTTAATATTCTGCACCGACGCTACCGGTCCCAAATCGTCGCGCCAGGAGTGACGATTCAGGCAGCGGCTACCTCACCACCGTAACCGTGCAGCGGGCAAAGTCAACCACGCGCTTGGCAACCGATCCCATCAGCAACCGCTCGAACAAGCCCTTGCTGCGGTGGCCGAGAACCAGATGATCGACGTTTTTTTGCCAGGCAAGCTCCAGCAGCTGTTCTACCGGATGGCCTTCCAGCAGGTGAATTTGCAGCTCGATATCGTCTTCCGAGGCCTTGTCTTTCAGCGCCTGTAGAGCGTCTTCGAGTCGTCCGCGTGCGCGGGCGACGAGTTGCTCTCGCTCGGGCGACTCGGCCATTTCGATATCGGGGCCGTGAATGACGGCAACGGCATGCAATTCCGCGCCTGACCAGCGCGCCAGCGTTAGCGCGTGCTCGAATGCCTTGGACGATTGGTCCGAACCGTCGACGCCAACCATGAGTTTCTGAGTCATTTTGCCAACCCGAAGTGGATGTGCCCGGCGGAAATCCCGGGCCTTTATGCCTGCTCTGCGCGATTACAATAGCGCCGCCGTGCTGGGAAGGCTACCCGAAGGTCGGGAAACCTTTACCCTGCTGTTTTCAGGCGCCGAGGCCCTTGAGGTGCTGATTCAGGCGCGATTTGTGGCGTGCGGCCTTGTTGGCATGCATGATGCCCTTGGAGACAGACTGATCGATGGCTGGAACGGCAGCTTTGTAGGCTTCCTCTGCCGCAGTCTTGTCGCCGGCTTCGATGGCGCGCAGCACCTTTTTGATCTTGGTGCGCACGTGCGAACGCAGCGATGCGTTACGCTGACGGTTGCGCTCGCCCTGGCGAGCCCGCTTGCGGGCTGAAACGCTGTTGGCCACTGAATGATACTCCTGGAGACTGTTTCAAAAAAATGAGCAGGACATTATCCGGTGGTTTGGTGCCAGCGTCAAGATGGACGTTGCCATGCCAGCCTGATTGCTTTCGGGGGATGGGCCGATGAGCTTGCTCGGCAATACCTTCCGCTTCGGGTCCATGACCCTGGTCTCGCGCATTCTCGGGTTTGTGCGCGATATCGTGCTGGCGCGCTGGTTTGGCGCTACTGCTGCCACCGATGCTTTTTTTGTCGCCTTCAAGATTCCCAATTTCCTGCGCCGCCTGTTTGCCGAGGGCTCGTTTTCCCTGGCATTCGTGCCGGTGCTGGCCGAGTACCGGGAGCGCGGTGACCACGCGGCGCTGAAATCGCTTATTGACGCCACAACCGGCAGCCTGTTGGCGGTGCTGCTGCTGATCACGGGCTTGGGCATGCTGTTCGCGCCCTGGGTCATTCGCCTGTTTGCGCCCGGTTTTATTGATCAGCCCGAACAGTTTGCCCTGGCCAGTGATCTGCTGCGGATCACTTTCCCCTACTTGCTGTTTATTGCCCTGACCGCGCTGGCCGGCGGCATTCTCAACACCCTGGGCCGCTTTGCCCTGCCAGCGCTGACTCCGGCGCTGCTCAATGTTTCGCTGATTGTGGCTGCCGTGGTGTTCAGTCAGCGCTTTGAGGAACCGGTCAAGGCGCTGGCCTGGGGCGTGCTGATGGCCGGAATTCTGCAGCTGGCGGTTCAGCTGCCGGCGCTAGCCAGGCACGGCGTTCTGCCGCTGCCTAAGCCCGGCTTCGCCCATCCGGGCGTGCGCCGGATCATGAAGCTGATGCTGCCGACCCTGTTTGGCTCTTCGGTTGCCCAGGTCAGCCTGCTGCTCGATACCCTGATTGCCTCGCTGCTGATTGCCGGCAGCATTTCCTGGCTCTACTACGCCGATCGGCTGATGGAGTTTCCGCTCGGCCTGTTCGGTGTCGCCTTGTCGACCGTGATCCTGCCGACGCTGGCCGGTTTGCATACGGCCGGACGACAGCGCGATTTTCGGGCAACGCTGGAATGGGCGCTGCTGCTGGGCGTGGCGATTGGCGTGCCGTCGGCGGTCGGCCTGGCCGTGCTGGCCGAGCCGCTGATGGTGACCTTGTTTCAGTACGGCGCGTTTGATGAACAGGCCGTGCGCATGGCCGCCCTGGCGCTGAGCGCCTACTGCCTGGGTTTGCCGGCGTTTATTGGCGTCAAGATTCTCGCGCCGGCCTATTTTTCGCGCCAGGATGCGCGCACGCCAGTGCGCATCGCGGTCACCGCCTTGGCCGTCAATATGCTGCTCAACCTGTTGTTTGTGCTGTTGATTGTTCAGCACCTGTCGGGCGGTGATTTCAGCGCTGGCCTGCTAGCCACGCTGGCTGCCCATCCGGGGGCCCACGTCGGGCTGGCGCTGGCCTCCAGCATGTCAGCGTGGCTGAACGCGGTTTTGCTGTGGCGCAATCTGCGCGCGCCCGGCTTGGCACCGAGCCTGCCCGGGATACAGCTGGCCAGGGTGTTGGCGGCCTGCGGCGGCATGGCCCTGGTAGTGCTTGCGATCATGCCGGGTACGGAACAAATGCTTGGGTTTGACCTGTTGCGCCGGGTAGTGTGGCTAGGCTGTGGCGTGGCGGCCGGTGCCGCGATCTTTGCCCTGTTGATGCTGGCCTTGGGCGCTCGGCCGGCGCAGTTTGCCCGCCCTGTCGAACCGCCGGCCTGATCAGGCCGGTCGGTCAAATTCCAGCCTTTCGCCCGGCACAATGCCGGTCAAAAGCCCGTCGCGCCAGACCAGGTTGCCGTTGACCCAGGTTGCGGCCACGCGCGCCGGCAGCTTGCGCCCGGCCAGCGGCGTCCAGCCGCACTGACTGATCATGGGTTGGCGGTTCACGATCGTGCGTTCGCGCGGGTCCAGCAGCACCAGGTCGGCGCAATAACCTTCGCGGATGAAGCCTCGCTCGCGAATCTGGAAGCGGCGGGCGGGATTGTGGGCCAGTTTTTCGACCAGGGCTTCCGGGCTGAGCGTGCGACCGGCTACCAGTGACCAGGCAATGGGCAGCGCGTACTGAACCAGCGGCAGACCGGCTGCGGCGGAGTCGTAGTTGCCGCTTTTTTCGCGCAATAGGTGGGGGGAGTGATCGCTGCCGATGATGTCCAGGCGGCCGTCGCGCAGCGCCTTGCGCAGGGCCCCGCGGTCATCCCCGGTCTTGATCGCCGGGTTGCATTTGATCAGGTTGCCCAGGGCTTCGTAGTCGGCATCGATGAAGTAGAGGTGGTGCACGCAGGCTTCGGCGGTAATCTGTTTGTCAGCCATCGCGCCGGCAGTTAACAGTGCCAGCTCATCTTCGGTACTGATTTTCAGCAAGTGCAGGCGAGTGTTGTGTTCTTGGGCCAGCTGTACGGCCAGGGTGCTGGCTTTCAGGCAGGCCTCGCGCGAATGAATTTCGGCGTGGGCCGACGCGGGGATGCGATTGGCATAGCGACGGCGGGCTTCGCTGAGATTGCTTTCGACGGTGGTCGAGTCCTCGCAGTGGGCCACGACCAGGCCTGGAGCATGCCGGAATATCTCGCCTAGCAGTTTGGGGTCCTCGATGCTGAGATTGGCGCTGGCCGAACCCATGAAGACACTGACGGCGCAGGCTTCGAGCGGCTCAAGTGCCTTGACTTCACTCAAATTATCGCGGCTGGCGCCGAGATAGAAGCTGTAGTTGGCAGTGGATCGGCCGGCAGCCCGACTGAACTTGTCGGCGAGGGCCAGACGCGTGGTTGTCGGTGGGCTGGTGTCGGGCATTTCCAGGTAGCTGGTGATGCCTCCGGCAACCGCCGCTTTTGACTCCGAGGCAATGTTGCCTTTGCGGGTCAGGCCCGGTTCACGAAAGTGCACCTGGTCATCGATCATGCCTGGCATCAGGTATTTGCCCTGAGCGTCAACGACGGTCTCGCCCGAACGGGCCTTGAGCTGGCTGGCAATTTGTTCGATGCGACCGCGCTTGATGCGCAGGTCCCCCTCGGTTTGCCGGCCTTCATTCAGAAGACGAGCATTGGTGATCAACCACCCGCTCACGAGATTTGATTCTCCTGTCCGTCGATTTTTTCAGCGTACTCTGAGCCGGTGTCGTCGTCCTCGTAGCCGGGCACCGGGTCATGACCACCGGCGCACAAGGGGTGGCAGCGGAGAATGCGTTTCAGCGCCATCCAGCTACCACGGCCGGCACCGTAAAGGCTGATCGCTTGCATGGCATAGGCCGAACAGGTCGGCGTGAAGCGGCAATGACGGCCAAGCAATGGCGAAATCAGATAGCGGTAGAAACGAATGAGTGCAAGGAGAATGGTTTGCATGGGCTTGTTCTCGATGGCCTCTTAGGATATATAATTGTCCGTTTTGCAACAACCCAGACGCGAGGCCCCGAAAGTCGATGCCCAGCAAACCGCAGGTAGAATTGCCAGAGGGTTATAAACCTTCGGCCGATGAAGAGTACATGTGCCCTGAGCACCTGGCGTATTTCCGGCAGAAATTGCTGGATTGGCGCAATGAACTGATCGAAGAGTCTCAGGAAACCATCAACCATTTGCGCGGCGAAGTGCGAGATGTCGGTGACGAGGCCGAACGTGCCAGCCGGGAAACCGAAAACAGCCTGGAACTGCGCACCCGAGATCGATACCGCAAGCTGCTGGGCAAAATCGACCAGGCGTTGAATCGCGTCGATGACGGAAGCTACGGCTACTGCGAGGAAACTGGCGAGGAAATTGGTCTGGCCCGACTCGAAGCGCGGCCCATCGCCACTCTGTGCCTGGATGCGCAAGAGCGTTGGGAGCTGAAGCAGAAGCAGATGCGTGATAGCCGCTGAACTGATGATTTTTGCGTTTTGACAGGCGCGGCGGTGCAACTTTGCTAAGGTATCACGGTCTTTAACGTAACTTTAATTTAGTAATGGGCTCACCGGCTCGTCTGGGCTGGTGACTGGGACACATCAAACAGCCTCCTTTCTGGAGTGAAGAGGAAAAAAATCATGGCATTTCGGCTTTTCACAGGTTTGCTCGCCGCAGGGTTACTGGCCGGCCAGTTCGCTGTGGCCTCCAGCGATTTCGACAATCGTTGGTACGTTGCACCCGGCGTCGGTCTGGTGTTTATGGACGGCAATCGGGATACCGAAGGCGAGGCGCTGTTGACCTCCCTCAGCGTAGGCCGCTTTTTTACGGAAGACTTCAGTCTCGATCTTCGCCACGATCGCTATCACAACAACATCGAATCAGTGCCGCCCGGCCTGGATCGTTGGAAGCTGCGCAGCTTGGGTCTGGTAGGCCGTTACCACTTTGCTGATTTCGACGGCACGCGTCCCTATGTGCTGCTCGGCACCGGGCTGCAGCAGCATGACAGCATTTTCGGCGAAGGCCGCGACATTTATGGCTCCCTTGGATTGGGTTTCGTCCACCCTTTCAATGATCGGGTCGGACTCAGGCTCGAAGCGGAAGGTCGCTACGACAATGATCGCGATTCCCTCAATCGTTCGCGCGGCTTCCGCGACTGGATGATCACTTCAAGTCTGACCATTCGCCTGGGTGCGGCGCCTGCACCGGCACCGGCACCGGA
>SKKV01000296.1 GCA_007123575.1 Wenzhouxiangella sp.
CTGTCCACAGGTGGCCTTCCCAAACCGCCTCACTGACGGCCTGCGCCGGGATGGCCGGCACCTCCCACCGCCCCGGGATCAGGTAGGCCAGCCCCATGATCAGGCCCAGCACAAGGGCGCCCCGGGAACCATGATTGGCCGTTGCCGCCAGCCATGGCGCAAATGCGATCCAGGCGAACAGTGGCTGTGGCGTGGGGAGGAGACCGTCTGTCGCCAGGCCAACCAGTACGGCAGATACGGTAACGGCGGCCAGACTGATGAGCCATTGAGGCCCTGAACCGTGCGCCGATGCGCGCTGCCGGCGCAGGGCCAGCCACCCCCCAACCATCGTCAAGATGAGCCGCTACCGTGCGCTGCCGAAGGCGGTCTCCGTTTTACTGTCCCGCGCTTTCTGGCCCCGGCCTTGCCAGGCTGCTGCTGGTGGTACTCGACGTAACGTCCGGCGTCGGCACCTGGAACCTGGATTTGAAGATGAAATCGAGCAGGTCCTGCCACTCGAAGCCAAGATCCCAGGGCCCGGCCTGTTCCCAGATATCGGGATCGTCGCCGAGGCCAGCTTGCACCCCTTCGAGCAAGAACTGCATCGGCTGTACCGCCGCATCGAAATCTGCCGGCAGGTCGGGGTCGACATAATCCTGCCCTGGGATGTAATAGGTCCGCTCCAGCGTGAAATTCTCTGTCAGCTCCCGCGGGGTCATGTATTGAATCAGAAAAAGGAGCTCGGGTTGATCGATGTCGAGGGCCTGCATGAAGAATTCGATCGTATCTCCAATGTACAGAAAGTCGGTCCGCTCGTACTCTCCATTCTCGTCAAAAATGTCGGCAGCCGCCGAAACCAGCCCCCCGGCACTGTTGATCACGAGATAGACAATCACCGGTGCAGCACCCTCCGGATAGTCGGAATAGTCGCGACCTTCTTCCTGCAGCTCGGCATAGTCCACCACCTGGATGGAGCAGACGTTGCTGCCGGTGCACTCGGCCAGAACGAATTCATCGTCGCGGAAGATCTCGTAGTCGTCATCGGGCATGGGCTGGTAGAACGGCTCCCGCTCCACGGTGGCCAGTACGCGTGGAATCTCTGCTGGGTTGGTCGTATCCGGATCGATAAAGAACAGGTTGCGATCCCAGGCCGGCACGACGTATTCGTCCGGTGCCGTACCTGGCACGGTCGCAAAGCCGCGAAGAATCAGTTCCAGCCGACCGATATCGTCTTCCTCATAAGTGCGCGGGAAGGTGACGAACCCTTCGACCCGATCCCAATCGCCAGATAGCGTTCCTGCCAGACGCAAGGGTGGTACGGGATTATCGGCCCTCTCATTCCTGGCTCTCCCGCCGCCGTGGAGTCGCGGCGACGCCGTCTCGCCCACGATGACCCCACCGGAGCGGTTCGGGCGATTTCCGAATTCTCTGGGAATGGATTGGATGCAATTGCCTACATCACACTCTGGGTTGGCTACAATCAGAGACGCCTTAACTTCATGGGCCGCGAGAAAGCTCAAAGCCGCCAAGGCAGCAAGGATGATCCATGGTTTGCTGGACATGCGTTTTCTTCCTCCAGATGTGTTCGATGGGATGTTTCAATCCCACATCAAGCAGCGATCATCTCTTTATCGCGGCAAAATCGTCGTAGTCTCATAGCGCGCTGCGCTTCGATGAACCGCCGCCAGATGGCAGTTCATCATTGATCCGTTGATCAAGAAGTTTCTGAATAACTCTGAACTGGCGAACGGCAATGCGCGCTTTACCCGTTTGGCAAATACTAGGGCGATCCCGTTGAGTGCGTTTGACTCGACGTTCCGGATCGTTTGACTGCACGTTTCGGTGGGTGCGGGTGACCAGGCACCACGCCATCCTGGTTATCTTTGGCAGACTTCTAACCGGCTGCCAGCTGGCGCACCATGTCGGGAACCTGAACCGGATACTGCCTGATCGGAGAAGCGCGCTCAGCTTGGCCGGACTTGCGTTCCACCGCTGCTGCGCGCAGTTGACTTGGGGTGAGGCCGAATCGCGAACGGAACGCGCGACTGAAATGAGCATGGCTGGTAAAACCGACCTCGAAGGCCACCGCACCAATACTCAGATGCTGAAGCGATGGCGTCATCAACAGCCTTCGGCTGCGCCGCAGTCGTCGTTCCCAGACGTAGCTCGCGACGCCGTCATGCTGCTCGAACAACCGGTAGATCTGGGATCTGGAAACCCTGAAATGCCTGGCCAGATCATCGATTTTCAAAGGCTTTTCGAGATGCTGTTCAATATAGCGACGGACTGCGAGTGCCAGCGCTTGGCCCACTGCGGGTTCCAGCTCGGCTGCAAGCCCCTTTTCATTGGCGAGATAGCCATGGATCAGCCCGATCGTCCCCTGCACCGCACGGCCGGCCTGCGCCATGTTCATGCCGGTGACGTTTCGCCACAGGCTTTGCAGATGTTCACCCAGGATGTTGACCATGGGGTTGCTTCCCGGCAGGCGTCTCCCGTGGAGCCTGTCAATCATTGGAGAAATGCTTGCCCGCAGGTCATGCGGCACCATGAGGGTCAGGTTTTCATAGTCGGTGGCCGCGAGCTTGAAAGGTTTCTCGGTGTCGATAATCAGCATATCGCCGGCGACCAGGTGCTCACGATCGCAGAGGATGCCACCACCGTGGGGGAAATACTGGACCAAGATCAGCCCCAGTTCCTCGCCTGCCAGCCGCTTTTGGTCGCGTATGAAGTCTTGTGATTCGGCGCACGCCTGCGCCAACACCGTATCACCCAGATCGGCGGTGATGATACTGGCCGGCTTGTTGACTGCGGCGCTAGCCCCATCCCTCGATGCGACATCGAAAAGAACCCCCATGTTCTCGCGCCAGGCGTCATAACGCAGGTCCTGCTCCACCTCGTTGCTGTGGAAGCTGGCGAGAGCGATGGTTGGCGGCATCTCTGAGTCTGGACGTTTGCCAGTAGAATCCGTCGGGGCGGAGCCGACATCGTTTGCTGGCGACGAGCCTCCAGCGGCGGATCTTTGACGTTTTTTCATGCGAACCCTCCCACGGCCTTTTGGATCACATCAGGTGCACGCAGGATCAAATCGGCTCATGTAGAGAAAAGCGCCGTGGACGAGACGGCGAAGAAATCCCTCGGAAGTAAAGTATAAACGCCCCATTTTCTGAATTCTAACGGAATGAGAGGCATTGTCAAACACTCAGCGGCTGAGCAACTCCAGGGTTGCCCCTATCACCAAGCCAAATAGAGAGTTCAACATCCAGTGGTCGAACAAGGACATGACTGTGCCGAACAGGATGCAGGTCAGCCATTTGCGCGAAGTCTCGCGACGGATGGGTGGTGAACAAAGCGGGGTTACTGGGGACCATTCAGGCTGCCAGTACTGAACTGGAAACCAGGCCACGACCGACATGGTCGAGATCAGGAAGGCAATGGTGTAAAAGTTTATTGACAACACGAAGGACGGCGCTACCCGGGGTTCGTGGCGGGACGTCGACGCCCTTACCTTCCGCATAGAAATCTTTGGAAAACGGGCGCCTATTGAAGATTGTCCTGCAATTTCCCTGAACCGCGTAGACACCTATACACCCCTCTCTAAATTGCAGGACGTCTAAAAATGACTACCGAAAAGTATTTCGCGCTGGTGATGGCTATCAGTATGTTTCTGGGCCTGGTAGCAACGCACAGCATGCCTGCCTCCGGCGGCTTGCCAAAGTCCGCAGAGCGCTCGTCACTGGCTTATTACTCGACCCTGGCCGGTTTCCATGACAATGTCGGGTTGGTGCTTCCCGCCGAGAACTTTGAGGTCCAGGCCATAGACGCCAACGACGGAGCCGAGTGCACGGAACCGCTGAACAGCCAGTCCAATGATCACTGTGCCTCGCCCGGCGAGCTGCTCGCCGGCTTTAGTCTGACCTCCTCGAATGGCAATGGCGTGGTGATTCTGGGCGACCAGGATATCGGACAGGAAGGCTGGGTGGCTGGCGCCAAGGAATTCATCGCGACCACTATCATCAGCTTCGACGATGCCGACATCACCGCCGTCGCAATGGACGTCTTGGCCGGACTGGCCGGCGGCCTGAATGTCCATGTCCAGTTCTTTGATCTTCAGGGAAGCCTGATAGGCTCAACCCAGGTAAGCACGTCGGATCGGCTGGTGAGTGAGTTCATTGGCGTGATCAGTTCGGTTCCGATCTCTCGTGTTGAGCTGGCCACGACGCAGAATGGCGGGGAACTGATCGACAACCTGCGTTTCGGCACCGCTCAGGATCCCATCTTCCAGGACCGGTTCGAGGTGACACCCTGATGGCGTTAATCTACCGCGCGCTCACGCAGGAAGCTTCCGGAATGTAGCTGCCTTGGTATCTTGACCGCTCTCCCGCAAGTCCTGCTGATTGGTATCGGTCGGAAGGTTCGGGATTGGCTGAACCAGATCCAGGAAAATCTTGCTGCAGTGGCGCCAAGAGAATTCAGCGGCGAATGTGCGGCAGTCCGTGGGGTCGAGTTGCATGGCCTTTTCCATCGCTGCAGCCAGATTTTCATCCAGGCATCCACTCACGCCCTCCAGCACCACGTCAACCGGGCCGGGTACCGGATAAGCCGCGACCGGCACGCCACTGGCCATGGCTTCCAGCATCACCAAACCCAGGGTGTCGGTACGGCTGGGGAAGACAAAAACATCGGCCGAGGCTACTAACCTAGCGAGATTTTCGCCGTAGTGGTAACCAAGGAAATGGGCCTCTGGAAACTTTGCCTGCAAGGACTTGCGAGCCGGTCCATCGCCAACAATAACTTTCGAGCCCGGGAAGTCGACGGCAAGAAAGTCTTCCAGTGTCTTCTCCGGTGCCACCCTGCCTGCATACAGCGCGATTGGCCCCGGCAAATCGATGATTCGCTGCTTGCGAGGTCGAAACATCTGCACATCGACGCCACCGGGCCAGACATCAAGATGGCTAAACCCACGCTGGCCAAGGTCTGCTTTCTGGGTGCGGGTCCGAACCATGGTGCGGTGGGCAGCGCCGTGGAAACGCCGCAGCCAGGCGTAGGTCCAAAGGGTCGGTACCGGAGCACGCATGCGCAGATATTCCGGGAAGCGGGTATGGTAAGAAGTCGTGAAAACGACTTCATGATGCACGCACCATCGCCGTGCGGCCAGGCCTAGCGGACCCTCGGTGGCAATATGGATGCAATCAGGCAGAAAGGATTCGATGATCCGCTCCATTTTCCGACCTGGCAGGAGCGACAGCGGAATTTCCCGATAGCCGGGCATCGGCATGCTTCGAAAGCGGTCGGGACCGACAACCAGAATTTCATGGCCCATGGCCGTCAGCTCGGCCCGGGTATTTTCCAGGGTTCGAACAACCCCATTTACCTGAGGCTGCCAAGCATCACTGATAAGCAGTATTTTCATGCGCCACAGCTTGCGGGCGGCCAATGACATCGGCATGACCATCAGATCAAGGCTATATGACGGAACGTGCCGCTTCGTCATCCAAGTTTTACCGCGCTGCCATCCAGATGTCGCCTGCGCTGCCTAAAGTCTGTCTCACCATCCCGGGCAGTGATCGATATGCGCAGTACAGCACGAGCTTTTGCCACCATCGATAGCATGGAGTATCGCCTCTGCCGCTGGATCAATCGAGCAGGCCGCTATCCTCGGATAAGGCAACTGTTTGCTCTTGTCAGTCGTCTGGGGAATGGCATGATCTGGTATGCCATGCTGCTCATTATGCCGATTCTTGCCGGAAGCATCGGATTGACTGCCTCCTTGTCGATGACCTTCGGCGCATTGATTGGACTGCTGATCTACAAAGCACTTAAAGCGGTTCTGGTACGCGAGCGGCCTTTCATTTCCCACCCAGACATCGACTGCCTGACAGCACCTCTGGATCGCTACAGTTTTCCATCCGGTCACACACTGCACGCGGTCTTCTTTGCCGTGGTCGCGAGCGCCTGGTTTCCGGTACTCGGCCCGGCATTATTCCTTTTCGCCGCGATGACTGCACTATCACGCCCCATCCTGGGTCTGCATTATCCCACCGACGTGCTGGTAGGCGGTTTGATCGGCTGGTCACTTGCCCAGCTGATCCTTCATTTGATTCCACCGGCCACGTCAATGGCTTGATGGAATTGGCCCTCGGAACAAGCATAAGCCAGGCTGATCGCATCTGCTCTATCGATTACGGCCGCATCAGCGGCATGGGCAGCCATGACGAACTGCTTCAGTCACACCGCTTATACGCACAGTTCGTCAGGCGACCATTCGAATCCTCAACGGCGGCCTGACTGGCTTAGCCCGTTGGTTTCGCGATGTCATGGTGCAACGCATCTGATACCAAAGTGGCACAGACGTTCACAGCGTGGTGCGAGTACCCTGAATGACGCTTTTTATATTGAGAAGCGAAGCACTCACGACAAGGATCCGCAATGAGCCAGGCAGCAAACATCGACTTTCGCACCAACTCTCCGTTCAAGACTCGATACGACAACTACATCGGCGGCCAATTCGTCGCTCCCTTGTCCGGACGTTACATGGACAACATCACGCCGATTACCGGCAAGAAGGTGTGCGAGGTCGCGCGCTCCGACAAGCAGGATATCGAGCTGGCACTGGACGCTGCCCATGCAGCAAAGGATGCCTGGGGGAAAACCTCGGTCGCCGAACGATCGAATGTGCTGCTGAAAATTGCCGACCGGCTCGAACAGAACCTGGATTTGATTGCCACCGCCGAGACCTGGGATAACGGTAAGCCAATCCGGGAGACGACGGCGGCCGACATCCCCCTCGCCGTCGATCATTTTCGCTACTTCGCGGGTGCCCTTCGCGCCCAGGAAGGCAGCATGTCAGAGATTGATAACGATACCGTCGCTTACCATTTCCATGAGCCGCTGGGTGTCGTTGGTCAGATCATTCCCTGGAATTTTTCGATTTTGATGGCAGCCTGGAAACTGGCACCCGCATTGGCCGCCGGCAACTGCATCGTCATGAAACCGGCCGAGCAGACGCCTGCCGCAATCATGGTGTTGGCCGAACTGATCAACGACCTTCTCCCGCCTGGCGTGTTGAATATCGTCAACGGCGTGGGTGCCGAGGCGGGTGATGCGCTGGCCAGGTCAGATCGGATCGCCAAGATTGCCTTTACCGGCTCGACAGCGACCGGCCGCAAGATTATGGAAGCGGCCACCGTCAATCTGATTCCGGTCACCCTGGAGCTGGGCGGCAAGTCGCCCAACATCTTCTTCAAGGACATCATGGCCGAAGACGACGCCTTTCTCGACAAGGCGGTTGAGGGCTTCGTGTTATTTGCCTTCAACCAGGGTGAAGTGTGTACCTGTCCGTCGCGGGCCCTGGTTCATGAAGATATCTACGAGCCGTTCATGGAACGCTGCATTGCCCGCGTCAAGGCGATTCAACAGGGCGACCCTCGCGACACGAATACGATGGTCGGCGCCCAGGCCAGCCAGGAACAGCATGAAAAGATCATGTCCTACTTCACCATCGGTGCTGAAGAGGGCGCTGAAGTGCTGACCGGTGGCAAGGAGAAGAAACTGGATGGTGATCTGTCCGGCGGCTTCTATATCGAACCGACCATCCTCAAGGGCCACAACAAGATGCGGGTGTTTCAGGAAGAGATCTTCGGCCCCGTTGTTTCCGTGACCACCTTCAAGGACGAAGAAGAGGCTTTGGCTATTGCCAACGACACCATGTACGGCCTGGGGGCCGGCGTCTGGACACGCGACGGCACTCGTGCCTACCGTTTCGGGCGGGCCATCGAAGCCGGAAGAGTCTGGGTCAATAACTATCACGCCTATCCCGCCCATGCTGCCTTCGGCGGCTACAAGCAGTCAGGCATCGGACGAGAAACGCACAAGATGATGCTTAACCACTACCAGCAAACCAAGAACATGCTGGTCAGCTACGACCCCAACAAGCTGGGCTTTTTCTAAACTCCTCTCCATCTGCAGCACCTCCCGTCCCCTGATTCTGGGGCGGGAGGTTTTTTCATGCCGCCAATTGTCATGATTTCCATACCCGTTGCATAGGGATTGGCTGGAGCCCCAATCACGCTCGAAAGCCGAGCCGAATGCAGTTCGAAAAGCCTGCGCTAAACCATCGTCTGCTGCTATTAACGCGGCAATATGGAGCCATCAGCCGAGCCCGGGCGTTGTTACCTTGCTACCCAATCAGTATGGCAGCCGCTGATCAGGTATGGTTTCAATCCGGCTTTCTTGAGCCAGGACTGCCTGCTGGAACCACACACCGACTATTTCCTGAACATCGTCTACACCGACAGTCCGGAGGGA
>SKKV01000147.1 GCA_007123575.1 Wenzhouxiangella sp.
ACCAGGTTATTCAGGGTGTCAGAACCAATCGATGACAGGTTGCCGGAAATGCCGGAAACCGGGGTGTACTCGGGCAGGCCGGGATCAACCTCAACCTGGGCAACCGCCGAACCGGCGGCGAGAACGGTGCTGATGGCACCAGCGCAAAGCAGTTTCTTGATCATGATGTATCTCCAGTAATGAAGGAACGAGTCCTCGGTAAAGCTTAGTTTCGGGAAGTGACAGGCGAATTAAGCAGCTTAGAAGTCAAACCGCAGGCCCAGCGAAAAGCCTGAGGCAGTATCCCCAGCGCTGCCAGAGCGGCCGGTAGTCCGGGCCTGGGCCCACGGGGTCAATGCCACGTTGTCGTCGTTGGCGACCAGCGCGTAGTTGCCGTACAAGCGAAGCTGACGGCCAATGCGGTACTCCAGGCCCAGAGCCAGCATGTCGGAATCGCTGTCGGCCGGGTCGGCCGAACGGCGCAGCCAATGGCCCTTGACCGACATCTTTTCGCTGAACGACCAGGAGGCACCAAACCCGAAAACATCGGAATCGAAGGCGTCGTTATCGTGGTCGACGGTCTGGAAGAAGCCGACCAGGGTGACATCGGAAATCTTGTAAGAAGCCGCCAGGCGAATCGCATCCCGCCCCCCGCGACTGCGGTTCTCTTCATAGTTTTCGTAGGCGGCGTTGATATCGAAATCGCCGACTTTGTAGGTGACCGAAAAGCTCCAGGCATTGTCGTCGCCATCGGCGCTGGGATCGCTCCCCTCGTGCAACGAGTAGGCCAGGTTGAACTGCAGGCCATTGAAGTCCGGAGTCTGGTAGTGGACAGTGTTCGGAGTACGCTCATCGAATCGCCCATCCCCAGCTCGGGTCAGGTTTCGCATATCGCCAAGCTGATCACCGAACAGGTTGGCCGGACCACGAGCACGCTTGAACGGCGTGTCGAACTTGCCCAGGCGAACCATGCCGAAGTTGCCGCGAACGCCGGCAAAGGTGTCGCGACTGGCCCAGTTGGAACCCTGGTTGCTGTAGTCGATTTCCTGCTCGATCTGCATGATCGCTGTGATGCCGTCGAAATCGCGGCTGGCACGGAAACCCAGGCGCGATGAATTGCTTGACATCGCAACTTCGGAAAAGTCGGCGCCATCGTCAAGCAGGTCAACTGAGATATTGGCACGACCATAAATCTGGACGTCGGCCATGGCAACCGCCGGCAGGGCGGCCAGAATGGCCACGGGGAGCAACGCTTTCTTCATGTCTAAATTCCTTGGAAAGGGTGGACTGGCAATGTGTTGAGGGCTCCGGCACCCGGCCCTGACTGGTCCGTTGCCGCATAAGTCTTTCGACGAGCGGAAAGATAAGACCGGCGAGTTTCAACCAGATGACGCGATTGTTGCGGCTGCGTTACGGCGCGGAAATTGAACTGGGGCTGGGCAATTCGGCGCTGTAGAAAGCGCGCTGCTGGGGAAAAACGCAGCGAAAGACGCTGCCCTCGCCTGGCTTGGACTCGACTTCCAGGCGCGCGTTGTGGCGCTGCAGAACGTGCTTGACGATGGCCAGGCCCAGGCCGGTGCCGCCTTTGCTGCGGCTATGGGAGCTGTTGACGCGGTAGAAACGCTGGGTAATGAACGGAATATGTTTTTCGTCGATTCCAATCCCGGTGTCGCTGACCTCGAAAGCCAGCTCGCCGCCCGGCCGGGCAAACCAGCGAACGCGGATCTGACCACCTGCAGCGGTGTAGCGAATGGCATTGACGACCAAGTTGGAAAACGCGCTGTGAAGCTCGCTATCGTTGCCCTTCAGGCATGCGCCGCTCAACACTTCCAGGCCTATGTCGTGACGGCCGCCATCTTCGACCCTGGCATTGCGCACGATTCGATCCAGCAGTGACGGAATGTCCACGTCATCTTCCAGGCTGGCATCGCCCTCTTCGGTCTCAAGGCGGGACAACTCCAGCAAATCATTTACCAGCGTATTCATCCGCTGACACTGGGCTCGCATGTCATCAAGAGGCTCATGCCAGTGAGAGTCCAGCGTCGACTCCTCGGCCAGGGCCTCCAGGTAACCGGACAGCACGGTCAACGGCGAGCGCAACTCATGCGAGGCGTTGGCAACAAAGTCACGGCGCATGGTTTGCAGGCGCTGCAGCCGGGTAACGTCTCGCACCAGCAGCAGATATTGCTCGGCGCCGTAGGGAATCACCCGCGCAGCCAGCGCTCGACTGTCATCGACGGGAGACGGCATTTGCACAGGTTGGCTGAAGTCCCGCGCTTCCAGGTACACCTTGAAACGTGGCGAGCGCAGCAGGCTGGCAATTGGCTGTCCAAGATCGCGGCTGCTGGACAGCCTGAGCGTTTCCCGGGCGGCCTCATTGAACCAGACAATTCGGAACTCGCTGTTGAGCACCAGGGTGCCGTCCGGCATGGCTGCCGTCGACTCCCGAAACTCCCGGATCACCCGGGCCAGGCGCTTCTTGCGCTTGTAATAGCGTCGCTGCAAGCGATAGTAATGCTCAAACACATCGCCCCAGATACCCCAGGACTCCGGCGGATTGCGCACCCGCCCGACCCTGAGCCAGCGCTCCAGGCGATACAACTGAACAAGATGGCGCGCCGAGAAGCCGAGCAGCGCGGCAAACATGAACCAACCGAAGTATCCGAAAAACGCCGCCAGCAGCAGCGCCGCCAACACCAGGCCGCCCAGCAACAATATTTCACTGAGCCAGGCCTGACGCATCAGCCGGAACCTGTCGCCGAAAACCGATAACCGGCCCCGCGCACGGTTTGAACATACTTGTCATAGCCGTGGCTTGAAAGGGCCTTGCGCAGGCGCAGGATATGCACATCCACCGTGCGTTCCTCAACATACACCCCACCGCCCCAGATATGGTCCAGCAGCTGGGCCCGGGAATAGACCCGGTCCTGGTGGGTCATGAAGAATTTCAGCATGCGAAACTCGGTCGGACCCAGCTCGACCGGATTACCGTCGGCCAGCACCCGGTGGCTGGCCACGTTGAGCACCAACCCGTCGGCACTGACCTCATCGTCGGCACCACCGGGGCTTGCTCGACGCAGCACCGCATTGATCCGGGCAATCATCTCGCGCGAGGCAAACGGCTTGGTGATGTAATCGTCCACGCCGCTGTCGAAACCGCGCACCTTGTCATCCTCCAGGCTGCGCGCAGTCAACATGATGATGGGTATATCGCG
This sequence comes from Wenzhouxiangella sp., assembly GCA_007123575.1. GTDB lineage: Bacteria > Pseudomonadota > Gammaproteobacteria > Xanthomonadales > Wenzhouxiangellaceae > Wenzhouxiangella. Next base: position 3,195 of record SKKV01000147.1, read on the forward strand.
GGTCAGTTCATCGCGTCTCAGCGAGCGGGCAAACTCCGGACCGGACTGGTCAGGCAGCATCCAGTCAAGCAGGATCAGGTCAGGGCGCTGATCGGCCACGGCCACGCGCGCGGCCTGGCAATCTCCGGCCTCGATCCCTGCAAAACCGGCCCGCTCAAGATTGAATACGATCATGCGACGGATGCCCTCGTCGTCCTCAACCACCAGAATTTTCTGCACGCTCATCGAATGTCAGCCTTTTTGAAATAGGCTGTATTCCAGCAACGGATTATGACAGAGCAATGAATATTGGGTGACAGGCTGGTCAAATAATGACAGTTCATCAATACTGAGATCGGGCTCTTTCCAGCGCTTCAACCACCGCTGCGCGCAGGGAATCCGGCGCCAATACCTCGACATCCGACCCATAACTGAGAATATCCATCAGCAACTCACGGTGATGACCGTATGGCACGGTCAGCTCCCAACTGCCATCGTCCCGCCACACGGATGCCTGACTGGGGTGCCAGGCCTCATCGGCCGCCCAGCGAGCGGCCTCCGGGCTGAACAGCAGTCTGGCCTGGTGTCGGGCCGGACCCGAGAAAATCCCGAAAGCCTCGTCGAAGTGGCGGCTGATTTCGTCCAGCGGCAGGTCCCTGGCTTCCTGCTCGGTCAGCACCAGGGCCCGGATTCGTTCCAGGGCAAAGCTGCGAAAGCCATCTGCCGAATGGCACCAGGCGGCCAGGTACCAGCGATCGCGGTAGTTGACCAGCCGCTGCGGAGAAATCTCGCGCTCGCTGATATCGTCGCGGCGCCGGCCATGATAAGTAATCATGACCCGCCGTCGCTGAAACAGCGCTTTCAAGGCATCTTCGAACAACTCGCCGGGCACCGGTCGGCCGGCATCATGCCGAATCTGGATGCGCTCCGGCTGCGCGGCCAGATCCAGGCCCTGACGCCCCAGGAGCTGGTTGATGCGCTGCTGCACGCCGTCGAGCTCGTCTTCCAGGAAACCGGGCTGGACGTTTCCCAGCACATGCCTGGCGGTCAACAGTGCCTGCAGCTCTTCCGGGCTGATCCAGAATCCAGGCAGTTCAAAGTTGCCGGCCAGGCTGCGGTCGTAGAAATAGCCGCGGCCCTCCGGATCCTGCTCGATGGGTGCGCCCAGGTTGTCACGCAGCTCGGCAATCAGCCGGTACAAGGTAGCCTGGCTGCAGCCCAACTCATCCATCAGGCGCTGCCGGTCGATCGGGGTGCGCCGCTGGCGCAGGATGTCGTGCAGGTGATAGAGGCGCTCGCGCCGGGACATTCTATTGGTCGCGACAGTTGCTGCAGGTACCGTAGATTTCCAGGACCTGGCGCGAGGCCTTGAATTGATTTCTGCGGGCGATGTCGGCCAGATCGCTCTGCAGCGACGGCTCGTGAATCTCGATCACCGTCTGGCATCGCTCGCAGATCAGAAACTGTCCCTGATGCTGGTGGCTGGGATGGAAGCAACTCACAAAGGCATTCATCGACTCCAGGCGATGGATGAAATGATTCTCCAGCAGAAACTCCAGCGCCCGGTACACGGTAGGCGGAGCCGCTTTAGGTTGCTCGCTTTTCAACTGATCCAGCAGATCATAGGCCTTGACCGGCCCATCGGCAGCAATCACCATCTCCAGCACGCGCTTGCGCGTTGGCGTCAACCGAAGGCCACGCTCCCGACACTGGACCTCCACCTCTCGTACGACTTCTGCAGCCTGTTCCATGAACCCTAGTTTACACCCTCAAGTACCCAGACCACGCTGAACCAGAACACTCCAACAACCCAACTTCAGTGTCTTCGGTGCTTTCGGTGGTTCCAGCATTTTTTGGGTTCGCTTCGCCTGATTCACTATCGCGCAGCAATCCAAGCCAACGCCTGATCGATCCGCGCCAGGCTGCGTTCGCGGCCGACCAGCCACAGCGTCTGGTTGATGGCCGGGGACTGGCCGTGGCCCATCAGCGCCACGCGCAGCGGCATGCCAATCTTCCCAAAACCGATGCCCAGATCATCGGCCGTGGCCTGGATCGCTCCCTGCAGGGCATCCGGCGTCCAGTCATCCAGGCCGGCCAGGCGTTCGCGCAACGCGGTTAGCGGTTCAGCGGCCACGGGCCGCAGATGCTTCTTGGCCGCGCCCGCTTCGAACTGCTCGAAATCCCGATAAAAGGGGCGGCTCTGATCAACCAGCTCGACCAGGGTTTCGACCCGGTCGGCCTGAACCGACAGCAAATCATCCAGCGCCGGCCCGTTGACGGCATCCAGGTCAGCCCGGCCCATATGCCAGGCCAGCTCAGCCAGCACCTGCTCGCGATCATCCTCGCGCAGGTAGTGCTGGTTCAGCCAGTTGAGCTTTTCGGTATCGAAGCGCGAGGCCTTGCGATTGACATCTTCGATCTTGAACAGCTCAATCAATTCGGCACGTGAAAACACCTCGCGGTCGCCATACGACCAGCCCAGGCGAGCCAGGTAGTTGACCAGGGCGTCCGGCACGTAACCCTGCTCGCGCCAGGCCAGCACGCTGACCGCGCCGTGGCGCTTTGACAGGCGCTGTCCGTCACCGCCCAGGATCATCGGCACATGGCCAAATTCGGGCTCGGCAGCACCCAGGGCGCGGTAGATATTGATCTGGCGTGGCGTGTTATTGATGTGATCATCGCCGCGAATGACCAGGTTGATATCCATGTCGATATCGTCGACCACGACGGCAAAATTGTAGGTCGGCGTACCGTCGGCGCGCATGATCACCAGGTCATCAAGTTCGCTATTGCTGATCTCGATGCGGCCACGTACCCGATCTTCGAACACCACACTGCCTTCGTCCGGGTTGCGGAAACGAATCACCGGCTCCACGCCCTCGGGTGGGTTCTCCAGATCACGGCAATGGCCGTCATAGCGCGGTTTCTCGCCGGCCGCCATGGCTTCTTCGCGCAGCCGCTGCAAGCGCTCGCGCGAGCAATAACAACGATAGGCCTTGCCTTCGGCCAGCAGCTGGTCGACACGCTCGCGATAGCGATCCATGCGTGCGGTCTGGTAGTACGGCCCCTCATCAGCATCCAGGCCCAGCCAGGACATGCCGTCGATGATTGCTTGTACCGACTCTGCTGTCGATCGCTCCCGATCCGTGTCCTCGATCCGCAAAATGAACTGCCCGCCGGTAGCGCGGGCCGCCAGCCAGCAGAAAAGCGCGGTGCGTGCACCACCGATGTGCAGAAAACCGGTCGGCGACGGCGCGAATCGCGTGCGTATGGGATTTTTTGACGCGGTCATGGTCTGATATGGCTGAAAAAACCGTTCATTGTACCAGAGAGTTTTAGGTTTTGACCTGCCACCTGATGCGCTATAAAGGGACGATTGGCGCAGTCATAATCGACCAAACAAGGGCACTCAGGCCGGGGCAAGAATCTTTCACCACCGTGGATAATCGACCATCACCTTTTGACGCCGACGCGCCGCGCCGCTTCCGCCCCCGCTTTCCGGGCTGGCGAATGTTGCTGATGGCCGTGTTGCTGGTCGTGTTCGCCGTATCGGGCAACAGCCCGGTCAGCCAGGTCGATCGCATCCACGCGCGCGGCAGCGTGGTCATGCTCACACTCAACGGCGCGTCCACATATTTCATCGGCGCCGAGGGTGAAACCGGGTTCGAATATGACCTGGCGCTGGGTTTTGCCGACCATGTTGGCGTGCCGCTGGAAGTCATTACCCTGCCGACCATCAAGGACTTGATGGCCGCGCTGGAGCGCGGCCGCGGAGACTTTATTGCCGCAAACTTGTCGCGAACCGTGGAACGCCAGTCCCGATTGCGATTCGGCCCACCCTATGAGTCGGTAGCACCGGTCGTGGTCTATCGACGCGGCAATCGTCGTCCCGCCAACCTCGACGACATGGCTAGCGGCCGTCTGACGATTATCGCCGGTACCAGCTACGAGCCCCTGCTCAAGCGTCTGGCCCCGGACCTGGCCTGGGAAGTGGACAACGAAGCCAGCATCGAGGATCTGCTCGAGGCGATCAGCAACGAGGACATCGACTACACCATCCTGGACTCCAATATTCTTGAGCTAAACCGCCGTTTCTTTCCCGCCGTGCGTCCGGCTTTCGAGTTGGATGAACCCCAGCACCTGGCCTGGGCAGCCCTGCGAGACGATGACGACTCGCTCGTTCAGCTCATGCGCGAATACTTTATCAGCGTGGAAGAAAATGGCCGCCTGGCCGACATCCGCCAGCGTCACTTTGACCACGTCGAAAGCTACGAACCGGTAGGCACGTTCACCTTTATGCGGCAGATGCGCGAGCGCCTGCCACCGCTGCGCGACTTCTTCGTTCAGGCCGGTGAAGACAACGATCTCGACTGGCGTCTACTGGCGGCGGTCGGCTACCAGGAATCACACTGGAACCCGGATGCCGTGTCCAGAACCGGCGTGCGCGGCATCATGATGCTGACCCAGCGCACGGCCAGCCAGCTCGGCGTCGACAACCGCCTGGACCCGAGACAAAGCATTGACGGGGGCGCCCGATACCTGCGCTCGATGATAGATCGCCTGCCCGAGCGGATCGAAAAGCCCGACCGTTTGTGGCTGGCCCTGGCCGCCTACAACGTTGGCTTCGGCCACCTGGAAGACGCGCGCATCCTCACCCAACGTTTGGGCGGCGACCCCGACCGCTGGATCGACGTCCGCGACCACCTGCCCCTGCTCACCCAGGAACGCTGGTACAGCCAAACCCGCTTCGGCTACGCCCGCGGTCACGAGCCGGTCCACTTCGTCGAAAACATCCGCACCTTCTACGAAATCCTGCTCTGGATGGAAGGCCGCGACCACCCCCTCATGGTCCAAACCGACGACGCCCGCGACGTGTAATCCCGTCACACGGCGAGTTTCCGAACGAAGCCAGACTTGCGGAGACACACCAAACATGGCCCCCGGCAACGTTGGGCCGGGCTACAAAACCGTTGCCGGCGATGTGCACCCGTAACAAAGACT
>SKKV01000255.1 GCA_007123575.1 Wenzhouxiangella sp.
ACAGCCGCTGGCCGGCTCCGTCTGCTTCGGCCTGGTCCATTTTCTGGATTCGCCAGCTGCCGTGGACATGAACCAGCAGCAGGCCGACGGCCAGCGGCATCACTGCTCGCGTCACTCCGGCTCTGGTGAACGGCTGCCGCAACAGGCCGGCCAGTGCGGCGCTGGGCCATAGCATCAGCATCAGCAGCAGGGGTTCTCCGCCGATAGCCGCCACTTGCAGCAACGAAGACCACTCGGTGATGATGACGGTTGGCGTGTACGGGAACGGTGCCCAGACCAGGCACATCAGGCTGGCCAACAAGGCCGCGCGCAGCAGTGCCCACAGCGGGTCCGGCAGGGTCCAATGTCGCCTCAAGAGGCTATCGACTGGCGCATAGAGGGCAAACGGTAAGGCGTAGCAGACAAAAAAGCCCAGCGTGGTCAGGTGCAACTTCCAGCCCTGGGCGCCGCCGGCAGCCACGGCTGCGGCGAAGGTGGGCCAGTGCAGCGGGATGATGTAAACCAGGCCCATGGCCAGCCCGGAGATGAAGGCCATGCTGGGGCGAATATCGCGACTCAATACTGCCAGCCATGGGGCAAAGGCAATAAAGGCCAGCGGCGTGAGTCCGCCGCCGACCGGTGCTGCCAGATTGATAAGACTGCTTGAGAGCACGATGGCAGCGACGTGCCATAGTGCCCCACGGAGTTGCCGCGACATTACTGCTGTCGCGACCGCACCACTTGACGTCGTGAATTCGCGGCCCTGCCAGCATCTTCCGACTCGAAGCGGGAGCGGAAGATGCTGTCGAGGGTCTGACTCCAGGTGTAGCCCAGTGGGCTGGGTGTCGAATAGGCCCATATGGGATCGTCTTCCGGTTCCTCGGACTCGGCGAAGCCTTCCAGCAACAGGACCAGCGGCACGTTGGCGGCATCGAACTCTAGTGCGGCCAGGTCCGGGTCGATGAAATCCACGCCGGGGACATGGTTGGCCAGCCCGATCTCGACCGCCTGGCTCAGGACGATGAATTCGCCGTATTCAGCGTAATACAAGAACTCAGGCTCATCCAGCTTGTAGGTGATCAATAGCGGCAGCAGTTCATCACCTTCATTCAAATCGGAGGTGTATTCGTACTCGAAATTTTCGGAGTAGAGGTCAATGACCGCATCAATGACCTCGCCATTGGCCGGATCGGTGAGAAAAAACATCACGCCGAAGGCTGCCCCGTTCGCAAATTCCGAGTAGTCTTCTCCTTCCACTCGATAAAGCACCAGCTGCGAGTAGTTGAGTTCGCCGCTGTCTTCAAAGGGGTCATCGACATCCGGAACATAATTCGGGTCCAGGAGTTCCGATGACAGCACGCGCGGCACGCCGTCGCCGACATCGATCCAGTAGGCCGAGCGAGTCCAGTCGTTGACCTGGTAGGTATTGCTGTCCGCTAAACGCTCGGTCGGCAGGCCACGCAGCAACAGATAGTCGTCGGTGATACCGTCAAAGGAATAAGGAATGGTGACGAATCCGGTCACCACATCCCAGTCGCCGGGCAGATCGCCAAACAGTGTCTCGCTCTGCAACCTACTCTTGGCAGTCGCCTGAGACCCGGATCGATCCAGGTAGCGCTGCTGCAATTCCGAACCGGTGCCACTTTCGCGGCGGAAGGTGGCAAGGGATTGCAGGTTCAGATAGCGGTTGGCCAGCGCTGAACCCGCTATCGCATCACAATTTCCATCAGGACACGACACGGTAGTGCCACCTTCTCCACATTCCGGTTCCTCGCACTTCTGTAACATTGCCAGTGCCGAGGTCGTTTTCAGAAGACCCGCAAGAACAAGGGTCAGGCTAAAGAGAAACGCGAATCGAGCGTTGCGCCTGGATGAAGGAAATAATGAGGCGGAAAGGTCCTTGACGGACCTGGCTTGCTGGTTTTTCATTTCTATTTCTCCCTTGAAGACGATACTTCGGCTGTTTTTTTGCTCTGACACGCTCGCCAGTCAGGTCATCATGGCTTGCTACGGTTTTATTAACCCAGGGTCAAGAACCCCAAAGCATGAGCGTTCTATCTCTACTAGCGTAAACAGTTGCCGCTTTTATCATCGGTCGGAGAGGTTTTTTCAAGGATCAATAATTTGTCGATGAATCAAGCGAATCCGCCGGCTCGATAATCGCGTTCAAGCGCTGCGCCCACAGGCCGTCTTCAGCGATGCTGGGGGCGGCCTTGACCCGGATTTCCCGGGCCAGGTTTCGAGCCGCTTCGGCCTGGCCAGTGCCGGCCAGGAACTCGGCCCGCTCAATGCGAAACAGCCAGCTATCCGGATGGTCGGCGCCCAGGCCACGATCGAGATGTGCCTCGGCCGACTTGAACAGCGCCAGTGCTTCGGCATTGCGTCCCCGGGCTGCGGACAGCAGGGCATGCTCCATGTCCACATCGCATAGCCGCCAGTCATCGTTGCCACCAATGGCGCTCAGATCGATTTGCGCCAGCAGGTCGGCGGCCGGCTCAAGCTGACCTTGACTGCGCAGGACTCTGGCCATTTCCAGCTGCGTCCTCAGCAGCACATAAGGCAAGGTGGCGGCGTTGGCCTGACGTCGCTCGAGAAGCGGCTGGATATATTGCTGTGCGGCCACGACGTCGCCCTGCAGGCGCTTGATACGACCAATGCCGAATTCGAATTCCTCGATAAAGAGGTTGTCCTCTGCCCCGAGCGCCTCTTGTATGGCCAACAGCGCTTTGAAACCTGCCAACGCACTATCGAGTCGGCCGAGACTCATGTCGATACGCGCAAGCCGGTACATCGGGGCGGTGTGGGAGACGGCATTGGCACCGTCGAGCCGAGTCTGGATGGCCAGGCTGCGCTCGATCTCGGGCCGGGCCCGCAAGCGCTGGCCGGCCGATTCCATGACGCCGGCGAGGGTGAACAAGGCGTAGGCGGTTGGGTAGCTGTCTACCCCGTACAGCGCCGCACGCTTGTCAGCCAACTCATGCGCCAACACCGTGGCCTGCTCAGAGTCGTTGTCATAAGAATGTCCAATCACCAGAAACTCGAGCGCGTTCAGATAATGAAAGTGATTCGCCCCGAACTCACGCTCGAAGATGTCCAGCGCGGCACGCGCGTGGCGGGTGATCTCCTGACCATTGATGTCGAAGAAAGTATGCACACGCGCCAGATCCGTTCGCACCCTGGCGACCGCCGTGCTTTGTGGGCCCTGCAGCTGACTGGCCAGATCCAGGGCCCGGTTGAGCTGCGCATGGGCATCATCCTCCTGCCCCAGATAGGCCTGGATCGTTCCCATCAGACGCAGGCTTTCGACCAGTTCCAGCGAGTTGGGCGCCAGCCGTTCCCGCAGCGCGATGGCTTCGCCGACAATGGGCTCGGCGGCGGGAAAGTCCTCCTGGTCATAAAGCGTATAGCCCTGCTTGTGCAGCAGCTGGGCGAGCAGCGCCGGGTCACCACTGGCGCGGGCAACTGGAATAGCCTCTTCATACATGGCCAGGGCCTGATTTCGCTGGCCGATATTCTGATATACGCTGCCCAGAATGCCGCCCATCTCGGCCCGCACCAGCGGTTGGTTCTGAAGGCTTCCGGCCAGTCGCTCGCGACCGGCGTCCAGCACTTCCGACAGCGGCAAATCGCGCTTGCCGGCCACTTCCGGGTCCGCACCCTGAAACACATCGATCATGAAGTCGGTCACGGCCCGCGCCGCCACTTCGGAGGCGACCGCCCGGTCGCGCTCGGCGCGCATCTGCCACGAAAAAACACTGATGACCAGCACGAAAGCCAGCCCCGCGCTTGCCCAGGGCCAGTTCCTGTGCAGCCATTTCCCAGCTACATACAGGTTGTCGCCCTCGCGTGCTATCACTGGTTCATGATTGAGCCAGCGGCGCAGATCATCGCTAAGCGCATCAACGCCGGCATAGCGGGCCGAGACTTCCGTTTCCGTCGCTCGCCTGACAATGGCTGCCAGATCGCGCGGCAGCCCATCCAGCACCAATTCGTTTGTGCTGTTGCGGCCGGCGCCCAACAGCTCGGCCAGAACCAGTCCAAGACTGTAGATATCGCTTGCCGTTCCCACCCGCTGCATGGCGCGCTGCTCCGGGCTGGCATAGCGTGGGGTATAGGCCTTGCTGGTGGCGGTCTGTTCGACAGGCAGGACCTCGGCAGCCTCGTCGCTGTCGGTCATGGCGTCGAGTAGATGCCGCGCAACGCCGAAGTCCAGCAGGATCGGACGACCGTCCCGGGTGACCAGGATATTGGAAGGCTTAAGATCGCAGTGAATGACCAGTTGCCGGTGGGCAAAAGCCACCGCATCGCATAACTCGATCAGTAGTTGCACACGATCCTGTGGCGAGACAGCCTGTTCATCGCACCAGGTTTTGATGGGTACGCCGTCCACATATTCCATGACCAAGTAGGGCCAGCCGCCCGGTGTACTGCCGCCATCCAGCAGGCGCGAGATATTGGGATGGGTCAGTGAAGCCAGGATCTGCCGCTCGCGGGCCAGATAACGCAGCGCTCTGGCACTGGGCAGGCCGGACAACACTTTTACCGCAGCAGTCTGTTCGAAATGGCCATCGCTGCGCTGGGCAAGAAACACCTTGCCCATGCCGCCCTCGCCAATTTCCTCAAGCAAGGTCCATGCCCCCAGGGTATCGCCGCTGGATGGCTCATCCGACCCCAGATGATTGACCTCGGTTTGAACTGACTCGGCGAGGTCGGCGTCTTCAAGTTCAGTCTGCAGCAGCATGTTTCGGACGGCGTCAATGACTTCAGGGTCGGCGTCTGCTGCCAGCGCCGCGTCGGTCAACGCTGCATCGCGCTGCACGGCAGGTAGGTCACATAGACGGTTGAATAGCGCCTTGATACGGACAAATCGATCAACATCGGAACTGGACATCGCTACACCTCGGCTTGGGCGTGTCGGGACAAGTCTGCATGGGCAGTTTCATCCTACTGTTGAGCATGATCGTTCAGGTAGTTGGTAAGCCATGATTTTGCGAAGCGCAACTCCCTGTCCACGATCTGAACTGACACATCAAGCAGTTCGGCAATCTGCTGGCGCTTAAGGCCGGCAAAGCAGGTCAGGTGCAGCACCGAGCCGCAACGTGGGTCGAGGTGTTCCAGGCGTTTCAGGGCGCTGTCGAGCGCGAGCAAGTCAAAGCTGTTTGCATCACTACCCAACTCGACTTGGCTTAGGGCCAGATGGGTTGCGCCACCACCACGCTTCAGACTGGCCCGGGCCCGGGCCCGGTCAACTAAAACAGAGCGCATGTAGAGAGACAGGGAGGCAAAGAAATGATTGCGATCGTTCCAGTTCAGCTCGGTGCTCATTACCCGCAGCACCGCTTCATGGACCAATTCTGTCGGCGAGAGCGTAATGTCAGCCCCCATGGCGTGGATGCGCTGTCGGGCGATGCGTCGAAGCTCAAGATAGGCCTGCTCGAACACCGCTGAGTATGCCGCGCCGTCACCTTGCTGCCAGTCGTCGAGCAGCTGGGTCAAGGATTGTTCGTCGCTCACCTGGGGGTCGCTTTAGAAGTCATATCCGCCATTCCCTCTATATCCAGACCATCCCCAGGCGCTCCTGCCTGCGGCCAGCAAAACTCGGGAATGCAAGTTTACCTTACAGCGCCTTACGGGGTTCAGGTGGCCTCAGTCTCACTTATTCATGACGTCTTCTGCTCCAGCGCCCCCAGGCCCCGCATCTGCTGACTTTTGCTCGGTCGCAAAAGGCAGCAGTCTAGAAAGCGTCCAGTGCCGTTTGCGCCGACGTGCTGAAATGGGGTTGCTCGGCAGCGATGACTGAGGCAAGAAACTGTTTCCACTTCTCGGTCGCTTCAGGTTCATCCCGAAGCCAGGCGGGCTTGCGCTCAAGGACCCCGGCGAATGCCGCGGGTTCAAACTGGCGATGCATGGCCTCATGTTCGGCGAAGATGGTTGGGCCGATCAAACCGATCATGCCATCGACGGTGTTTGTGTTGAAGTTGGAGATGGCGTTGATTCGCTGCCTCAGGTGGGGCTCGAGGTAGCCCAGGTCGGAGGCTGGGCTGGCTATCAACTGACCAATGGCAATTGACGCTTGTTCGCGGGCAGGGCGACGATTGAACTGGGAGATGCCGGCGACGCTAAGTATTACTGCGGCTGCGGGGTTGACCGTCCATTGATCCAGATGTTCATCCATGGAACCATGGATTTTTTCGATAACGACCTCGGCTTGCTCCTCGGAACGTCGCGAGTTGGCGAGCATGTTGGCGGCAACCGCGGTAGTTTCTGGGTCGTATCCTGACCAGAGCAGGTCGACCACCCTGCCAATCATGTAAACCGGATCGCGAGAGGTCAGTGTTGAGTATGTTCTGCTCATGAACTGCTGGACCGCCATCCGCGTCTCGAATCTCTGATCGGGGTCGCCAGCCAGGTCGAATACAGGATCCAGCGCCGGGTCAAGCTCGAGATCGCGGTTTATCTGCATGTAGCGCAACAGTCGTTGTGCGCCGGCAATCCGGTGGTCGGCGCTGGGGCCTTGTTCGATCAGCGTTTGCAGGCTTTTGATATGCAGTTGTTGAACGCTCTCCACGTCCAGGACTGCGTCATCATTGTCATTGGCTTCGTGAATCAGATCTCGAGTAATGATGGCAAGCGCATTGATCCGGGAGTCGATTGCCGAAGGGCTGTCAGCCTCATAAACGGCATCCACCATCCGTTCCATGGCGCGATCAGCACCCATTTGAGCTGCGGCGAAGCGCGCGACCAGCCGGGGGTTATCGACAAATTCGGACTCGCTGATCTCCAGGCCCAGTTCCAGGGCCTCCTCAGAACCCAGGGCGACCAGCGTGGCGAGTACTTCGCGCTCGTTTTCGCGCGCCAGGCCAATATGGGTGCGTACGTAATTCAGCGCTTCTGATTCGTCCAAGAAGGTGAACTCGGCCAAATGCTCGAGAAAGAATCTCGTCGTTTCCTCGTCGTGGTCGAGCGCGAAAAGTTCTTGGCCCAACGACTCCTTGAGCGGGCCTGGCAGCTTGCCAGTCCTGAGCAATAGGCCGCCGTGGCCAGGCGCAGAGTCGGCCAGCGGAAGGACATCTCCGGCGAGGGTTTCTTCAGAGATGCCGATTTCCATGGCCGCCTGAATGAGGGAACCGTAGTCGCGTTCTTGATCGAGGAACTCGGGGTCGACAATGCGCTGACGGACTAGCGCTCCGGCCTCCGGTGCTTGCATGGCAATCATTGCTGCAAGGGCCCGCAGGGCAAGGATGTCGGTCATATACGGTTCCACATCGTGGGAGTCGATGTTTTCGATAAGGTTTCGAACCGCCTCACGCGCCGGTAGTCCGTCCACCCCCATGGCCACCAGCCCGTCCAGCGCGGCTAGCTGCTGCTGCGCACTGCGGTGGTCGAGGCGCTCGGCGTACTCCAATGCGGTTCGACCCTGAAAGGTCGCTTCGGGATTATGCGCCGGCGGCTTTTCCCGTGCCATGCGGTCTGGGTCGCTAGAGTCCGCCGGTCCACCACAGCCGGACAAAACAATGATTGTCGTGACGATAAGTATCGTGTTGAACAGCGTTCTGACGCTATGCATTTTCAATCTCCCGGCAGATTTATCGATTTCTCTACTCAATCAATACGCGAGAACCGCAGACAGGAAGACATCCTTCTGGTTAAACCGAGCGCGCCTATTTCCGTGGGCTGCAGCACCGCTGAATGTGGCGGTTAGCTGGTGGCTACCCGCCGCAGTCCAATCGTGCTGGCAGCTGAGCGTGCTGGTATTGTGCTGGACGAATCGGGGGTGTCCAGGCTGCAAATTGTAACGTCATGATCCGAGACCAGCTCCGCCTGGCCGTCGGACGGTGCCGAGTTCGTTCCCGTTACTGTGATGCAACTTCCTGTCTGTCCATTGCCAAAACAAGACCGGCTAAGCGAAGTTTGCTGCAGATCGTGGGCGGCCCTTTGTCTGGAGGTTGTCGGAGTCAGGGATGAGCGGGGGCGCTCAGTCGTCCGGTGTCTCGAAGCGACCCTGGAAGATCTGGTCGGGCAGGGAGAAGCCTTCGCCAGACAAGTCAACCGTCGCGCTTTGAGCATCCGTGGTGGTGACCTCGGCCGTGGCGCTGAACGCGGCCACGTCATCCGGGGCAAAGCGCACCTCGACATCGCAGCTCTCGTCAGGCTGGAGCGTGGTGCCCACGGCGCAGTCGCC
>SKKV01000113.1 GCA_007123575.1 Wenzhouxiangella sp.
CAATCCACGCATATCAGCATGATCCACCGTCGCAAACTGCCCACCGTGCCCTGAGTCAAGGCGCTTGAAAACGAAAAACATGCCATAGATACTTGACAGGTCAAAACATATCAGCGTCGTGTCTCAGCGAACGGGCTTCGAGAGGGTTGCGGGCCGTCCTCGGGTGGTGAATTCCGCTTCAGTTCGACGCGGTGGCGAGGCCTTCAGCGAAATCCCCCACCCGAGGACGGCTTTCAAGTTTCAATTTCGGAGTAATTGCCAGCTCCTGCCGAGACACGACGCCAATCAGGAAGGGGTAAAGGTGGACCGTAACCCGTAACCCGTAACCCGTAAACCGTAGCCCGGCCCAGCACAGGTTGGAGGCGTGGTGCGGCTTGCCGCAGGCAAGAAGCGCAATGCCGTAAACCGACCGTGCGTGCGGCCGGGGCCCATGCCGGGCGCCTCGCCATACGCATGGCCGGGCGCCAAAAATTCAACAATCCCCCAACCGCCCCAACCCACTCCCCTCAACCACCCGCGCCCAAGGAAATTCCGGCCCAGGATCAAGCTTCCTTCTCACGCTAAGGCCAGGATCATCACTGGCCTCAACCTCTCGCCGATCAAGCTCATCATGCCCCGCAACACAACGCAGCCCCGGAAGCTCGGCCCGAAGCGCCCGCAATAACCCGACCAACGCCTCGATCTGGTCCTCCGTAACCTCCTCCTGCCACACCTGATACCGGCTGTCCAGCCAGTTCGGATACCGGCCCAGATTGACCAGCTCGATGCCGATCGAACGGGCGTTATGCCCGGCAACATGATGGGCCACCCGATCCAACGGCACCCACTGCTCGATCGCGCCATCGCGGTCGATATAAAAGTGACCGCTGTTGCCGGTCCCTGACTGCGGGTAATGCACCCGCTCGCCATACTCGCGCGCCAGCGCCAGGTCAGGCAGCTCAGTGGCATGAATCACGACCAGCTCGATTTCACCCAGCGACCGCTGTTGAAGCTTTTCGGCGTAGGACAGCGGCCGCTGGACCACGCCCTCGATGCTGCCGTCGGCTAGAGCGCCGGACATGACAAACGCGGCCAGTGCACTACTGAGAAGCCCGCTCGGCAATCGCATCCAGCTCGGCATCCAGGCGCTCCCGGTCAACCCACTGCCCGGCCCGCATCACGCCCTGTATCTGGCGAGTATTGCGAATATCACTCAGCGGATTGCCGGCCAGCAGCACCAGGTCGGCCACACAGCCGGCTTCCAGGCAGCCGTGAGCAGGCTGATCCAGGTAGCGGGCGATATTGGTCGTGCCGGTCGCCAGCGCCTCGGCCGGGCTCATGCCGACCTCGACATAGATTTCCAGCTCATGGTGAATGGCATCGCCGGGCACGTTCAGGATCTGCGGCGCATCGGCGCCAAGCAGGATGGTCGCACCGGCCTCGTGCAGGGCAGCCAGCAGCGCCCGGCGAATCTCGATGAAGCGCTCGCCCTGGCCCTCGGGCACGCGGGCGCGGATGTTGTCGATGGCATTGCGCCACTGCTCGCGGGTCTGGGCCGGGACCCAGCGCATTGCCTCGCGCTCGAACAGGGCTTCCACGTCACCGCTGGCCCAGTTCTCCAGCAGGCTCTGGGTCGGTACGTTGGCAATGCCCGCCTCAGCGGTGCGCCGGGCCAGCTCGGGAATCAGGGCCTTGTCCATGCCCTCGACCAGGTTGACCGCGAACAATCCGGGGTCCGTGCCGTAAAGGGGGTGGTCTTCGGGCACCAGCTTCTGGCCATAGCCGTCGAGGTGGTCGATGGAACCCTGGCGCGAGGCCAGCGTGCGATCCAGGCCCACGGCGGTGGAAATGTGCCCGGAATAGTCAATGCCCAGCGCTTCGGCGGTTTCAGCAATGGCATGGAAAGCTTCTGGCCATAGGCCGGGATGCAGCTTGAGCAAGTCATAGCCGGCCTCGGTCTGGGCCCGAACCATCTGCCTGGCCGCGTCCGGCGAAGACACTGAATTGCCATTGAACGAGGGACCCGATGTGATCAGCCTCGGCCCGATGATCTCGCCGCTGGCGAGTTGCTGGCGCAGGGTCAGATGCCCGGGCTCGCCGAGCATGCCGCGGATGGTGGTGATGCCGTGGGCCAGGTACAGCATCAAGGTGTCCTGCACCAGCGCATCGCCTAAGCGCATCGGCGGCACATGGGCATGCATCTCCGCAAGCCCCGGAATCAGGTAGCCGGTATCGGCAACAACAAGGTCAGGGTCGGCAATCGATTCGGCATCGACGATAAAGCCGTTCCGCACTCCCAATCGGACCGGGTCGCCAACCGCGTTTGAGTCCACATCCACCAGCCGCACATCCTCGAACACCAGCGTCTGGCCAACACCGGCAACGCTGAAACTCAACAGCAAGACCGCAACAAGAAAACGCATGACAGGAAACCTCGGCGCAAGACAAGACGCCAAGTCTATCCTTCTCCTCAACCCGGATAAAATTACACTGGCGTTTCCGCTGCAGCCCTCGCTACCGCGCGTCGAATGGAAGCGGAATTCACCGCCCCAGGACGGCGAACCTGTTCGAACGAAGCCTGCGTGCCGAGACACGACTCCAATCAGTTGTTCGCCCCCATCTCCTGCAGCGCACGGCGCGCCCGCTCGCCGGTCTCGTCGCTGGATTGGGCCGCGATACGGTAATTCTCGATCGCGCGCTGGCGGTTGCCGGCGCGGCGTTCCACGTTGCCCAGGAAATAGTGCCCCTGGGCGGTAGGCAGGCGGTCGATACTGGCCTGCAAGTCGATGCGCGCACCGTCCAGGTTGCCAAGCTGCTCGCGGACCATCCCGCGGCGCAGGTGCTGGTAGAACCAGCCCGTGTCACGCTGCAGGGCGGCGCTGTAGGCCTGTTCGGCCTCTCGATAGTTGCTCTTTGAGGCCAGCGCATCGCCCTTCAGGGCGTGAAAGATAGCCTCGCGGTTGTCCAGGGCCAGCGCCTCCTCGGCCTTGGCCAGGGCCTCGTCGTACTCGCCGCGACCGAGGGCGCGGCGACCCTCGTCATGGGCCTTGTAGGCCGGTTCCATGGCTTGCAGGCGGACCATCATCTGACGATAGCGCTGCTCGCCGATGGTGCCTTCTCGGCCCAGTTCGTCGGCAGTGCGCTGGTTGGCTGCAACGCGCTCGCGCGAGGGTGGGTGAGAAGCAAACAGGCCGGCCATGAAGCCTGAATCGCGGCCCTCAGACAAGCGTACGAAGCTTTCCTGCAGGGCCACCGCGCCTTCCGGGTTGTAGCCTGCTCGGTGCATGTACACCATGCCAAAGCGGTCTGCTTCCAGCTCCGCCCGGCGCGAATAGCGCTGGGTAATCAGCTGCGCGCCGACCATGCCGCCGAGCATGGCCACGGTTGCGTAGTCCTGGCGGTCGGTAGCCACGCCGACAGCAACACCGCCGAGAATGACCGCACCCTGCAGCAGGGCACCGCGAGACTGGGCCTGGGCACCGTGGCGGGCAGCCGCGTGAACCACTTCGTGACCAAGCACGGCGGCCAGCTCGGCCTCGGAGCCCATTTCGGTCAGCAGGCCGCGGTTGATCGCCATCTTGCCGCCGGGCAGGGCCCAGGCATTGGGTACCGAGCTGTTGATGACGTAGAACTCGTAGGGCAGTTCGCGATCAGCTTCGGTGGCCACGCGCATGCCGACTTCCTGGATGTAGCTGACCAACTCGGCATCGACCACGAAGTCGCCGCCCTGAGACTGGCGCAGGGGGGCGTAATACTCCTCCCCAACCTGCAGCTCCCAGCTTTCGTCAAAGAAGCTGAGCTCGCGATCGCCAGTCACCGGGTTGACGGCGCAGCCGGCGGCCAGAAACAGCATTGAACAAGCGAGAAACCACCTCATGCTGGAACTCCTTTGGAAAGGCATGCCGCCATTATAGAACTGGAAACCGAAGGTGCTGCGGCTGTCGGATCGTCTTCAGCAGTTACTTTCCAGTTCGATACTGGTTTCGATCAGACGTACGTCGATTTCCTCGCGGCCGTCCTCGATCTGGAGAATGCGCAGCGGCATCCAGTGGAAGGCCTCGCTGTGCCAGGAGTCGTAGTTGCGGCTGGAGCCTTCGCGCCGGAAGCGCTGCATTCGCAGGCTGTCGAAGCAGCCGATGTCCAGCTTCAGGTTTTCCTCGGCCTGGAACAGGAACTGCTGGTCCTCGATCTCGTCTCGCTCGAGCACTCGGAAGGCCAGGTCTTCACCGCGCTGTTCGGGGTCGGACAGGGCAACCGCAAGCTGCAGGCGCAGGGTAAGCGGGTCCAACATCTCGTCCTCCAGTGCAATGACGTGGTCGCCGTCATAGGTGTGGGTGTTGGATACGCGCTCGGCCCAGTCAAGCTCGTGCTGCCAGAAGCGACTGCGCGTGGGGCCGCGAGTCACCTGCCGATAGGTCAGCATGCGAATTCGATCGCCCTCCCAAACGAAATGGGCAGATTCTTCAGCCGACACGCGCAGCATCCGTGCCAGCCTGGCCGTGGCCACGGTCTCGGTCGCGAAATGCCAGATGCCGCGCTCGTCGGGCGCCAGGCTGACGTGAATTTCTCCGATCTTGCTGCCGCGCCGCAGGACATCGTAGATCGCGGTATGGGCCGGCAGCGGCGCCTCATTGGCCTCCGGAGGCGAACTCGCGAGCGCGCTAATCTCGCCCGGAACCAAGGCCGTCAAGATCACGGCCAAGCAGCAGAGGCTCAGCCAGCGGTTGGTTGTCGAGCAGAATCTGTTCATGGTGCAGTGAGACCCGTGTCGTGGTCAGAAGTGCCATTGTCGCAGTCAGCAAGCGGTGTTCCAGTGGCAGCAGGCGTTCGGCCAGTCGGTCAGGTTTGTCGTCGCTTTCAATGGCCAGGCGAGCCTGGCTGATCACCGGGCCGCCGTCCAGTTCAGGGGTGACGAAATGGACGCTCGCGCCGTGCTCGGCATCGCCTGCCGCCAGCGCGCGGGCATGGGTGTCCAGGCCGCGATACTTCGGCAGCAGGGAAGGGTGGATGTTGATCATTCGGCCCAGGAAGCGTTCGACAAAGCCCGCGCTGAGTACCCGCATGAAGCCGGCCAGTACGATCCAGTCAGGGGCGTAGCCGGCCATTGCCGTGGCCAGGCTGGCCTCGAAGCTTGCTCGATCGGGATGGCGCCGACGATCAATCAGCACCGTGTCGATGCCGCAGTCGCGGGCCAGGCCCAGGCCGGCGGCGGCGCGGTCGGCAATCACCGCGTCGATGTTCGCGTCCAACCGGCTGCTCTCGATGGCCTGCTGCAAGGCCTTGAAGTTGGTGCCGCGACCGGACATCAGCACCAGAAGGCGCGCGCTCATGCCTGGAAGCGCACCCGCTCGGCCGATTCGGCTTTATCCACCCGGCCAATCACCCAGGCCGGTTCATCCAGGCTGGCGATCAGGGTATCGGCCTCGGCGGCCGGACAGACCAGAACAAAGCCGATGCCCATATTGAAGGTACGACGCATTTCGGCATCGCTGACCTGGCCGGCCGCGCCCAGCCAGTCGAACACCGGCGGCCGGGGCCAGGCCCCGGAATTGATGGTGATGCCCAGCGGCTCGGGAATGACGCGGATGATGTTCTCGGTCAGACCGCCGCCGGTGATATGGGCCATGCCGCGTATATCATGCTTTTCGATCAGATCCAGCACCGTTGGCACATAGATACGGGTGGGCGCCAGCAGGGCCTCGCCCAGGCTCTGGTCGCCGCCGGCCAGCGGGTCGTCCAGCCTGGCGCCGCTGACTTCGATGATCTTGCGGATCAGCGAGAAACCGTTGCTGTGCGGTCCTGACGAGGCCAGGCCGACCAGCACGCAGTCGCTGTCAATGCCGCTGCCGTCGATCAGGCGCTCGCGTTCGACCGCGCCGACGGCAAAGCCGGCCAGGTCGTACTCGCCGTCGCCGTACATGCCGGGCATCTCGGCGGTTTCGCCGCCGATCAGCGCGCAGCCGGCCTGGCGGCAGCCTTCGGCAATGCCGCCGACCACGTCTGCTGCCTGGTCCACATCCAGGCGCGAGCAGGCAAAGTAATCGAGGAAAAACAGCGGTTCGGCGCCGCAGACCAGGATGTCGTTGACGCACATGGCAACCAGGTCAATGCCGATGCTGTCGTGGCGATCAAGCTGGCGGGCCAGCAGCAGCTTGGTGCCGACGCCGTCGGTGCCGGACACCAGCACCGGGTCGCGGTAGCGTTGACCGAGCTGGAACAGGCCGCCGAAACCGCCCAGACCGGCCAGCACCTCGGGACGTTGCGTGGCTTTCACCAGCGGCTTGATTCGCTCGACCAGGGCGTTGCCGGCATCAATGTCCACCCCGGCATCGCGATAGCTCAGGCCCGATCGCTTGTCATCTGTCATGTTGTGTTCCGATTGCGTGCTTTCAGAGGCCCTATTGTCGCTGATCCGGAACGCCGCTTGGGTTTCCCAAGGAGCCATGGCAGCCCCGCGCGTTCGGTTATCATGCAGCCGATGAACAGATTGACGCTGTTAATAGTCCTTTTGGCCGCCGTGCTGATCGCGGCCGCGCCGCCAGCCCAGGCCCGATCCCTGTACGTGGGGGAAGCCGTGCTGATCCCCGGTGAGATCAGTGATGCCCAGGCCCTGGTTAATGCCCTGGACGAAGTGCTGGTGCGTCTGACCGGCATGGACGAGACCTCGCCAACCGAGTTGCTGGGCCTGGGCGTGGCCGATGCCCGGTCGCTGCTGCAAAGCCAGCAGCGGGTCAGGGTCGAGCTGATGGACGAAGATGGCAATCGTTTCGAGGAACTGCGCCTGCGCGCAGAATTTGATCCGCCATCGGTGGACGCGCTGCTGGCCCGCGAACAGCTGCCGCGCCTGGGACGCGAGCGCCCGGCGATTTTGCTGTGGGCAGCGACCGATGATGAGCTGGGCGCACGTCTGGTCGATGATCCGTTGTTTGAGCAAGCCCTGCGCGAGCAGGGCCGACGCTTCGGGCTGGATTTGATCCAACCGCTGGGCGATGCCACCGATATGGCCTGGGTGCAGCTGTCGGATATCCGCGGCGGCTTTATCGACAGCATCGAACCCAGCGCCGACCGCTATGGCGCCGGCGTAGTGGCACTGGCCGATCTGCGCCAGGGCGACGAAGACTGGAGCGGGCGCTGGATCTGGCGCATCGACGGCCTCGACCTGGCCACCCAGGTCCAGGGCGAGACCCTGGTTGACCTGGTCGAGCCTGGTCTGCGAGCGCTGCTGTCTTCGCTGGTTGACCGCTTTGCCACCGTCACCAGGCCAGACGGCGGCAGCACCCGGCTAGTCGTTGTCGACGGCATCGTCGAGCCGATCCAGTATGCCGAGGTGCTGCGCTTTTTCGATGAGCTCAGCCTGGTCCAGGAAGTCAGGTTGATCGAGGCCCGGGCCAGGTCAATTCGGCTTGAGCTGAGCCTGAGCGGAGAGGGGCTTGAAGACGTGATTCGCATCGGCCGCACCCTGGTCATCGACGGCACCGCGCCGGATGGCAGCCTGCAGCTCAGACTGGCCCGATGACAATGAATTGGAGCATGCTGCCCAACATCTTGACGGTCGGGCGCATGCTGTCGGTGCCGCCGCTGGTCATGCTGCTGCTGACCGGTCACTACGGCTGGGCGCTGGCCGTGGCCATTGTTGCTGGCATCTCCGATCTGTTCGACGGCTGGCTGGCGCGCCGCTACAGCTGGACCAGCCGCTTTGGCAGCTTGGCCGACCCGGCCGCCGACAAGATCATGATGGTTTCCAGCTACCTGACCCTGGCCTGGCTGGAGTACCTGCCCTGGTGGCTGTTCCTTCTGGTCATTCTGCGTGACCTGGTGATCGTGATCGGTGGCTGGATTTACCACTTGAAATTCGAGCGCCTGGAAGCCCAGCCAACCCAGCTGTCGCGCTTCAACACGTTCTGCCAGGTATTCCTGATGTGGTACGTGCTGGTCTCCCTGGCCGGCTTGCCGCTGCCGCCGGAAGGCCAGACCGGACTGGAGCTGCTGGTGGCCGTTCTGGCTGTCGTTACCCTGGTCCACTACACCTGGCTGTGGAGCATGAAGGCGGTGGTCATCAGCCGCAATCGTCGGCCCGGCTCCGGTGTCTGATGAGCCGGCAGCAGATTCCCCTGGCCCTGAAGCCGCCGCGGCGACC
>SKKV01000303.1 GCA_007123575.1 Wenzhouxiangella sp.
GCGCACTGGTTTGGCGGGTCATGGCCGGTTGGATTCTGGAATACGGATCTGCGCGCGCGTGCCGAGTCGGATTTTGCGCTGCTTCGCGATGACGGCTTCAATACGGTGGTTTTCCTTGTGCCATGGGCCGGATTCGCCCCGGATCCGCTGTCTGGCGAACTGGATGATCAGCGCGTTCAACTGCTGCGTGACTTGATGGACCTGGCGCAGGATATGAACTTGCAGGTCATTCTGCGAGTGTCTTACGGCTGGGATTCGCTGGAGCAGGGTGAGGACGGTGCTCGAATGGCGGCGGTTTGGCTGAGCGAGGCTTACCGTCAAGGATGGCTTCAGTATCTGGAGTCGCTGTGGGATGCCGTCGGAGATCATCCAGCGCTGATGTTTGGTTTCTTCTCGTGGGAAGACCTCTGGGCGGTGATGAATTTCCCGGGTGCAACCCTGGCGCAGCGGCTGGCTGGTGCCAGCGACAGCGGTTTTCGCGACTGGTTGAAGGAGCGTGCCGAGCTGGATGAGGTCAGCGAGCGTTTTCGTGTTGACTTCGAGCGCTGGGAAGAAGTGCCGATTCCGACCCGCCGTGAACCCGCGTTCCGATACTTTCTCAAGTTTATCAACCAGGCCTGGATCGAGCGCTTCTTTGTCCCGGCCCAGACCCGTTTTCCCAGCCTGTCCATGGAGGTCCGCATCGACTCCGATCCGGTCTGGGACGGGGAGACACTACTTGAGTGGTTCAGTCATGAAGCTGCCTGGGATTTGCCCGGCGCCGAGTGGGTGACCCTTTACTGGGCACCATCCATGGGCGGCGAGAACAGGGGGGAGATTCTGGAGCCGGAGGAAGCGGCCCGGCGTTTGCAGTGGTGGTTGCAGCGGGTTGCAGGTGGTGCTGGCTCGCGCAAGATATTCATTGGCCAGTTTCTGGCCGAAGACTTTACCCCTGGCTACGAGCAAAACGGGCGCCTGGCTCGCGATGAAGTTGGCCGCTTTCTCGAGCTGGCAGCACCGGTGCTGCGCGATCATGCTGCTGGTGTTGGCTTGTGGACCTGGACTGACTACGGCCATGACCAGATCAGAAACCCGGACTTCAGCGCCGGCCTGAAGGGCTGGCGCCATCACCAGGATGTATTCAATGACGATGGCGTGCTGAGGCTCGGCAACGGACATTGGCTGATCGCCGAGCTGCAGTCGGCGCATCATGCCGATGGCGGGCCAAGCGTTTCGCGCTTGTGCGTGCGCGGTCGCGCTACCAACGAGGCTGGGGCATTGCTGGTCTCACCCGGCCCTGATCGTATCGAGCAGCCGGGGCGGTTGAATTTTGGCGAGTCCGAGTCCGTCGAATGTCTGGAGTATCCGGTTCGGGGCATTCAGGAACTGAGACTGGATGTGGACGGTGGGTTGAGCATTGATTCAGCCACCAGCATCAGCTTTGTTCAGAAAAGCGGGATGCGTGATCTTGATTTCCAGCCAAAAGCGGTGGCCCGGTACTACCGCGCACTCAATCACAGCCTGGGCAGCTCACAGGCTGCTGAACAACCCCGCTACGAGGACGGCTGGATGGGGCGCCAACTAAGAAAGCGCATGGATGCGGATGCGGAAGGTGCGGGTCGACTCCATTTGCAAACCTATCTGCCGCCGGACTGGCCGGTTTCACCGGAGCTTCGCGTCAGTATCGATGGGCGCTACGTTGGTACGGTCGCCTGCCGGGTCGAGGGCGACTACAAGTTCGAACTGAGCGACGAACCAGCTGCAAATGTCATGTTAGCGATTGAAGCATCCCAGACTCACCAGCCGCCGGGGGATGCCCGGCGGCTGGGCTGTCACATCACGTCGCTACGGCTGATCGACTGACGGGAATCAGTGCAGCAGCCGGACTCGATAGGTGCCCGGCTCCAGAACCAGGTCTTGGCTGTCGGCCCGGTTGGAGTAGGGGTTGATGCGGGTCTCCAGGGTCTTCCATTGGCCACCACCCGTGTCAATCTGCATCTTCAGCTGGTCCTGCTGGCCAATGGCCTGGGCGCCTCCGGTGTACCAGTTCTCGCCGCGACCGAATTGTGCGACCTCATTGCGGTAGAACAAAGTCAGCGCCGAAAGCCCGACCGGCTGATCCACGCTCAGCGTCCATTCGCGATCGATGCCTGCGACCTCTTCCTCGATCGCTGCTACCTCCATGGTAACGGTCAATTCCGTTTCCAACTCGCTGTCGATCTGGATGGCGCCCAGGCTGAACCCGGTTTCGTCAGTCAGCATGAAGCGCCCGGCCGTGGTTGCGGGGACCACTACCTCGGCCGAATCGAACTGGCTGCCGCCACCGGCCAGCTGCCGCTCGATAAAGGCATAGCGCAGGTCGATGAAGTCACGAATCGAGTCGACCTGGTCGCGATAACGACCGAGCAAGCCATGGTGATTCTGATCATGCACGGAGAAGGCCATGGCGCTGGGTTCGATACCGACACTGTCTTCCAGAAACTCGGCCAGTGCATCGATGCGGGCATTGAACCAGGCGGGGGTGAACTGCTCGGACATTAGTTCGACCAAGCGCAAATTGATTTGCTCCATCAGTGTTGGTGTAGCAAGGGCTTTTGCAATCAACAAGTTGTCCCAGCCGCCGGTGAGCGCATACTCGTAAGCAAAAAAATCGTTGTCAGTAAAAAAGTCGTTTCTGAAGTGCGAGCCGAATGACAAATCCTTGTCCCAGGGAATGAAGCGCCAACGGGCATCCGGGTCATCGTGATCAAGGTACATCCAGTAGTCATCACCCCAGGAATCAATGTCGCCGATCAGCCAGTGGACCAGCAACCAGTCGATGAAGTTGTCGAGGTCAACGCGTGCTTCCAGTCCTTCGGCAAAACTCGGGCCTTCCGGCGTATTCCGCACCCACTGGATGAAATCATCAAGCCGCTCCCATGAGGGGTCACCGCGGGAACCGAAGTTGTCGGCCAGCAGCTGAAGGCGTTCTTCCAGCTCCAGGCCTGCATAGTTCTGGCCAAACGCAGACCGCGTCAGCTCGCTGTTGTCCCGGAACCCATCGCGGACTAGCGTGCCTTCCGGATTCAGGTCGTTCATGCTCAGCAGCCATTCGTCCACGCGCTGAATGTGGAGATAGGTCCCTTCAAAGATGCCGTTGATCCAGAGGTCGAAGTACCGAGTCTGCGAGGCAGGAACCCCCAGCGAGTGGAACATTTCGAAGGCAAGCTGCTCGCGCATCATGGTCGGATCGGTATACATCGAATTCAGATTCATCCGATCACTGCCGAACAGCAGAACCTGATCTTGCTCGAAGCGCACGTTGAATGACTTTTTTGGCAGGAAGCGCGATGAGCTGCCGCGGAAGCGCAGTCCGGTCAGTTCCAGCACTTCGTCCGATCCGTTGAAACGCACCCGGCCAGGCAGGCGCTGGTCACTGAAAATGTCACGGCTGTAGAGCAGTTCAAGATCCTCCTGCGCGATGTCCAGGTCCATGCGCGCGCCGGTGGAGGCTAGCAGGTCTGGGCCTGCCTGGACACGGTGGAGGTTCAGTTCCCGGGTTGTTTCCTCATCCGGCTGGTAGGTGAATAGCCAGCCATCGCCATCTTGCTCCATTCGGGCCAGGCCGCCCGGGACGATATGGAGCATGTCCGGACTCAGAAAATCATTGAAGTTGCCGCCGCTGAAGCCGATCAGACGCCCAAATTCGATCTGGTCGCTGTTGCGGATGCCAGCACCAATCTTCCAGATCTGCTCGCCGTCCTGGTCGTAGCTGAACCAGTTGACCAGGACCTGGCCTGGCCCATACGGGGTCAGGCTGATGCCTTCACCTGGCTGGGACTGGTCAAACCAGTGTCCCTCCAGGGCCATGATGACCGGATCCTGGCCTTCCGGCCGCTGGCAGCCACCGAAAGTGTCCAGGGCCAGCAGATCGCGGCCATCGGCGGCGCCAAATTCCGTCCCCTCGAGGCTGAAGCGCAGACTCGCCGAAGCACACGATGGCTGCGTGTCATCGGCAACAAAGGCCAAGCTGGCGCGGCCGGCCCGTTCGACCACAACACCGTCCGGACGGCTGGTGGTCCAGATATCGTTGAAGCGAAGCACGCGGTCGCGGCCGCGCGCCGTGCCGGTCAGCCACAGCGGTTCGCCCTGATCATTGTGGGTGGCCCAGTAGATCACCGCCGAGCCTTCGCTGAGCATGTGAAGCATGATGCCTTCTCCATTGCGGCCCAGCGGCTGGTAAAAGTGTCCGCTCATGGCGCGCTGCAGCGGCTCTGGCTCAACGCCCTGGCAGAAACCGGGATCGCCTCCCAGGTGGCGGTCTTCCAGGAATGCCAGCACGGACTCCGGGACCAGTACCTCGTTCCAGCACAGGTCCAGACCGCCGCGTGGATCCAGATCCCCGAGCCCGGTGATTGATTCAGGCAGGCCACCGCTCAGCCGGTTCGCCGACAAATCCAGCTCGATCACGCTGTCGCCAGCCTCGTTGCAGGTCACGCCCTGCCAGCGGCACTCGGTGCCGTCGGCGCCCATCCAGCCGAGCTGGCGACGCCAGTAGGGACCGTCCAGCGCATCATAAAGGTCGCGCAGGGCTTGGCGCTGGGCACCGGGGATGAGGGTTACATCGCCCTCATCCAGCGCTACGCTGTCGATCCAGACCGTGCGCGGCGGATCACGCGGGTCGCCGTCGTCGCTGCGGTCTCGCTGGCGAATGCTGATGCGAACAGAGCCGACATCGTCGCCCAAGGCGCTGCCCAGGCGGGTCTCACTTTCAAGCCGGGTCCATTCTCCCGGCGGCACCCGATCCGGGTCCAGGCCAATATCGCTTTGAACTTGTTCGGCATCCGCGTTGGCCGAGTCGTCGTCACATTCACTGTCAGCATAAAAGTCCATGCGCAGGCGCAAAGCCAACTCGGGGTGTGGTTCGTCGGTCAGCACATGCACAGAAAGGCGCAGAGCCAGTGGGTCTGGCAGGGCAATACACTGTTCAAGACGGCTGCCACCAAAACCACGCTCAACCTGACTGAAATAGAACGCGCGGCTGCCCGTGTGGGCAAAATCAATATTTTCGACGATGCCAAGCTGGTCATCGTTGCCTAGCCTTAGTTCCCAGCCAGGCGGTCCTTCACGATCCTGCCAGGTCCCGGCTTCCTGCTGGAAGTCGGCGTTCAGAACCTGCGCGGTGCTAATTGACGGAATGAATGATAGAAGTAATAAGGTAGTAAGAACTCGCATGAATGTCGCTTGACTCTTTGGCCCCTTGCGCGTGCCGCCATTATGGCACTGATGATCAAAGAGGGTGAGCCGTTCAGGACTAATAGCCGGGGCCAATCCGCCTTTTGGCGGCTGCTTACCGAACCAAGCCAGTGAGATGTTCTGCCAGCCTCAGGGCGAGTGCCGTCAGGGTAAAGGTGGGATTGATGGCGCCGCCGGTGGCAAAAACGCTGCTGCCGGCAACGAAAAGGTTCGAGGTGCCAAATACCCTGCAGTTCCGGTCCACGACGCCAGCGGCCGGGTCATCGGCCATCCGGGTGGTGCCCATGTGATGGGAGCCAAAGCCAATCCGCCTACCGTCTTGCTCCATCACCCAGTCGCGTAGTTTGACCCGACCCAGGCTCCGGGCACCCAAGGCCTCGCCCACCAGACGTCCCATGCACTGAATACCATGCCAGTCCAGTGCCGTTAGCTGCCAGTTGAGGTCGATTCGAGGCAGACCGAGCGCATCCAGTGTGGAGGTCAGGCGAACCCTGCTATCGGGGTTGGGCGCTTGCTCCATCATGACCCGCAGCTCGATGGGGTCATCGCTTTGGCACTCAATGTTGAAGATATGGCCGCGGAAGTTCAGGCAGCGCTGTTCGGACAGGCTTTTCTTGCTGGGTGCCACCATCAGTCCGAACCAGTGATCGTCATCCCGGCGCAGGGCCATTTGTCCCTGACACCAGTTCTCGTCCAGAGCAAACATCTCGGCCGCCGTTACGTGGGGATGCTCCATGAAAAACCGGCCCACCAGGCCTTTTTCGTTGCCCAGGCCCTGGGTCATCTGGCTCCGGCACGAAAGCAACAATCGAGCATTCTCAATCCCGCCACTGGCCAGAATGAAGTGCTTGGCAGTGATCTGCCCAGACCGACCATTCAGCGTTCGAACGAGCGCTGATTCCAGCTTTTTGCCATCTTCGTGCAATTTCAAGTCAACGAGATTGGCGTTGAGCAGTACAGTCAACCCTGCCGTGTTTTCCAGCGCAGGCCGATATTTCTCGCCCATCCGTGTCACCGGGTTGCTGAATCGCATCACGCGCTGCGTCAGTCTGGTGCCTGAAATCCGAAAGGCATGATTTTCAGGAGGGACCATCGTGTCTGTATCGAAGTTGCCCGACCCCAGGTCAAGTATGTCCGCCGTCCTTTGATGAAAAGGTTCGAGATCAGCAGAGGTGATCGGCCAGCCACTATGAGGCACCCAATCGCGCGCCTCGAAGTCGATATCATCCAACTTGCCGCACCAGCCCCCCCAATGGTTACTGGTTCCGCCGAGAAAACGCAGGCGTGAACCCAACAAGGAGTAGTTGAGCCCCGACGACTTGCCGTCATAGAGTGACTGGGTGTCCTGCTCGGGCTCGATGCCGCCGGATTCGAGCAGAATGACCGAATACTTGCCGGCAAGCTCAAGTGCCAGGCTTATGCCTGCAACGCCCGCGCCCGCGATGACGAAATCGGCATCTCTGGTCAGTTCGACCGCAGAATTGCGCGCGTCTATGATCATGCCGGCCGGCTCTCTGCCAATGCGCACAGCGCGGCCTCAAGTCTGCTTAACACCCATCCATCAACAATCACAGAATGGCTGGAAGCAAATTGACGCCGTGATTCGGAACTGAGCGTCTGCATGAGCGCTTCTGGCTCGTCGGCGCTGGTTGCGCCCTCGTCCAGCCAACGGACGTTCGGCAAGACCGGCAGCTCTTCTCTCCACTGTCCAGGCGCCTGCATCGTGCCGGCGTAATCTCCCAGCTGCTTGATCAGGTCTGGCTTCATGCCGGTAGTCCATTGGGCAAGCGACCGCCAATCGTATAGCGTCCCGGTTTGCTGGCAGCCCAAGGGTAAGGCCAAAAGCAAGCTGCAGCCGATACTGTTCTTCAAGAATTCGCGCCGTTCCAAAGTCAACCTCCGGCCAGTATGGATGTTCGAGTGAAGCCCAAGCTATCAGTCGCCTTAAAATACGAATCCGACAAGGTGCCGGTCACGACCAAGTATAAGTGAAGGTGGCGGATCACGACATGGATCAAGATGAGTACTGGATGAGGCAGGCTTTGGCCATGGCCCGGCGCGCCGAACAGAGCGGGGAGGTTCCGGTGGGGGCTGTGCTGGTAGCAGAAGCTCAGGTGTTGGGTGCTGGCTACAACCGCGTGATTCAAGACGCCGATCCGACTGCGCACGCAGAGATCGTGGCGATGAGGCAGGCCGCGCGGCGAGTCGGTAACTACCGTTTGCCCGGTACGACGCTATATGTCACGCTGGAGCCCTGCAGCATGTGTGCTGGCGCGATCGTCCTGGCTCGAATTCAGCGCGTTGTATTCGCGACACACGATCCTCGGACTGGCGCGGCGGTGTCACTCTTCCGCATCCTGGACGACGAGCGATTAAATCATCGCTGCGAGCTCACTACAGGGGTTTGCCAAGCCGAGGCAGCAGGGATGCTGCGTGCATTTTTTCGCCGAAAGCGCACTGCAAAGCGCCCTAAGCCGATGAGTTAGAGCGCCCCTTGGTGGTTGAGTTTTGATGCTAAACTATCCGACTAAACCGTTACAGATCGGGTGTTTTGATGAACAGATTCACGCTTGCCGTGGCGGCCATTGCGGTCGCCGTTTTGCTTTCTGCCTGCACGGAACCCGAGCCGCCGGCACCTGAGCCCGAGCCGGAAATTCCCGAGACCGAGGAAGTGGCAACCGAGGCCGCTGACGAGGCTGAACTGGATGAGCTAGTCAATCCCCTGCTGGCTGAAAGCACGCTGCCATACGGCATGCCGCCGTTCGATCAGATTCGCGACGAGCACTTCGGTCCGGCGATCGAGCAGGGCATGGCCGAGCACCGGGCCGAGATCGATGCCATTGCGTCGAACCCGGCCGAGCC
>SKKV01000124.1 GCA_007123575.1 Wenzhouxiangella sp.
CGCGGTGCCTTCGCCATGGGCGGCATGGCCGCGCAAATCCCGATCAAGAGCGACGAGGCGGCCAACGAAGCGGCTATCAAGAAGGTGCGTGAAGACAAGGAGCGCGAGGCCGGCGACGGACACGACGGCACCTGGGTGGCGCATCCGGGCCTGATCCCCATTGCCATGGATATTTTTGACCGGCAGCTGGGCGAGCACCCCAACCAGCTCCATCGGCTGCGCGAAGATGTCTCGGTGACCGCGGCCGACCTGATCAGCCCCTGCGAGGGCACGATCACCGAAGCAGGTGTGCGCGGCAACCTGAACGTGGCCATTCGCTACATGGCCGCCTGGCTGGGCGGGCAGGGCTGCGTGCCGATCAATCATCTGATGGAAGACGCGGCCACCGCTGAAATCGCCCGGGCCCAGGTTTGGCAGTGGATTCGCCATCCGGCCGGACGCCTCGAAGACGGTCGTGACATCGATCACGATCTGATCCAGGCCTGGCAGGCCGAAGAGCTGGAAAGCATCCGCCAGGACGTGGGCATGGAGGCCTTCGAGTCGGGCCGCTTCGGCGAGGCATCCGAGCTGCTGGCCGAGGTGACTGCCAGCGACGAATTCGTCGAGTTTCTTACCCTGCCGGCCTATCAGAGGCTGGACTGAAAGCCAATTGCAGGCAAATCCTAGTAATTAGTAATTTCGTAACCGGAGCAAACTGAAATGAATGTAAGCAGCATCATCCAGATGGAAAAGGAATGGCTGGAAAGCCCACGCTGGAAAGGCGTGGAACGGCCATATGACGCCGCCGAGGTGATGCGTCTGCGCGGCAGCATCACAATCGAATACACCCTGGCGCGCATGGGGGCTGAAAAGCTGTGGCGATTGATGCATGACGAGCCGTTTGTTAACGCGCTGGGTGC
Source organism: Wenzhouxiangella sp. (assembly GCA_007123575.1). Taxonomy (GTDB): domain Bacteria; phylum Pseudomonadota; class Gammaproteobacteria; order Xanthomonadales; family Wenzhouxiangellaceae; genus Wenzhouxiangella. The sequence goes on from SKKV01000124.1 coordinate 900, forward strand.
GCTGACCGGCAACCAGGCCATGCAGCAGGTCCGCGCCGGACTGAACGCCATTTACCTGTCTGGCTGGCAGGTAGCTGCCGACGCCAACCTGGCCGGCCAGATGTATCCGGACCAGTCGCTGTATCCAGCCGACTCCGTGCCGGCTGTGGTCAAGCGGATCAACAACACCTTCCAGCGCGCCGACCAGATTCAGACCATGGAAGGCAAGGGCGATATCGACTGGTTCGCGCCGATCGTGGCCGACGCCGAAGCCGGCTTCGGCGGCGTTCTCAATGCCCATGAGCTGATGAAGGCGATGATCGAGGCCGGTGCGGCCGGCGTGCATTTCGAAGACCAGCTGGCTTCTGCCAAGAAGTGCGGTCACATGGGCGGCAAGGTGCTGGTGCCAACCCAGGAAGCGGTGCAGAAGCTGGTTGCCGCGCGCCTGGCAGCCGACATCTGCAACGTGCCCACCATCATCGTGGCCCGCACTGACGCCATGGGTGCGGACCTGCTGACTAGCGATATCGATGAGCGCGACAAGGAGTTCATGACCGGCGAGCGCACCGTGGAAGGCTTCCACCGCGTTCGGGCCAGCCATGAACAAGCCGTTGCCCGAGGCCTGGCTTACGCGCCTTATGCTGACCTGGTGTGGTGCGAAACCTCCACCCCGGACCTCGGCCAGGCCAAGGCTTTCGCCGAAACCATTCGCAGTGAGTACCCGGACAAAATGCTGGCCTACAATTGCTCGCCGAGCTTCAACTGGAAGAAGAACCTGTCGGATGTAGACATCGCTCGCTTCCAGCGCGAACTGGGTGCGATGGGCTACAAGTTCCAGTTCATCACGCTGGCAGGTTTCCATGCCCTGAATCACTCAATGTTCCAGCTTGCCCGTGGTTACAAAGCCCGCCAAATGGAAGCCTATGTCGAGCTGCAGGAGGCAGAGTTCGCGGCTGAGCCGCAGGGGTACACGGCAACCCGCCATCAGCGGGAAGTCGGGACGGGCTATTTCGATCAGATTACCCAGGCAATCAGCTCGGGTCAATCCTCGCTGAGCGCGCTCAAGGGTTCGACCGAAGAAGAGCAGTTCGACGAAAAGAAGTCCGCCTGAACACGCCTGCCATTACTCCCCGCGCCGCCTGGTGGGCCATTCAGGCTCACCAGGTGGGGAGATAGTTGAAAACCGCTTGACTCTGTCGCAGTATGGTGTGCAATCAAAGCCATCCCTTCGCGGTAGCCATGAGCGAAAACGAACAAAATCCTGAACACTTCCCAGGCGACGGTCTGGCACTTCAAGAAGCCAGCCCCAAAGTCAAGAAGCCGTCCCTGTATCGCGTCGTTCTGCTGAATGATGATTACACCCCGATGGACTTCGTTGTCCAGGTCCTGAAGCGCTTCTTCGGGCTATCTCACGATCGTGCCACTACCGTCATGCTGCATATCCACACGCGCGGTCGCGGCGTGGCCGGGGTCTACACTTACGAAATCGCCGAGACCAAGGTCATCATGGTCAACGACTACGCGCGTGAGCACGAACATCCGCTGCAGTCAACGCTGGAGGAGGCTGGCGAGTCGTGAATGTTTGCCCACACCACACTGAATCATCTTGCGTCATACTGGTCTCAAATTTGACGCAGCACCAGGCTTAGCCATCATGTTCAGCAAGGATCTCGAGCTCTCGATTTCACAGGCCTACCACACGGCCCGCAGCAAGCGCCACGAGTTTCTGACCGTGGAGCACCTACTGCTGGCCCTGCTCGACAACAAGTCCGCGCGAGAAGTCTTCGATGCCTGCACCGTTGACATAAAGCGTCTGGGTCACGAACTGAGCCAGGTCCTGGATGAAACCATTCCGGTCCTGTCGGCAGGGGACCAGCGCGATACCCAGCCCACGGTGGGATTCCAGCGGGTGTTGCAGCGCGCGCTCTACCACGTACAGTCAGCCGAGCGCAAAGAGGTGCTGGGCGCGAACGTGCTGGTGGCCATCTTCGGCGAAAAGGATTCCCATGCTGTTTACCTGTTGGGCAAGCAAGATCTTGCCCGCCTGGACGTGGTCAACTACATTTCTCACGGCATTGCCAAGAAGCCAGGGGCAGATGCTGCCTCGGAAGCCTCACAGAAGGTGGACGCACAGGGTCAGGAAGAAGACAAGTCGGCCCTGGCCGCCTATGCCGTCAACCTTAACGATCGTGCTCGTGCGGACAAGATTGACCCCCTGATTGGCCGGGCGCTTGAGGTTGAGCGCACCATCCAGATTCTTTGCCGCCGGCGCAAGAACAACCCGTTGTACGTCGGTGAATCCGGGGTCGGCAAGACGGCGCTGGCCGAAGGGTTGGCACGCCGGATTGTCGAGGAGGACGTGCCGGACGTGCTGTTGGAAGCGGAAATCTGGGCTCTGGACCTCGGCGCATTGCTGGCCGGGACCAAGTATCGCGGCGACTTCGAAAAGCGGCTCAAGGCCGTGTTGTCCGAACTGCGCGACCGCGACAAGTCGGTGCTATTTATCGATGAAATCCACACCATTATCGGCGCCGGCGCGGCTTCGGGCGGGGTAATGGACGCGTCGAATCTGATCAAACCGGTACTGGCCAACGGCGAACTGCGTTGTATCGGTTCAACCACCTTTGACGAATATCGCGGCGTGTTCGAAAAAGATCGGGCGCTGGCTCGCCGCTTCCAGAAAATTGATATCGTTGAGCCGACGGTGGGTGAGACAATCGAAATTCTCAATGGGCTCAAGCATCGCTTTGAAGAACATCATGGGGTGCGCTTTTCCCCGGAAGGCCTGGAAGCCGCCGCCACGCTGTCCGCCCGCCATATCAACGATCGCCACTTGCCTGACAAGGCAATAGATGTGATTGACGAAGCCGGTGCCCGCGAGCGCTTGAAGGCCGAGTCTGATCGGGTGGAAGTCATTGGCGTGCACGAAATAGAAGAAGTCGTGGCGCGTATGGCGCGGATACCACCGCGCCAGGTATCGCGTTCCGACCGCGACGCGCTCAAAACGCTGGAGCGCGATTTGAAGATGGTGGTGTTCGGCCAGGACGAAGCGATCACGATGCTGTCCTCGGCGATCAAGATGTCGCGTTCCGGCCTGTCCGACGCAGACCGGCCCATCGGCAGCTTTCTGTTTGCCGGGCCCACCGGCGTTGGCAAGACTGAAGTGACACGCCAGCTTTCCATGACCTTGGGCATCGAGCTGATCCGCTTCGACATGTCGGAGTACATGGAGGCGCACACGGTTTCACGACTGGTCGGTGCGCCGCCGGGCTACGTCGGTTTCGACCGTGGCGGCCTGCTGACCGAGGCGGTGACGCAAACGCCGCACGCCGTTTTGCTGCTAGACGAAATCGAGAAGGCGCATCCGGATGTCTATAATCTGCTGCTGCAGATCATGGATCACGGTAAGCTGACTGACGCCAATGGCCGTTCGGCCGATTTCCGCAACGTGATTCTGGTGATGACCACCAACGCCGGCGCGGCCTTGATGAATCGGCGCGGTATTGGATTCACCAAGTCCGATCACAGCTCCGACGGCATGGAGGCAATTCGACGCCAGTTCACGCCGGAATTCCGTAATCGGCTCGATGCCATCATCCAGTTCCGCTCGCTTGACGTCGAAGTCATTTTGAAGGTTGTCGACAAATTCCTGATGGAACTGGAGAATCAGTTGGCAGATAAGGGCGTGACACTGGATATCAGCCAGCCGGCCAGGCAATGGCTGGCCGAGCACGGTTTTGACGAACAGATGGGCGCTCGCCCGATGAAGCGCGTAATTCAGGAAAACATCAAGCGGCCGCTGGCCGATGAGCTGTTGTTTGGAGATCTTTCCGACCACGGCGGTACCGTGATCGTAAGTCTTGCCGAAGACGGTGCTGGACTGAGCCTTGAAATCAAGGCCACCAACCAGTCTGAGACTGTGCCGGCCTCTCCCGAAGCCTGAACGCTACTTCATGCGGTAGGTGATTCTGCCCTTGGTCAGGTCGTAAGGTGTCATTTCCACCTTGACCCGGTCACCGGTCAGAATGCGAATGTAGTTCTTGCGCATGCGGCCGGAGATATGGGCTGTAATGATGTGTCCGTTGTCCAGCTCAACGCGAAACATTGTGTTGGGCAGGGTGTCGAGCACCTTGCCTTCCATCTCTAACTGATCGTCTTTCGGCATATCCTGGTATTTTGAAGGTGTTAAAACCGCGTTATTGTGCCATCTTTAGCGTCAGACGCAAGGAAAAGCAGTGCTGTTGCGCGAATTAACGCTTCCTCGGCGCGCTCGTTGCCGAAAATCCGGTCAATCGGGTCGGCGTTCCGGAGTCCTTAGCTGTTCGGGCCTGAAGCCGGCGGCAACGCGATAGTACAGCGTACGAATTACCTCGCCATCGCGCAGAACGTCGCGCCGCTGCAGTGGGCCGAGGTCGATCAGTGCCTGTTCCAGCCAGGACTCGTTGATCAGCTTGTCCGAGTAGTTCACCAGGATGACCGGGCGGTTCGGGTCGATGTCCTCGTCAAACCAGAATTCCCACATGGAGCCACTCATGCCAATGATGTTTTGTGCGGTGATGTGGTCGTGTCGGCCGTCCGGGTAGTGAAACGCCAGCGCCGCCGAGACGCCCCATTTGCTGGTCCCGGTCACGATTGGCTCGCTACCGGTCTGAGCAGCCACTTCTTTTTCGATAGTGGCTACCACTTCGGCGGTTTCCCGCCAGCCAAGATAGCCGCTGCCAAAGTCGCCGGTTCGCAGACCCGGCAGCCCCAGCGTGAAATAGTGCAGCAAGGCGCCGTACAACACGACCAAAAACAACACCGATGGAATCCAGGCTTTCATCAGGCGCGCGTGGAACCGGCTAAGCGCGCCCTGGCCCGGCCAGATGTGCCGAACAAGGCCGGTCATGACCATCGGCAGCAGGGCAATCCAGGCTGGCAGGGTCCAGTGGAACTTGATCACGGAAAACAGTCCGTAGGCCAGGAAAACGGCCAGCGGAAACGCCGTCATGATCAGCATGAAGCGGCGACGTCGCTGCTCCGGCTCCAGGGCCGTCCGAATCGGTCCAAAGGCCTGGAAACAGGCCAGGGCGAGCACTGGGGACAGCAACAGCAACGCATAAATCACGACCAGGTAACTGGCAAAGTCGGGGTTCTCGAACAGCCTGCGGGTGCCTTGGAACAAAAACGATGCCCAGTCGTTCTGCCAGTTCCAGATCAGAACAGGCAGGAAGATCAGCGTGGCCAGGAGTACCGACAGGTATGGTTCCGGGCGAAAAAACCAGCGTCGGGCCTGGCGGTCGCACAGCATAAACAGCAGCGCGGCGGGGGCCAGCAAGGCGATCGTGTATTTCGCCAGCAGACCAAGTCCCATGGCCAGGCCCAGCCCCAAAAAGGCCCAGGGTTGGTCGTCGATCAAGGCGCGCTTGAAATAGTAAAGCGCGGCAACCCAGGCGACGATCATCGGTGCATCCGGGGTCATGAGAATCCCCGAGACGGTAAAGAAAGGAACCACCGCCACCGCCAGCACGCAGACCAGTCCGGCCGTGCGGCCGCCCATGGTGGCGCCGTAGCGGTAGAAGTACCAGGCGCCGACAATGCTTAGCGGGATCAACAGGGCGCGAACGCCGAACACCGTGTCCCCGAACAGGCCCGTGCCGGCTGCGATCAGCCAGCCAACCAGGGGCGGGTGATCCAGGTAGGACAAGGCTAGGTGCTGGCTATACATCCAGTAATACATCTCGTCCGGAATCAGCTCGACCTGGCCCATGTACAGCATGCGCAGCACCAGCACGTAGGCAAACAGGCCAATGGCGGCCAGGTGCCAGCGCACGCGCGGAATGACCCCCGAGGCGGTCGATGCAAACACGTAAAAGGCCGAGCCGAGGTAATTCACACCTGCGGTCACTACAATCGCCGGAAATATCGCCAGCATCGGCGATATGCTCAGGACCTGGACCAGCAGCACCAGAACGCCGCCGCGCATCATCAGCGCCAGGACGGCAACAGTGAGAAAGCGTAGGTATCGCAGCGACAGCTTCATGTCGGCATGCGCATCGCCGCTGAAGGTCCAGCGGTAGTTGAGGATGAAGTTGGTTACCGTCGCCACGACAAAGCTGGCGACATGGGCCGAGCCCAGTCGGGCACCGCTGCTGAGCAGGAAATGGAAGATCAGCAAATCGACCAGCATCCCGCTCAAGCCCACGAGACCGAACTTCGAAGCGCTGCCTAGCGAAATCCGCCCGCCGCCTAAATAGCTCAGGCGTTTCAGGTAGGTCAACTGCTGCTTCAGCCCGAGCTTTGATTGACCGTGCTGGCGGTCTTCGAAGACGATCGGGACCTCGATGGCACGAATACGATCACCGCCTTGAACCAGCAGTTCGAGCAGGATCTTGTAGCCGGCAGCGTGGCCGGGCAGGGCAAGCAGCCGTTCGCGGCCGGTGGCAAAAAAACCGGCCATCGGGTCGCGAACCTCGGTGAACGGCCAGGCCAGCAGGGTTGCCACCCGGGATGTCAGATGGCGAATCCACGGCCAGCCGATCGTCTGTCCGCCGGGCGCGTGCCGCGACCCGATGCTGACATCATGGGTGCCGCGTCGCAGCGGCTCCAGCAGTGCGGGCAGGCGTTCTGGTGGGTGCGAGCCATCGGCGTCCATCACCACTACCCAGCGGCCTTGGGCGGCCTCGGCGCCTGCCAGCACGGCGGCCGATAGATCGGGCTTTCCCGTTCGTTCTATGATCCGGACAGGGAACTGCTCTGCCCAGGATCGGGCGCGCGCTACCGTCTGGTCAGCCGAGTCATCATCGACAATGATGACTTCCATCTGATCGTCGGCCGGCACAACCGCAAACACCCGCTCAAGCAGCCGATCAATGGTCTCACCCTCGTTGAGGGTGGGGACGACAATCGAATACTCCAGTGTGTGCGTCTGACCACTGGGGAGCGGACCAGTGTTGGCGGTCATGATCGAGGGAATCAGGGCAGGGTTTCGGAATCCGGGCGATATTGTCGCTGATTCGATTCAGCAATGGAAATCGTGTCCATTTGGCAATTACCGAATGCCGGCCAGGTTTGAGCAGAAATTTCGGCCAACGGGCCTTGACAGTATGAAAAATCTGCCTAAAATGGGCGGCTCGATTGCGGGAATAGCTCAGTTGGTAGAGCACAACCTTGCCAAGGTTGGGGTCGCGAGTTCGAGTCTCGTTTCCCGCTCC
>SKKV01000026.1 GCA_007123575.1 Wenzhouxiangella sp.
CCGGCACCTTTATCGTCAACGGCACCGAGCGAGTCATCGTTAACCAGATGCACCGCTCGCCGGGCGTGTTCTTCGACCACGACCGTGGCAAGACCCACTCGTCGGGCAAGCTGTTGTACTCTGCCCGCGTGATTCCTTACCGTGGTTCCTGGCTGGACTTCGAGTTTGATCCCAAGGACTGCATCTTTACCCGCATCGACCGTCGCCGCAAGCTGCCGGTGACCATCCTGCTGCGCGCCCTGGGCATGGAAGAAGAGCAGATTCTTGACTACTTCTTCGAAAGGACCAAGGTGACCCTGCGCAAGGGTGATGCCAAGATCGACCTGGTTCCGGCGCGCCTGCGCGGCGAGAGCGCCCTGTTCGATATTGTTGACAAGGAAGGCAACGTCATTGTTGCCCGCGAAAAGCGCATCACGGCCCGCCACGTCAAGCTGATTGACGAGGCCGGGGTGACCACGCTGGACGTGCCCGACGACTACCTGCTTGGCAAAATCATTGCCCACAATATTGTCGACGGCGAGACTGGCGAGCTGGTTGCACGCGCCAACGACGAGATCACTGAGGCCACGCTCGAGGCCATGCGCGAGGCCAAGGTCAGGCGCTTTGATGTGCTCTACGTCAATGACCTGGACCAGGGGCCGTACGTATCCAACACCTTGCGCATTGACCCCACCGCCAGCGAGCTGGAAGCGCTGTGGGAAATCTACAAGATGATGCGCCCAGGTGAGCCGCCGACCAAGGAAGCGGCCCAGAATCTGTTCAAGAATCTGTTCTTTACCGAAGAACGCTATGACCTGTCGGCCGTGGGCCGGATGAAGTTCAACCGTCGCGTCGGCCGCAAGGAAATCACCGGCTCGGGCGTGCTTGACCAGGAAGACATCCTGGCCGTGCTCAAGGTGCTGATCGATATCCGCAACGGCAACGGCACGGTGGACGATATCGACCATCTGGGCAACCGCCGCGTGCGTTCGGTCGGCGAAATGGCCGAGAACGTCTTCCGGATCGGCCTGGTGCGCGTTGAGCGCGCAGTTCGCGAGCGCCTGAGTGTCGCCGAGAGTGAAGGTCTGGCGCCGCAGGATCTGATCAACGCCAAGCCGGTGGCTGCCGCGGTCAAGGAATTCTTCGGCTCCTCGCAGCTGTCGCAGTTCATGGACCAGAACAACCCGCTGTCGGAAGTCACCCACAAGCGCCGCGTGTCGGCCCTTGGCCCGGGTGGCCTGACCCGCGAGCGCGCCGGTTTCGAAGTGCGCGACGTGCACCCGACTCACTACGGTCGCCTGTGTCCGATTGAAACGCCGGAAGGTCCGAACATTGGTCTGATCAACTCGCTGGCCACCTACTCCCGGACCAACCAGTACGGTTTCCTGGAAACGGCTTACCGCAAGGTCATCGACGGCAAGGTCACCGACGAGGTCGAGTATCTGTCGGCGATTGAAGAAGGCGACTACGTGATCGCCCAGGCGAATGCCGATCTGGATAGCGATAACCGCTTCAAGGAAGAGCTGATTCCCTGCCGCTACCTGGGTGAATTCACCCTGAAAGCGACCAGTGAAGTCGACTACATGGATGTCTCTCCGCGTCAGATCGTCTCGGTGGCCGCCTCACTGGTACCGTTCCTCGAGCATGATGACGCCAACCGCGCCCTGATGGGCTCGAACATGCAGCGCCAGGCCGTGCCCACCCTCAGAGTCGACAAGCCACTGGTTGGCACCGGCATGGAGCGCGCCGTCGCTACCGACTCGGGCGTGACCACCAATGCCCTGCGCGGCGGTGTGGTTGATCAGATCGATGCCGGACGTATTGTCGTACGCGCCAACGAAGATGAAGTCGGTGAAGATGATCCGGGCGTGGATATCTACAATCTGGTCAAGTATCAACGCTCGAACCAGAACACCTGCATGAACCAGCGTCCGCTGGTCAAGGTTGGTGATGTGGTGGCCAAGCGCGATGTCCTGGCCGACGGCCCGTCGACCGACCTGGGCGAGCTTGCCCTCGGCCAGAACATCCTGGTGGCGTTCATGCCCTGGAACGGTTACAACTTCGAAGACTCGATCCTGATTTCCGAGCGCGTGGTCAAGGAAGATCGCTTTACCTCGATTCATATCGAGGAACTGACCTGCGTGGCTCGCGATACGAAGATGGGCACGGAGGAAATTTCGGCAGATATTCCGAATGTCGGCGAGTCGACACTGGCTAAACTTGACGAGTCTGGTATCGTCTTTATTGGTGCCGAGGTCAAGGCTGGTGACATTCTGGTCGGCAAAGTCACGCCCAAGGGCGAGACTCAGTTGACCCCCGAAGAGAAGCTGCTGCGCGCGATCTTCGGCGAAAAGGCGTCTGACGTAAAAGACACGTCTTTGCGGGTGCCCACCGGCATGGACGGCACAGTGATCGATGTTCAGGTCTTTACCCGTGAGGGGGTGGACAAGGATGCACGCGCCATTGCCATCGAGAAAGACGAAATCCGCCGGGTACGCAAGGACCTGGACGATCAGCTCCGGATCATGGAAGGGGCCATTTTTGCTCGACTTGAGTCCATCCTGGTCGGTCAAATTGCTGACAAGGGTCCAGCCGGAATCAAGAAAGGCGACAAGGTGACCGCCAGCTATCTGGCCGACCTCAAGCACGATGACTGGTTCAAACTGCGCATGCGCGACGATGAGGCCCAGGACATGCTCGAACGGGCCGCCCGCCAGATGGAAAAGCAGCGCAAGCTTTTCGACAAGCGCTTCGAGGAGAAAAAGGGCAAGATCACCCGCGGTGATGACCTTGCTCCAGGCGTATTGAAAATGGTCAAGGTGTACATGGCCGTCAAGCGCCGCATGCAGCCTGGTGACAAGATGGCCGGCCGACACGGCAACAAGGGTGTGATTTCGAACATTGTGCCAGCCGAAGACATGCCTTTTACTGCCGACGGTGAGCCGGTTGACATCGTCCTCAACCCGCTGGGCGTACCTTCGCGCATGAATATCGGTCAGGTGCTCGAAACCCACCTTGGCTGGGCCGCTCGCGGCCTGGGCAAGAAGATCCAGGGCATGATCGAGGCCAAAGAAAAGGTCGACAAGGTTCGCGGCTTCATCGGCGAAATTTACAACTCCGATCGTCAGCGTGTCGACATGAGCCAGTTTTCCGACGAAGAAGTGATGGAGATGGCCGACAATCTGAGCGGCGGCGTACCGATGGGTACACCGGTGTTTGACGGCGCGGACGAGACCGAAATCAAGAAGCTACTGAAGATGGCCGATCTGCCCGAATCCGGCCAGACCACCCTGTATGACGGCCGCACTGGTGATGCTTTCGATCGTCCAGTGACGGTGGGTTACATGTACATGCTCAAGCTCAACCACCTGGTTGACGACAAGATGCACGCCCGTTCGACCGGTCCGTATAGCCTGGTTACCCAGCAGCCGCTGGGCGGCAAGGCCCAGTTCGGCGGTCAGCGTTTCGGGGAAATGGAGGTCTGGGCCCTGGAGGCTTATGGTGCCGCCTATACCCTGCAGGAAATGCTCACGGTCAAATCGGATGATGTGGCCGGGCGCAACCAGATGTACAAGTCCATTGTCGACGGCAACAACCAGATGGTGGCCGGCATGCCGGAATCCTTCAATGTACTGGTTAAGGAAATCCGCTCGCTCGGCATCAACATCGAACTTGAAGAATCCTGAGTTCAGGAGGAGTTAGCAAATGCGCGACCTGTTCAATCTCTACAAGCGCCAAAACCAGATTACTGATTTTGACGCCATTCGCATCGGCTTAGCGCCGCCCGAGCTGATTCGCTCCTGGTCTTTCGGTGAAGTCAAGAAGCCGGAAACGATCAACTATCGCACCTTCAAGCCGGAGCGTGAAGGCCTGTTCTGTGCCGCTATTTTCGGCCCGGTCAAGGATTACGAATGTCTGTGCGGCAAGTACAAGCGCATGAAGCACCGTGGTGTGAAGTGCGAGAAGTGCGGTACCGAAGTGACCCTGACCAAGGTTCGCCGCGAGCGCATGGGTCATATCGACCTGGCCTCGCCGGTTGCCCACATCTGGTTTTTGAAGTCGCTGCCCAGCCGCATCGGCCTGATGCTGGATATGACCCTGCGCGACATCGAGCGTATCCTGTACTTCGAATCCTACCTGGTCCTCGACCCGGGCATGACCCCGTTGGAGCGCGGTCAGCTGCTGACCGACGAGCAGTACTACGAGGCGGTCGAAGAATACGGCGACGAGTTCGAAGCCAAGATGGGCGCCGAGGCGGTGTTCGACCTGCTCAAGAATATCGAGCTGGCCACCGAACTGGCTAAGCTGCGCGAAGACATCGCGGCGACCAACTCCGAAACCAAGATCAAGCGTCTGACCAAGCGGATCAAGCTGATGGAGGCGTTTATCGAGTCGGGTAACCGGCCCGAGTACATGATCCTTACCGTGCTGCCGGTACTGCCGCCAGACCTGCGTCCTCTGGTGCCGCTGGACGGCGGTCGTTTTGCAACCTCGGATCTGAACGATCTGTACCGTCGCGTCATCAACCGCAACAATCGCCTGCGCCGCCTGCTTGACCTGAACGCGCCGGACATCATCGTGCGCAACGAAAAGCGCATGCTGCAGGAATCGGTCGATGCACTGCTCGACAACGGTCGACGCGGCCGTGCCATTACTGGCACCAACAAGCGCCCGCTGAAGTCGCTGGCTGACATGATCAAGGGCAAGCAGGGTCGATTCCGCCAAAACCTGCTCGGCAAGCGCGTCGACTACTCCGGTCGTTCAGTGATCGTGGTCGGCCCGACCCTGAAGCTGCACGAGTGCGGCCTGCCGAAGAAAATGGCCCTGGAGCTGTTCAAGCCGTTCATCTTCTCCAAGCTGCAGCGTCGCGGTCTGGCAATGACGATCAAGGCGGCCAAGAAGCTGGTCGAGCGCGAAGAAGCCGAGGTCTGGGATATTCTCGAGGAAGTCATTCGCGAGCATCCGGTGCTTCTTAACCGCGCACCGACCCTGCACCGCCTGGGTATCCAGGCTTTTGAACCGGTTCTGATTGAAGGCAAGGCCATTCAGCTTCACCCGTTGGTCTGTACCGCTTTCAACGCTGACTTTGATGGCGACCAGATGGCCGTGCACGTTCCGTTGAGCCTGGAAGCCCAGCTGGAAGCGCGCGCCCTGATGATGTCGTCAAACAACATTCTGTCGCCAGCCAACGGCGAGCCGATCATTGTGCCGACTCAGGACGTGGTCCTGGGCCTGTACTACATGACCCGGTCGCTGCCTGGCGCCAGAGGTGAAGGCATGTACTTCTCCGGCGTTGCCGAAGTGCAGCGCGCCTATGCCAACCACCAGGTTGACCTGCAGGCCGCGATCACCACCCGTATCCGCGAATATCGCGCCGATGAGGACGGTGAGCTGCAGGAGCACATCAATCGCTACGAAACCACCGTCGGGCGCGCCCTGCTGTGGGACATCGTGCCGCGCGGTATGGCCTTCGAACTTTTCAACCAGGTGCTAAAGAAAAAGCAGATTTCGAAGCTGATCGACGAATGCTATCGCCAGCTCGGACTCAAGCACACCGTGGTCTTTGCCGACAAGCTGATGTACACCGGCTTTGCCTATTCGACCCGCGCCGGCGTGTCGATTGGCCTCGATGACTTGCAGGTGCCGCCAGAGAAGAAGGAAATTCTCGAGCGTGCCGAGAAGGAAATTCTCGATATCCAGAACCAGTACGCATCGGGTGTGGTGACTTCCGGCGAGCGCTACAACAAGGTGGTCGACATCTGGTCGCGGACCAACGAAGAAGTGGCCCGGGCGATGATGAAGCGCATTGGCAAGGAAATCCGGGTCGATGCAGACGGCAACGAGGTCGAGGAAGATTCGATGAACTCGATCTTCATCATGGCCGATTCCGGTGCCCGAGGTTCCGCCGCACAGATTCGTCAGCTGGCCGGTATGCGCGGCCTGATGGCCAAGCCGGACGGCTCGATCATTGAAACGCCGATCACCGCCAATTTCCGTGAAGGTCTGAACGTATTGCAGTACTTCATCTCCACGCACGGCGCACGCAAGGGTCTGGCCGATACCGCGCTCAAGACCGCCAACTCGGGTTACCTGACCCGCCGTCTGGTTGACGTTGCCCAGGACCTGGTTGTCATCGAGGAGGACTGCGGCACCGAGGAAGGGCTGGAAATGTTGCCCATCGTTGAAGGTGGTGACGTGGTCGAGCCGCTGCGCGAGCGTATTCTCGGTCGCGTCGTGGCCCAGGATATCTACTACGCTGACAGCGACGACGTGCTGTGCCCGCGCGGCACTTTGCTCGACGAGTCCTGGGTGAACAACCTTGAACAGGAAGGTATTGATCGGGTCATGGTTCGGTCGCCGATTACTTGCGAAACCAAGCATGGCATCTGCGCTGCGTGTTATGGACGTGATTTGGCCCGGGGCCATCTGGTCAACCAGGGCGAAGCGGTTGGTGTGATTGCCGCTCAGTCGATTGGTGAGCCAGGTACCCAGCTGACCATGCGTACCTTCCACATTGGTGGTGCCGCGTCGCGGTCGGTGGCCATTGACCATATCGAGGTCAAGTCGGCCGGTAGCATCCGTTTCTACAATCTGAAGTCGGTCGAGAATGCCGAGGGCAAGCTGGTCGCCGTGTCGCGCTCTGGCGAGTTGTCGGTGATCGACAGCCACGGCCGCGAGCGTGAGCGTTACAAGATCCCGTACGGTGCGCTGGTCAGCGTCAAGGAAGGCGACAAGGTCGAGATCGGCCAGAACGTGGCCAACTGGGACCCGCACACCCACCCGATCGTGTCGGAGGTAGCCGGTTTCGCCCAGTTCCAGGACTTTATTGCTGGCGTCACCGTCACCGAAGAGACCGACGACGTCACCGGTTTGAGCTCGGTCGTTGTCACCGACCCGAAAAAGCGCGGCAGCGAAGGCAAGGATCTGCGTCCGATCATTCGCTTGGTCGACAACAAGGGCAAGCCGCTGAACATTCCAGGCACCGAGCAACTGGCCCAGTACTTCCTGCCGGCCGGGGCCGTGATCAACACCAGCGATGGCAAGGAAATCCGGGTCGGTGACATCATCGCTCGTATTCCCCAGGAGTCATCCAAGACCCGTGACATCACCGGTGGTTTGCCGCGTGTTGCCGACCTGTTTGAAGCGCGCAAGCCGAAGGAAGGCGCATTGCTGGCCGAGGCCTCGGGCGTGGTCAGCTTCGGCAAGGAAACCAAGGGTAAGCAGCGCCTGGTCATTACCGACGAGACCGGTGAGGCCCACGAGGAGCTGATTCCGAAGTGGCGTCAGGTGCTGGTATTCGAAGGTGAGCACGTCGAGAAGGGTGAAACCGTGGTTGACGGCGAACCCAACCCGCATGACATCCTGCGCTTGCTGGGCGTGGAGCGCCTGGCCGACTACCTGGTCCAGGAAATCCAGGACGTTTACCGCCTGCAGGGCGTGAAGATCAACGACAAGCACATCGAGGTGATCATTCGCCAGATGCTGCGCAAGGTCGAGATCCTTGACGGCGGCGACAGCCGCTTCCTGCGCGGTGAGCAGGTGGATCGGCTGCGTGTCCAGGAAGAAAACAAGCGCCTGGAAGTCGACAATTTGCGTTCTGCGGTCTGGCAGAGCATTCTGCTGGGTATCACCAAGGCCTCGCTGGCGACCGAATCCTTCATCTCCGCCGCCTCCTTCCAGGAGACGACCCGGGTGCTGACCGATGCCGCGGTTCGAGGAACGGTCGACAACCTGCGCGGCTTGAAGGAAAACGTTATCGTCGGCCGCCTGATCCCGGCCGGCACTGGTCGCGTCGCCCTGGCCCGCCGCAAGGCCCAGCGCGAAAGCCACACCGATGCCGACGCCGAACTCTCGGCCCTGCTGCGCGCCTCCGAGGCCGAGCAGACCGAGGGCGCGGAGTGATAGCAAGCCGGGGCTTTGCCCCGGCGGTCAAGGCCGCAACGCGGCCTTGACAGGCCCTCCACAACCCCTTAAAATTCCCGTTCTTCGGCAGACCGCTTTTGCGGTTCTGTCGTTTGTTTTCTTAAGGCCTGAAAAACTATGTCCACGATCAATCAGCTGGTCCGCAAGCCAAGGCGGCCGA
>SKKV01000105.1 GCA_007123575.1 Wenzhouxiangella sp.
CGAAGCCGAATGAAACGACGAACCAGATCACCAGGCAGATGGTGATGATGCGAATGTTTGCCGACCAGTAGGCGGCAGCGGTTTTGTCCAGTGACATGATGCGTATCTCCCGAAGCTTTGAAGCCTCCGGCGCTTCAAGCTTGAGACGCCGGTCTGGCTTGCAGGCTCCAGGAGTCGACACAGGGAGCGCTGCAAGCTTGCTCCGAAGTCTATCGGGGAGGGGGAAACGCGCCCATTCGACCATGGTAGGGCCGACTTTGGTCGTACTGATCAGTAGGGGATAGCTGGCCAGAGGTCTAATGCGTGTGCAAGCTGCTGTTGATGCTTCTTCAGTCGAGAGATGAGGGGGCCGTCAGCCAGGCGATCGACCATCGCCAGCTGACGCTGCTGCGCTTCTTGAGCAATCTCCAACCAGCGCGGATGGTCGGCAATCGTGGCCAATTCCGCGTCATTTTCCAAGCAGGCCAGGCAAAAAAAGCCGGCGCCGAGGGCAAGCTCGAAGTGATCAAGGGCTTGTTCGTCGGCACCAGCCAGATGCAACAGTCGACCCAGCTGGAACAAGGTTTCGCCATTCAGCGCCG
The DNA here is from genome assembly GCA_007123575.1 of Wenzhouxiangella sp. Lineage (GTDB taxonomy): Bacteria > Pseudomonadota > Gammaproteobacteria > Xanthomonadales > Wenzhouxiangellaceae > Wenzhouxiangella. The sequence continues at coordinate 582 of SKKV01000105.1, forward strand.
CTTTTGAAGCAGGCGTTGATGTCAGCGACGTAATGAGTTCGATCGCGCTTTGGGAACGATCGTCAAGGATGGCCAGTAGCGCCTCGCTCATTCGGGTGCCCAGGTCGGCGGGATTGCCCTGGGCTGCCGTGATGAGCAAGGCGCTTGCAGCAGCCTCATCGCCGCGCATCAATTCGGCCAGCGCCCGGTAGTAGCGAAAGGTCGGCACATCAAGGCTGGGTGCTGCGGCCAGAAAGTCGTCAATGCGTCCCTGGTAGAAGTAGGCCAGCGGCAGGTGGGGCTTTTCAAAGCTCAGAAAGAGGGGGTCGCTCGCAATCAGCGCGTCGAGCTCCTCGGCAGCAACGTTCAGAAAGCCGGCAAAGGTCAAGGCGTGGGCCAGGCTCAGGCGCAACTGGGGCGAGGTAGGGTGGTGCTCAAGGGCAGGCTGCAGAAGCTCACAGGCCTCTTCTATCTGGCCATTTTCCACCTGGATCAGCGTATTGATCAACAGTGCGACCGGATGATGGGCATGCCGGGCAAGCACTTGCTGAATCTGACTCCGGGCCTCCTGAAGCACATCTTCTGATTGACCGCAATTGCGAAACTGGGCGTAAGCCACCCAGGCCAGGGCCATCCGGGCGTGATCGAAGGTCTGGTCGATCTCGATCGCCCGTCGGAGCATGCTCTTGACTTCATGGCTGTCGCACTGGACCGCGCGAACTTCGCGAATGGCGGCCAGCAGCAGCCGAAACGCATCCGGGTTCAGGGTCCCGATTTCCCTGTCGGCCAGGCGTGGCACCATGGCGGGTAGCAGGGTTTGGGTCAGGCGAGTGACAATGGCGTCTCGTTGCATGATGAAGCTGGCCAGGGATTCTGCGGAGTCGGGATAAGGAATTGAAAACCGACCCAGCGGAACGGCCTGAAGGCTGCCTTCGCGGTCCAGGATAAGTTCCAGATTGAGTTCCCGGCGATCTGCCGAAAGCGAGGGCTCCAGTATGCCGGATAGCAGGAAGTCCACTTCGGCCTTGGCCATCAGCTCGCCCGGCCCCGGTTCCTCTTCGAGCAGCAAGCTGATAATTCGCGGCGATCGAATTTCTATATCCGACATTTCGGCCAGGCGCATATGCAGGGCTTCGACCAGTGTCTGTGCCAGGGCGCGGTCGCCAACCGAGGACTGCTCCTGGTGAAATGGCAGGATCCCAACCAGCGGCGGTCGATCTGCCGATGCCCAGGCCGGGTTGATGTAGTTGTCAGCGTCCGATCCTGGTCGCAGGCTGAAAGCCACCGCCACGATAATCACCAGCAGCGCAGCCGTGGCCAGATACGGAACAAGCCTGCGCTGGGATGCCTGCCCAAGGTTCTCAGGCCGCGGCGCGGTCTCCGGTTCAGTGCGCTCAGACTGCCCGAGAGGCATCGGCGCGTCTCGCTGTTCCTTGACCGGGTGCACGAACCGGTAGCCGAAGCCACGCACGGTGGAGATGAATTTCTGGCGCTCACCGTCGTCATCAACTGCCGAACGAGCCTTGGAGATGGTCTGGCTGATAACGGAATCGGAAACCACGCGGTCGGGCCAAATCGCCCTTGAAATCTCGTCTTTGCTGACGGTGCGGTCACGATGCACCAGCAGGTAGTGGAGCAGCTCCAGGGCTTTCCGCTCGACCGCCACCTGCGTTCCTCGCCGGAGCAGCTCGTGCGTGCTCCAGTTCAGTTCGTAATCGCCGAAAATCAGTTTGGAGTCAGACACGGCCAGATTGTCAAAAAAATTCAAGCTTTCTCGCAGTTTACCTGTCTGGCCGTGCAGTTGCCATCAAGCCAGCAGGAAGGCACTTGAACTTTCCCCTGTTTCCTGTCTGATGATTAACTGACTTTTTGATGACGAAACCACTCTGCACCCAAATATTTCGGTGGTTGGGGGTTGGTTTCTACCCCGCTTGTAACCCCTTTGCTCAAACGTCGAAATCATAAAAAAATCACCATTTCATCATGCACGAGGCCGCGGCAGTGGCCAGGATGGACCTATCTGCCGACTGATGCGCAAGGGGGGCGGCAGAGTGATCAAGTCCACGAACTACCGGGAGTTCTTATGTTCTGTCGCTCAGTTTTCCAGTTCCCCTTGTTAATGACGGCTTGTCTGATCTGTTGCGCGGGATTGACGCAGGCCCAGACGACCCATACCTTCGTGGTCAACTCACTGGCCGATTCCGGCCGCCAGGCCGGCGCACCGGCCGAAACGTGCACCACCGGTGCCACGGTCAGCTGCCCGGGTGGGCAGTGCACCGAGTGCACCCTGCGCGCGGCGATCGAAACCACCAACTCGCTGAGCTTTGGCCAAAGCGCGACCATTGCTTTTGCCAGCTATATCCCGACCAACTCGTCCAACCCGCCATCGTCGATGTTCTTTCCGGTCAATGGTTATGACAGCATTGCCCGCGAGCTGCACATCGACGCCACCACGCATCCGGAGTGGGATCCGGCAGATGGCATTCCGGCAGTCATTATTCGCGGCGACGATGCCATTGCCACGGCGCATGGCCTGAACTTCGGCCCGGGTGGGGCCGACTCGGTAGTCGATGGCGTGACTGTCTACAACTTTCCCCAGGCTGGAATACGCATCAATGCCAACGGCGTGACCGTGCGCCAGAGCCACATCGGCATCAGTGCCGGCGGCACCAGCGCGCGGCCGAACGATGTCGGTATTCATGCGCTGGGCGATGACAACTTGATCGGTCATGCGCCAATGCTGGCAGCCGTAGCACCCTGGCCCAACGTGATTTCGGGTAACAGCGGCGACGGTGTCGTGCTGACGGGTGCCAACAACACGATCTCCGGCAACCGTATTGGGGTGCGCAAGGACGGTAGCTCGGCGGTGGCCAACGGCGGTCATGGGATTCGTGTCGAGGGCAGTCAGGCAACCATAGGCAATTGGTCGGTGAGTGGTTTTCAGATCCTGACCGCGCGCAACCAGATCTCGGGTAACAGCGATACCCAGGTTTACCTGGCCGATAGCAGCGGCGGGGCCAGCATATCCTGCAATCGTATCGGCACCAACGCCGACGGCAGCGCGCGGATCAGTGGCAGTGATGTCGGTATCCAGGCCCTGAGCTCGGTCAACCAGATCGGTGCGGCTTCCTGTCGGAATGTCATCTCCGGTGCCGTCTTCCTCGGCGCTGGCGGCATTTCTGCCAACAGCAACACCTTGGGGTACAACTTCATCGGCACCAATGCCAACGGCGATGACCTGGGGGTCGATCAGGCCCTGGTGAGCGTGGTCCAGGGCAGCGGCAACCTCATCATTTCCAACATCATTGGCAACGGGGTTATAGGAATCAGCCTGGGGGTCCAGAGCGCCACCACTGGCGTTCGCGGCAACCGGATTGGCACCGACAACGAGAATCGCGCCCACCCCCTGCTGGCAGGCATCATTTCCGCTGGCGCCGGCAATACCTTCGGTGGCACCCAGCCGGGCAACTCGAACGTGCTCGGCCACATTCAGGGCACAGCGATCGATATTGGCGCCAGTGCCGGCAACAACGTGATCCAGCGCAACCTGATTGGTGTCGGTGAAGACGGCACGCCGCTGCCGATCGGCGCCGGCATTGCCAGCAGCGGCACCGCGACCATCATCGGCGGCCAGGCGGCCGGCAATGTCGTCGGCTTTGCCCAGGACTTTGGCATCAGCATCGCCTCGACGAGTGCCCAGGTCAGAGCCAATGTGATTGGCACGACCGTCGAGACAGCAGGCGGCTTCGGAGACGACTCCATCGGCATTCTCGTGCATGGCAACGATCACCTGATCAATCAGAATCATGTCGGCAGTCAGGACACGGCGATCAGGGTCAATGAAGGCACCCATGAGATCACGGATAACATCATAGGCTTCGATGAAGACTTGACGCCCCGACCCAACAGCAGCTTCGGCATTCGTCTCAACGCCAGCGAGAACAGCCGGGTGATCGGCAACCAGGTGGGCTTCAGCAACCGGGGAATTCGGCTGAACTCCGGAGCCACGGGCACTGTGGTCGGTAACAACTGGCTGGGAATCACATCGGACAGGGATGATGTCGGCAATGCCCTGTACGGCTACGACTCGTCCGGGGCCTTCAATTTTTTTGGTACCGATCCGAATACCTCGGAATCGATGCCCAACATCGTTGGTTACAACGGCAGTGGCGGTGGCGTGCGCATTGCCGGTCAGGACAACCTGGTGATCAATAACTCCATCGGTGCCGGGCCCATGGGCGTGTTTCCGAATGGAGGAAGTGCCGGTCTGATTTTGCGCGGTAATCCCGCCGGCTCACAGATTGGACTTTCAACAACAGCCAATTCGAACTACATCGGCGGCAACCTGGGAGCGGGTATCGAGGTGCGCGAAGGGGTCAGCGACGTGCAGATCGGCGTCAATCAGGTCGGCTTGTTTGGATCAGCCGCAACGCCTAACCAGGGTCCGGCCATTCACCTGCTTGCTGGCGCCAGTAATATCTCGATTGTCAGCCCGCCGGTGGGTCCTCATCGCTTGCATGTTGCCCATAGCAACGGCCCAGCCATTGTTCTCGACCCGGATGCAGGTACTGGCAATCGAATTCAGCGTGTCGAGGGTATCGACAACAACGGCAAGTTGATCGATTTGGGGCCAGGTGGCCGCGATCAGGATCCCGGTGATGCCGATACCGGGCCAAACAATCTACAGAACTTTCCCGAGTTTGATTCATCGACTTCATATGACGAAGACGCCCAGGAATTGACCCTCAGATTCAGGGTCGATTCGGATCCCGCCAACACGGCCTATCCGTTGGCCATCGACGTTTATTGGGTCTATCAGTCCGGTACAAGACATGGTTGGTTTGGCTCGGTCCAGTATCCGGCTTCGAGAGCCGGCGAGTTCATCACGGTGACCTTGCCGAATCCTGGTACGTGGGGGGCCCTGGATGGGCCTGTATTTGCGGCTACCGCGACCGATGCACTGGGAAACACCAGTGAAATGTCCGACCCCTTCGATACCGCACCGCCCAGTACCGACGAGATTTTTCGGGATCGATTCGAGCCCGCTCCCGAGCCGGCATTCCTTGCTACCGATTTCCGAACTCACAAGTATTGAACGATTCCATCAACGAGCCTCTCCCATATGCTTTCAAAAATCCAGCTGTTCGCGCTATTCGGCCTATTGTCGGCGGCTTTCGCACCGGCAACCGCGGACCAGACTTCCTCTGTGTTCTTGATCGGCCACAGCCTGGTCAATCACAACATGCCGACCATGTTGGAAGCACTGGTACAGGATGCGGGGTTGAGCTACAGCGGTGGGCGCCAAATCATCAACGGAGCCAACCTGCAGTGGCAGTGGAACAATAGCCATACCGCCAATGCCCAGGCCCGTACCTACATCTACGAGACTTGGCACTGCATCAACAGCGGCCTGCCTGCCGGATGCGACTGGGATGACAACGACAACATTCCCTGGCGCGAGCGATTGGATCAGGATCTTTCAGCGTGGCAGGGAATTGCCGACCATCTCAACGTCGAGTTTGCTGGACCCGAAGTCTCCCTGATTCCGGCCGGCCAGGCCATGGCCTTGCTATACGATCGCGCGCTGGCCGGCGAGGTGCCGGGCATCGGCCACGCCTTCGATCTGTTCAGCGATGACATTCACCTGACCGACGCTGGGAACTACTTTGTTGCCCTGGTGATGTTCGCCACCATTTTCCAGCAAAGCCCTGAAGGGTTGACTGCGCAGATCAGTAACGAGTGGGATGCGCCTTATGACTTGCCGAACGCTGTCACCGCCCTTGCGCTGCAGGCTTTGGCCTGGGAGGCTGTACAGAACTACCTCGGTCTCGCCGATGCCATTTTCACCAGCCGGTTTGAGTGACGATCAGGCTGGTACCCAATTCGGCTGCCGGGCAAAAAGTCAATCAGACTCGTCCTTGAAACCATGTTGGCCTGACTCGGTTGGTTCTACTGCCAGGCGCTGGGTCATCAGCACGGCCTGGGTGCGGTTGGTTACACCCAGTTTGCGAAAGATGGCGGTCATGTGGGCCTTGACAGTGGCTTCCGAAATGTCGAGGTCATAGGCGATCTGCTTGTTGAGCAGGCCCTCGGCGACCATCATCAGCACGCGGAACTGTTGCGGGGTGAGTTCGCCGATCCGTTCGGCAACATCAAGTTCATCGTCACCGGTGCCGTTGCCGGAGCGGTCGAGATCGGCCGACTGCCAGATATCACCAGCCAGGACGGTTTGCAGGGCGGCGCGAATCTCATCAATAGGCGCCGACTTGTGGATGAAGGCAGCGGCCCCATGATCCATCGCTCGCTGCATCACGACGGGGTTATTGTTGGCCGAGATCACGCACACCGGCAGTTCCGGATGATGGGCGCGCAGGTAGACCAGGGCCGAGAAGCCCTGTACGCCAGGCATGTGCAGATCCAGCAGCACCAGGTCAGCACTGGCGTGTTCGCGTGACAGCTGCTCCAGATCAGCCATGTTGCCGGCCTGGATAATCTCCACATCGCCCAGCGCTTGCTTCAAGGCCAGACCCAGCGCCTCCCGAAACAAAGGATGATCATCAGCAACAATCACCTGAATGGTGCTCATGGGTTCATGGCCTCGGTCGGCGTGTGTCTGAATAGACTAACGATTGCGGCGGTTGTCGATCAGGTCGTCGACCACGGCCGGTTCGGCCAGGGTCGAGGTATCGCCGAGGTTGCTGAAGTCGTTTTCGGCGATCTTGCGCAGGATGCGGCGCATGATCTTGCCTGAACGGGTCTTCGGCAGGCCCGGCGCGAACTGAATGAAGTCAGGCTTGGCAATGGGTCCGATTTCGGTCCGAACCCAGTGGCTCAACTCGCCGAGCAGATCGTCGGAGGGTTCGACACCGGCGGTCAGGGTGACGTAGGCATAAATGCCCTGGCCCTTGACGTCGTGCGGGAAACCAACCACGGCCGCTTCGGCAACTGCCGGGTGGGCAACAAGGGCCGATTCGACTTCGGCCGTACCCATGCGGTGGCCGGAAACGTTGAGCACGTCGTCCATGCGCCCGGTGATCCACCAGTAGCCGTCCTCATCACGCCTGGCGCCGTCGCCTGTGAAGTAGACGTTTTCAAAGGTGGCGAAGTAGGTCTGGTAGAAGCGCTCGTGGTCACCATAAACGGTGCGCATCTGGCCGGGCCAGGAGTCCTTGATGATCAGCGCACCTTCGTTGGCGCCTTCCAGCGGCTTGCCCTCGGTGTCGACCAGGGCCGGCTCAACACCGAAGAAGGGGCGCGTGGCCGAGCCCGGTTTCAGGTCGGTGGCGCCGGGTAGCGGAGTGATAAGGATGCCCCCGGTCTCGGTCTGCCACCAGGTATCGACGATCGGGCAGCGACCATCGCCGACGACGTGGTAATACCACTCCCAGGCCTGCGGATTGATCGGTTCGCCAACGCTGCCAAGCACGCGCAGACTCTCGCGCGAGTATTTCTTGACCGGCTCGTCGCCGTCGCGCATCAGGGCGCGAATGGCCGTGGGCG
>SKKV01000182.1 GCA_007123575.1 Wenzhouxiangella sp.
GGTCTTTGGGGCACCGCGCAAGCATTAGGCATGGGCATGTCTTCGGTCGGTAGCGGAACTCTGCACACCACCTTGATCGGCAGCGGCTTGATGGCGCCCAAGTATGCCTATTCCGGGATATTCCTGATCGAGGCAACCGGACTGATTCTAGCGGGCTACATCCTTTACCGAATCAGCATCCGCGAGTTCGCCGCCAGCGCCAGCAAGCCGATGAAAGTGGCCCCGGCCGAAGCCCGCCCCCTGCCCGAGGGCACTGCGGCCAGCGCCTGACCGCTGCCTGTATCGCTTAGACTGGCTTAATGAACAAGCCTGATCTCGATTACCGATTTGATTCGCGCGTTGCTGTCCAATACGATGCGTTGCGCGGCCACCCGCCTGAGGTTTCCAACACAATCGGCAAAACCATCGCCAGCTTCATGGGCGAACGAAGTCGCGTGCTGGAGCTTGGCGTAGGAACGGGCGAATCGCGTTACCTGTCGCCGGTGCCGGCTGCGAGGTGTTCGGCGTTGACTCATCGGCCGACATGCTTGCTGCACTGTCTGGGGCGATAAAGCGAGGTGGATTGCCAGACCTGTACCTGGCCCGGGGCGACATCACCGCCCTTCCCTTCCGCGAACAATCCTTTGACGGAGCGATGGCAATCCACGTGCTGCACCTGGTCGAAGACTGGGCCGGCGTGCTGGAGCAGGTCAAGCGCCTGGTGCGTCCTGGCGGCACCTTGCTGCTGGGACGCGACTGGGTCGACCCCGAGTCATTCTCGGGCATGATCCGGAATTTCTTCCGTCAGACCGTTGTAGAGGTCGGCACCAAGATGATGCCGCCAGGGGCCAGCGCCGCAGCCCCGCCCAGCGGCGGTGCTGCCATCGTCAAAACCCTGATGACCATGGGCGCCATGCCCGTTGGCCAGGGAGAATCCATCGGGGCGGAATGGCAGACCGAGCTGACCCCGCGGCAGGTTCTGGATGGCATCCGTTCCCGCGATGATGCTGAAAGCTGGGTACTTCCCGACGACGTACTGACCGAGACAATGCGCCGTCTCGATGCCTTCGCCCTGAAGCACTGGCCCGACCTGGACAACCCGCAGCCTGTCACCCGACGCTTCATGATGGGAGTCTTTCGGTTCGGGGGTTGAGGACCGGCAGCATCTCATCGGATCGACCGGTCTACATGCGCGCTGATGGACAAGCTCTAGGCCTGCTTATAGACTGTGCTTTCAGCGCTCTCGGACCCTGACTTTTTGTTTTCGGAGCTTTATGGGCTCCTGGCATTTCGCTGCGAGTATGTTCCCAAGAGTGTCCCCATGACCACAAGAACGATCGTCTCTGCCCTGTTCTGGCTAAGCCTGTTTTCCGGCACTGCCACCCAAGCGGGCGAGCTGCCGCAGCCGCCGGAATCACTGTCACCTCTATCGGCCAGCCTGGCCGCACCCTGGACCGGCGATCTGGATGAAATGCACGAGCGGCGAGCAATCCGGGTACTGGTGCCCTACAGCCGCACCCTGTATTTTCTTGACGGCGCCGAGCAGCGAGGCATTGCTTACGATGTCATGGTGGACTTCGAAAACCATCTTCACCAACTGCGCGGCACTGGGCATTTGCGCACCGAGGTGGCTTTCATTCCAACCACGCGTGATCGCTTGATCCCGGCGCTGGAAGATGGGCTTGGTGATGTGATCGCAGCCAACTTGAGCATAACGCCGGAGCGCGTTGAGCAGATACTATTCACCACGCCGCTGGGGCGGAATGTACGCGAACTCTTGATCAGCCATGCACAGGCGCCACTGCCGGCCAGTTGGGCCGAGCTGGGTGGCCAGCACGTCATGGTGCATCCCGACAGCAGCTACTTCGAGCATCTGCTCGAGTTGAACCGAGAGTTGGTGACGCACGACAAGCCTCCGGTTCTAATCCAGGAAGCACCCGGGCATTTCGAAGACGAGGACATCCTGGAGATGGTCAATGCCGGCCTGGTTCCCTACAGCGTGGTCGACAGCTACCTGGCATCCCTGTGGAAACAAGTTTTCACCGATATTCGAGTCCACCCGGAACTTGCCCTGAGCGAGGGAAACAAGATCGCCTTCGCTGTTCGCCAGGATAGCCCCGACCTGAAAGCCGCCCTTGACGAGTTCCTGGTCACTCGCCGGAAAGGCACCCTGCACGGCAACATCCTGTTCAAGCGTTACTATCAGGACCTTCGCTTTGTCAGCAGCGCGACGGCAGAAGAGGAGAGAGCACGCTTCAAGGAACTGGTCGGGCTGTTTCGTCGCAAGGCGGAACGCTACGAACTGGACTGGCTGATGATCATGGCCCAGGGTTTTCAGGAGTCTCGGCTGGATCACAACGTGGTCAGCCCGGCCGGTGCCATTGGCATCATGCAGCTACTGCCGGCAACCGCTGGTTCAACCATGTTGAGCGAATCGCGGCAGAAAAAATCGGCCGCGAGACCGTGCGATATGTGGCTAATATCTACAAGTATTACATGGCTTATCGGCTGATCCTCGACCAGGAGCTTCTTGACTTCGAGCAATAGCGGGCTTTGTTCTCTCCAATGCGTCCGGCAATCAAGCAGAGTTGTTAGGGGTTTCGAATATGCCAGGAGGCGGGATAGCACTGGAATAGCCCTTATAATTCCTCCAATCTTCACAATGAATCAATTGACGCAACACATCGTGGAAGCCCGCAACTGCCTTGCCTGTTACTTTTCTTAGTACGTCATGTCTGGGTTGGTGAAAAATCGGGTTCTGTTCCAGTCTCGACGCTTGAGCATTTACCTGGTCCGGTACTCGGCCGGGCACCAGATCGTGCCGCATGTCGACATGGTCTCCGAGGGCCGGCTCTACAAGCTCAATCTTGTCCTGGTCAAGCCGGCATCCGGCGGCGAGTTTCGCTGCGAACACAGCCTGTTCAACTGTTTCGGTCGCATCATCCTGTTCCGGCCAGACCTTTACCAGCACAGCGTTTCCAGAATCGAGCGCGGCAATCGATGGCTGCTGAGTTTTGCCCTGACCCGGCTTTGACCAGGTCCTGCCCCATTCATACCAGAGTAGATCACCATGACCCGGAAAAAAGTCGTCCTCGCCTATAGCGGCGGCCTGGATACCGCTTGCATCCTCAAGACGCTGCTCCAGCAGGGGCATGAAGTCATCGCCTTCGTGGCCAACGTCGGGCAGCAGGAAGATTTTGAAGATATCCAGCGCCGTGCGCTTGCAACCGGGGCCAGCGAGGTCTTCATTGAAGATCTGCGACATGAATTCGTGACCGATTTCATCTGGCCTGCGATCGCCGGAAAAGCCGTCTATGAACATCGCTATCTGCTCGGCACGGCCCTGGCGCGCCCGATCATCGCCAAGCGCCAGGTCGAGATTGCGCGCAGGGTCGGCGCCACGGCGCTGGCCCACGGCGCGACCGGCAAGGGTAACGACCAGGTCCGCTTCGAGCTGGCCTTTGCCGCGCTTGCACCGGACCTCGAAATCATCGCGCCCTGGAAGGATCCCGAGTTCCTGGCGCGCTTCCAGGGCCGACGAGACCTGCTGGCGTTTGCTGAAGAACACAACATCCCGGTGGAGGCCACCGCAGAAAAACCTTACTCCAATGACGAGAACCTCATGCACCGCTCCTACGAGGCGGGCCTGCTGGAAGACCCAGACACAGCCCCGCCCAGCGACATGTTCAAGCTCACTCGCTCGATCGAGGACGCGCCGGATGCGCCCGACCGGATCATCATCAGATTCAAGGATGCCCTGCCCATTGCTGTCGAGCACCTGGATGACGGCTCTCGGGTCACCGAACCTGTCGCGCTACTGGAATACCTGAATGATCTGGGCGGCAGGCATGGCATCGGCCGCATCGACATCGTCGAGAATCGATTTGTCGGCATCAAGTCACGCGGCGTCTACGAAACGCCCGGCGCCACCATTCTCCACGCCGCGCTGCGCGATCTCGAAGGAATTGCGATGGATCGCGAAGTCAGACGCCTGCGCGACATGCTCTCGCCGCGCTTTTCAGAAATCATCTATAACGGCTTCTGGTTCTCACCCGAGATGGATTTCATCGAAGCTGCCTTCCGTCAGTCTGCGGCCCTGATCGACGGCGAAGTCCGGCTCGCGCTGGTCAAGGGCAACGTCGTGGTAGAAGGCCGCTCAAGCCCCAGCTCGCTGTATGACCCGGACCTGAGCTCCATGGACATTGCCGGCGGCTACGACCAGCAGGACGCGCGCGGATTCATCCGCTTGAACGCGCTGCGGCTGAGCGCGCATCACCTGATCGTCGAGCAGAGTGAGGACGCCTGACATGATGCCAATCCCTGATGCCGATGGAGACCTTCGATTTAGGCATCAATCCAAAGGATTCGTTGACGGGTCACTTCAGATCGTTTTATGGTCCATGCTTTCGGGCGAAATGGTTACTGGATGGACACAACGCTGGAAGCACTCAGCCAGACCCTGGGGCGAATCGATGCAGCGGGGTCGTATGCGACGCACCGCTTCGCCGCCACCGTTGATCTGGATCTGAAGGTCAAGGGCGTGGGCCAGGTGCGGCTGCCGGTTTCAGCTGCTACAGCGCGCAAGCTGTGCAGCGTAGCCCGCCCGGCACGGCACGGCTACAAGGATCAAACCCGACTCGACCCTACGGTTCGCGATACCTGGGAAATTGCCAAGAGTCGTGTCTCCATAGACCGGCGCCGCTGGAACCAGACATTCAAGCCAATGCTGGAGCATATCGCCCGGGACCTGGGTCTGCCCGCCGGGTGCCATCTGGAGGCCAGCTTGCACAACATGCTGGTCTACACGCCGGGGCAATTCTTTGTCTCGCATCAGGACTCTGAAAAAGCGGACGAGATGGTAGCGACCCTGGTCGTCCAGCTACCCTCGCGCTTCAGCGGCGGCGGCTTTTTGGTCGAGCATCAAGGCCAGGTGCGTCGCATCCAGGGTTCGGCCAGCAAGCTGACCTTTATTGCCTTCTATGCCGACTGCCACCACGAGGTGCGCCCGCTAAACAGCGGCCACCGTGTAGTTCTCACCTATAACCTGATGCTCAGGGGCCAGGCCACAGCCGCCGAGATCCCCGTCGGTGCAGCCAGGGATCTGACCCGTCACCTGCGCTCCGCCTTTGACGCACCGGCAATCAAGGCCGGTGGCGGAGCCCGTCCGGGGCACGCTCGCGACCGGCTGGTCTACCTACTCGATCACGAGTACACGCCGCGCGGCCTGGACTGGTCACGGCTGAAGAACGCCGATGCACAGCGGGCCGCAGCGCTTCGGCATGTCGCTGACGAACTCGACTGCGAGATCTACCTCACCCTGGCCGATGTGCACGAGACCTGGGCCTGCGAGGATGACTCGGGCCCATACCGAAGCTGGGGCTGGGACGAAGACGACCTGGAAGAGGCAGAGGAGGATGACCTCACCCTGGTTGAGCTCATCGACAGCGAGATCGAGCTGCGTCACTGGATCTCGGCTGAAGGAAAACAATGCCGCTCGATGCGCGGCTGGGTGCATCCCGATGAACTGTGCTTTACCAAGCCTTCGGCCAGCTTCCAGCCGTTCAAGTCAGAGCACGAAGGCTACATGGGCAACTGGGGCAATACGGTTGATCGCTGGTATCACCGCGCCGCCATCGTGCTGTGGCCGCGCGAGCGAAACTTCATCATCCGTGCCAAGGTGGCTCCGGATTGGGCAATTGCCGAAATGTCAAGGACGGTCAAAAAGGGCGCGAAAGCCAAATGCCAGGCCATGGCGCAGAGCCTGGCACCGTTCTGGCCCGGCCTGACCGCGCAAGCCGACAAACCTGCATTGCTGCTTGAAAAGACGCTTACGCTTGCAGTCGAACTTGACCAGGCCGCGCTCGCGACCCATCTGCTCAAGCCTTTTCCATTGCCCCTGGTCTCCAAGCGCGCGGCACCCCGCCTGGCCAAGGCTTTGGGACTTTATGGAGAGGAGTGGTGCCTGAATCTGCTGAAGTCATGGACGGCCGACCAGGCAGGCTATACACCACCTGACAAGCAGCTTGCCTGGCTGGCCTCTGGCTTGCCGGCGTTGTGCCAGGCGTTGGACGCAAAGAGCAGCGCGGAAGGCTCGGCTGTCGCTGCCTGGTTGATTGATGATCGCTGGACCTGGCTGCGCCAGCGGGTGCAGGATACGGTGAAACATGGCAGCCAGCGCCGACTGGCCGACAGTCTTCAGCAACTCGGCCCTGCCCTGCTTGGGCTGATCGCCGCCAGTCACGCCGCCGATAAGAGCGGACCTGACAAAATACTGCTTGACTGGCTGACCGCTCAGACCGAGCCGGTTTCGCTGGCGCTCTCGCTTGGACTATTGCGCGCAGCGAGCAAGTCAACGAAACCTTTGCAGTCCGGCCTTGGCGTGGTGCATAAGCACGCCTCCAAGCTGCTGACAGCACGTCTCGCCACCCCGCAAAGGGCCGAAGACGACTGGTCGATCCAGGTCGACCTGAACTGTAGCTGCTCGCTGTGCGCCCATTTGGAAAACTTCCTGCGCGACCCCGACCAGACTAAACTGGAGTGGCCGCTGGCCAAGGACAAGCGCCGGCAAGTTCATGGCTGGATCGACCACCACGACTTGCCGGTCGATCACAACACCCGGCGCAAGGGCAGCCCGTATGTGCTGGTGCTGCAGAAAACCACCGCGCTGTTCGAACGCGACAAAGCCGCGCGCAGGCAATGGGCAAAAGACCTGGACTGGCTGGAACAGACTTATCCAGACTTGACAAAGTAAGGTTTTTTCCTTACCTTGGGCCCCGCCACCACAGAGCGCGAGGAGCGACACCATGCCGGGAATCCACCAGAAAGCGACACTGACGTCCAAAGGCCAGATCACCTTGCCCAAGGCAATTCGGCAATCGCTGGGCGTGAGCTCAGGCGACAAGCTCTCCTTCGAGCTGCGCGATGGTGAGGTCGTCATGACCCGCGCCGATGCCGATCATGAGGATCCCGCCATTGGCGCATACCTTGAGTTGCTTGAAAAAGACATTCGGCAGGGCAAGCACCTTGGCAGTCTGCCGGACGATCTGGCTCAGGCCATGCTGGCCAAACTGGAGCGCCCGGCGGCGCTGGATGAAGACATCGAAGGCGAAGTCGCGCTTTGATCGAGCGCCACGGCTGGACCTTGCTGTTCCACGATTGCCTGGTGCAGCAACTGGAAAAACTTCAAGCTGCGCCCGAGCGGGCGGAAAAGAGCGACCCGGATGGCTTCGAGGCCAACGCGAACGTCAAATTATTCAAGGCGCTTTCGCACTTGATTCTGGACGTCGTGCCCGGCAATCCGGGCGGAGACGAGTTTCGCCAAGGCAATACACTAGGGCCGGAACATCGCCATTGGCGGCGAGCGAAGATCGGACGCCGCTTCCGTCTGTTTTTTCGTTACGACTCGAAGTCAAAGACCATCGTGTTCGCCTGGGTCAACGATGCAAGAACCCTGCGATCATCGGGCGGCAAATCGGACCCCTATACGGTGTTCAGAAAAATGATCGGGCGAGGCAATCCACCCGATGACTGGAGCAGCCTCGTGGCATCCAGCAAATCCGGCTGGCCGAAGAAACGGAATGATCCCACATGATGGCAAGCTCCAGCGCTGGTAAAGGCCCTGGAGCCCACCGCATTGGGCGTCCTTAAAAAACAACAAACATGACCCACGAACAACTGGTCTCCAAAGTCTGGAACTACGCCCATGTCCTGCGCGACCAGGGCATTTCCTACGGCGACTACATCGAGCAGATCACCTACCTGCTGTTCCTGAAAATGGACCAGGAGCGCGAGGCCCTGCTCGGCGAGCCCTCAGCCATCCCGCGCGAGTGGGACTGGACCGCGCTGGTGGCCAAGGACGGCGACGAGCTGGAATTGCAATACCGCCACATCCTGGAAAACCTGGCCAAGGAAGACGGTCTGATCGGTACCATCTTCCGTAAATCGCAAAACAAGCTGTCAGACCCGGCCAAGCTCAAGCGCATTGTCAGCCTGATCGACACCGAGGGGCGAGGAAATGCCAGTCGCATTAATCCTTGTGGAGTCGAAATAATTTTTACATTTGAAAGCGGGGGCAGCTCAC
>SKKV01000235.1 GCA_007123575.1 Wenzhouxiangella sp.
GGCAGCGAGCGCTTCTTGGTCTTGTTGTTCGCGTGGGACACGTTATTTCCGACCAGCGGGCGCTTGCCGGTCACCTGACACACTCGGGACATGACTTGAATTCCTGGTAAATCGAAAACTAGCCCGCCTTTATATCTTAAGGAGAACCATAGATCAAGAAAAAATGGAAATTAATTCCTGGAAGGCGGTAGCGATGGAGAAAGTCGAACACAAGACGAAATAGTCAATAGGCAGGGCCAATACTGAGCCGCTCGATAACGACTACTCCGGGCTGTCCATTGTCAAAGCGCAGCCGAATTGTGGCCAGGCTGGCAAGGTCGACGCCGGCCTCAGCAAACCCGGCCAGGGGGAGGGCGACCGACTGCAGCACGGGTTCGGTGGGCGATCGGTAGCGCTGGCTGTCAAGTCGCTCAAGCCGGGTATGGCGAACCGGCAAGGGGGGAGGAATGAAGGCGTGGTCGGCGAGCAGCTGGCGCGCGTGGTTGCCTTGGCTATCGACCAGCTCAATCTCGATTATCAGCGCCGGGCGCAGCGGCTGCTCCGGTCCGCTTTGCTCGTCATCTTCGGCGTCGTCTTTTTGTGCGACCGGGTCGGCGTCATCATCACCCAGGTCGGGCGGTGGATCGCGATCAACCTGCGAGAGATCCAGCCACAGCGCCTGGTCAGGCGAGAGCGCCAGCCGTGCCTTTGCCGCTGGCCCCATGGAAAGCTCCCAGCTTGGCACGGTCTCCGAGCCACCTTCGCTTGCTCCGTGCCAGCCCAGGAATAGGCCGCTCTGACGGCGCGCGGTGGTCCCGCGAAAGCCGACATCACCCTCGCGCCACAGGTCCAAGCCGCTGGCGGCAAAGTGCAGGTCGGCAGCGGAATCGCGATCCAGATCCAGGCCCTGCTCGAAGTCCGTCAGGAGCTGGCGGCGGCCGTCGTCGCAGCGGGCCAGATGTATGGTCGGCGCCAGCAGGCGGCCGGCAACCTCGGGCTGGCAAAACAAGGCCGGCATCGGCGCAACCGGGCCAACGGCGTGCTCGACGAAGGCGGTCAGATAGAGCAAACCGACCCGTCGTTGTTCCTCGCCGGTCAGCAGCCATGTGCGGTTGAGCAGGTGCCGGGCCAGCCCGCCAGCGTCGGCATCGCCCCAGCGAGTGTTGAACTGTCCGTGATTGGCATGATGCAGGTACAGCCCGGCACGGAATTGGCCACGCGCCGGATCCGGCCGGGTGCGGGCCCACTGCCGGTCGCCCATGAACAGGGAAACGTCGGCATCCATGCCGCCATGAACCACGAAGTAGCTGACCGCGTCCAGCTCAGTGGCTTTACTCGCAGGCCAGAACTGGCCGTCTACCGGGGCAATCGCGGCAACGCCGCGGATGCCAAAATCAAAATTGAAAGTGATCCGGCCATCCTCGGGAAAACGGGCCAGACGGTTGAAGGCTGCCGCCAGGGCCACGGCTTCGCCACCGCGCGAGTGGCCAATCAACACCACCCGGTCAAGATCGACGCGGGCCTGCAACGGATGCTGAGGATCGGCCTGCCAGCTTCGCCATGCAGCCAGGTGCTGGAGCAGCAGCCAGCCGCGAGTGGCATTCTCGCGCGGCACACCGCCGAACATGCTGCCGTTGATGAAGTTTTGATCCACCGAAGCCACGACATGACCCCGGCTGGCCAAATGCTCGGCCAGCCAGGCGTAGCCGGGATCGGACGGATTCATCATGTCGTGATTGCCGTGCACCACCAGCACCAGCGGCAGCGGGCCGGGTGCTTCGGCCGGATACCAGACTCTGGCGTTCAGCGGCAGCTGGTCCAGTCCATATCCCAGAAAACGCTCGCGCATGCGCAAACCGAAACCGCTGGGCCGGCCAAGCAGGTCGCGGGCATCAACACTTTCACTCTTCCAGGCAGCCTGGTCGCGAAACTCACGCCGCCAGCGTTCTTGGCCAGAGCCGTAGGTCAAGGTCTCTACCCGGTGGGGCCCTTGAGCCAGCAGTCCCGTCCAGGGCTGGCCGTCATGCTCGGGCACCGACACCAGGTCCCGGACCGGATCCTCGCCCGCATAGGGCAGATGCAGCCAGGCCAGCGGTGCCAGAACCAGCACCAGCCCGGCCAGCAGAACGGGCAGTCCGACAAAATAGCGACGATCGGGATCAGCCAGTCGCAACGAGGCAATGGCCAGCAAGGTCAGTCCCAGCCCGATCACCAGGCCGGTGGGCAATGCCAGCTCCGGCGGCAAGTTGACCAGGCTGGCCAGCGCGGCAAGGCTGACAAGGGCGACCAGGCCGGCCAGGGTCCACAGGCGCTGAACCAAGCCCAGCAGCCAGGAACCCAGGCCCAATGTCAGGCTAGCCAGACCCCAGGTCGCCCAGGCAATGAACACGCCGGTGCCGAGGTTGGCCGGCCAGCCCCAGGGCAGGTTCACCGTCTCGATACCAATCCAGCCACCCAGCAGCAGCACCGCCCAGAACAGGACACGACCGATTCTCGTGGCCGTCATTGGCCCAGGCGTCAGGCACGCGGCCAGAGCCTGACCGCGCTCGGTCAGCCAGTTCCGCACCCGTCGCCAGACCACGCGCAGGCGACCAGCAGCGCTGATCCTGGATGTCTCGTTCATTTCCTAGTCACTAATGATCCCGATGCCGCCAATCTAAGCCGCCCGGGACGAGCCGGACAAGTCCCATAAGTCACATGACTGTCAGCTCCAGCTGCTGTAGCAGCACTGCCAAAAAGGATCATCTTCGAATCGGCGGGCTGAGTGCGTCACGTGCGTTTTGGTGTGATAAATGAGATTCATGTGATATTATTCACTCATTCACTAAGGCTGCAAGCTGAACATGTCCGCACATGCTGATCTAGCATCTCGACAAGCTACGCTGATCGAAGCCGCCCGCAGGCTGCGCCGAATACTGGATTCGCATACCGTCGCGGAGGTGTCGCGGACGCGCCTGGCACGGCATTCGTCCGAAGTCATGACGGAGATGCTGGAGAAGCAGGCGTTTCTGCGCGTCCAGATTGGCACCAGACGCATGCTGGTCGTTGATGAGGACTATCTTCAGCGCTCGCGTGAACTGCTCGAAGCCGTCGAATCGCGTCTTGAAGAACTTGATCCAACGCTTAGCATGCTGCGTGATCGATTTGACCAGCTGACCGACCAGATGAACGATCCAGCCACTCAACAGGCAAGCCAGAATGCACTGTTCGGGGTTGATGCACCCGCCAGGCTGCGCGAGCACTACGCGCCGGGGCAGACGGAAGAGCCCGATTGATCACGGTGCTTGCCGGCGTCAACGGCGCCGGCAAAAGCAGCATTGGCGGCAGCGCCATTCGCGCAGCAGGCGGCCAGTACTTCAATCCGGACGAGGAAAGCCGTTCACTGCTGCTGGCTCGGCCCGAATTAACGCTGGATGAAGCCAGCGGTCTTGTTTGGCGGCAGGGCGTTGAACGCTTGCAGCAAGCGATCAGCCGCAATACGAACTGGGTATTCGAAACCACCTTGGGCGGGCACACAATCACAAGTCTCCTGCTGGAGGCGGCTGCTCAAGGCCGGAAGGTCAGAATCTGGTACTGCGGACTGGAGTCGCCTGAGAAACATATCGAACGTGTCGGGGCCCGCGTTGCCCGGGGTGGCCATGACATCCCCGAGCACCAGATTCGTTACCGATATGTGGCGTCCCTGAAGAACCTGTGCCGCCTGGCCCCGCAAGTTGATCATCTGGCGGTTCATGACAATTCCAGGGATCTCGACCAATCCGGCCGCCCATCACCTCGTCTGTTGCTGAAAGCAGAACAGGGCCGCATTGTAACGCTGGCCGACAAACTGCCCCCGTGGACTCGATCAATTGCCGGCGCTTTCATTCCCGACTAGTGGTCCATGCGGCGATCAAGCAAGACGCCGGCGACAGCGCCGATCAGCAGCGGGGCCAGCCAGGCGATGTTGATGATCAGGTGCATGCCAAGCTCGGCGAACAGGCGCGCCAGGCCGATCTGGAAAAAGGCAATATGGGTGGCCACGCCGTTGCCGATCATGGCGCCATAGTGGCTGCGCAACCACCATTGACGGCTGGTCGGGCCCCGGTTGGCCAGCCTCAAGTTCTGCCAGGCCGCCAGCGGGCCGATGGCACCAAAGGCAATCAGAATCACAGCACCGTAGGCAATACCGACCACCACCACCCCAAGCCCGGCAAGGCCCATTAGGATCGACCCGATTTTGAAGCCCGTGTTGGCGTAACTGGAAAAATCAGCGCGGTGTCGAATGGCGCGCCAGGCATTGAGGCAGTTGACGCCGACCAGAATCACCAGGTAGCCCAGAAACACAGCCCAGACGGCTTGGCCGCGCAGCCAGGTGGCGACAGTCAGCGGCACGGAAGTGATCAAAATGCCGAGCATGGCCAGCAAAAACACCCGCCCGGCATAGCGGTGAGCTTGAGTACCCTTTCGCGCCAGCGCCGCTGTCCAGAAACTGACCAGTGCCAAGGCGCCAATCCAGGCATGCGGTTGGGCGAACCAGGATTGCAGAACTGATGCTTCCATGACGGCTTTCTTTCATTGACGATGAGCGTGGCGATCATCATCCGCGCCCGCTGCCTGCCAATCAGGTGCCAGATGTCAGCCAATCGGGGTGCCAGAAGTCACCAATTTGGCATTCGGTCTTGCAAGGTGACCGTGCATCGGCCTATAAGCCCCTATGCACTCGCTTCTGATCACACTGCTCGGTTGTTGGCCGAGGCCCCCGCAAACCGGTTTCCCGGCATGAAGGTCATGCATTACCTGGCCGGTGAGCTGGTGAAGCCGCTGGCGCTGGCTTCCTACGTGGCTCTGGCGGCGGTCTGGATGGGAGTAGTCGGCTGGTCCGGGCTGCCGGGCGAGGGCTTCGGGACGGTGGCCATTGTCCTTTTGTGCAGCTTCAGCGTCGCCTGGCTTTGGGCGCTGGCCAGTGAGCATTCACCGCCGAGCTGGCGCAGCGACGCAAGTCTTGTCCTGCTGGCTGTCAGTGCGCTCGGCCTGATCAGCCTCGGGCGCTCCGGCGTCAGCCCTATTCTGCTGATCCTACTGGCCACGATGCTGGCCGCTCGCTTCCCCGGCGCGCGGACAATCATTCCGCTGCTCCTTGTCAACCTGGTCTTTGCCGCGTTGATGCACTGGCGCTGGCAGGCCGAATGGTCGTGGGTGATGGTCTCGGTCGCCGCTTACGGCGCCTTCCAGGCCTTTGCCGCGCTGTTGCTGAACTACGCTCGCCAAGCCGAGTCGATGGCAGAAGACCTGCGCGCGGTCAACGCCCACCTGCTCGCCACCCGCTACCTGCTGGATGAAGCCGCCCGCGACCAGGAACGGCTGCGCCTGTCGCGCGAACTGCACGATATCGCCGGCCACAAGCTCACCGCCCTGAAAATGAACCTGCGTCAACTCAGGCGCCAGCCGAATCTGGAGCAGGTGGCGGAGCTGGATCAGGCCAGCCAGCTTGCGGATGAGCTGCTGGGAGACATCCGCGGCGTGGTCAGGCAGCTTCGGGCCGGCGACGGCTTTGACCTGGCGCGCGGCCTTGAGCAACTGGCCCGGCCGTTTCCGCGCCCCAGGCTCGAACTGGAAATCGAGCCTGGTCTGAAACTGGAGCGCGCCGACCAGGCCGAGGCCATTCTGCGCCTGGTCCAGGAGGCGCTGACCAATGCCGCCCGTCACGGCCAGGCGCGCCGCCTTTGGGTGCGCCTGCGTGGAAACGATGGCGGGCTTGAGCTGGCGCTGGAGGACGACGGTGCCGCGGCCTGGCCGATCAAACCCGGCAACGGGCTGACCGGCATGCGCGAGCGCATCGAGTCCCTGGGTGGCAGCGTCAGCATCGGGCCCTCCAGGCGCGGCGGGCTGGCGATCACCGCGATTTTGCCCCCGGAGATCCCGGTATGAGTACCCGGATCGCGCTGGCCGATGACCAGGCCCTGGTACTCAAGGGTCTGAAGTCCCTGGTGGAGGACATGACGGACATCAGCGTGGTCATCGAAGCCCAGTCGGGTGGCGAGTTGCTCTCGGCGCTGGACGGTCAGGACGTCGACCTGGTGATCTCCGATATCCGCATGCCGGGCATGGACGGCATCGAACTGACCCGCCGGCTGCGCGAGATGAAGCCGGAGATCCCGGTGCTGCTGCTGACCACCTTCGATGACCAGGACCTGATGCTGGCCGCGGTGGAAGCCGGCGCGCAGGGGTTCCTGCTCAAAGACATCTCCCCGGAAGATCTGGAAGCCGCCATCGGCGACATCATGGCCGGCCGCTCGCTACTGCAGCCGATTTCAACCAGCCCCGTGCGCCAACGCTATGCCTACCACGACGACAGCGCGCCCACCGACACCTTCAGCGAGCGCGAGGTCGCCATCCTGCGGCTGCTGGCCGGTGGCTACTCGAACAAGGAAATCGCTCGCAGCATTCACCTGGCCGAAGGCACGGTCAAGAACTACGTCTCGGATATCCTCGCCAAGCTCGAAACCCGTGATCGCACCCGGGCTGTCCTCAAGGCCATTACCCTGCGCGTGATCTGACCAACAACTCGACAATCGATCGCGAAATTTTTTATCCTGACACCATGGGTGAGACAAAGACTTGTCCCAATTGCCAGACACATATGCATCCGCAGGATCTGGATGACCTCTATCGCGGACGCAAATTCAACTGCCGCGGTTGTGGCTTCGAACTGCGCGCCACCGCCAATGCAGCGGCCCGGGTGGTTGGCAGCCTGCTGATCGCCGGTTCGCCCTGGCTCCTGCCCTGGCTGGTGCTGGATGGTCAATACTGGGTGCCGGTGCTGTTGGCGGTGCTTGCCGCCGCCCTGGTTTCCGCCTGTCCGCCCGGCCTGATCGCCGGTGCGCCGTGGGTGGCGATTCGCGCCGAAGAACCCACCGATATCGAGATCAAAAAGCGCTTCAAACAAATGAACGCCAACAGGGAGCAACTGCGCGAGTGAGCCCTTGTAGCACCAATCCCGGTCTACGAATTATTGCGCCAGGGCCTCGAACTCGAAGGCCAGGTGAACTTCATCACCCACCATGCCTTCTTCCACGCCGTAGGTCATGCCCCATTCGCTGCGCAGGATAGTGGTACTGGCCGACACGCCCATGGTGTATTTCTCGTGACCAAAAGGAAAGTAATCCATCTTGTTAATGGTCGCGGTCAGCTCCACTGGACGGGTTTCGCCTAACAGGGTCAGGTCGCCGGTCAGGCGCCCGGTTCGCGGGTCGTCCTCGTTCGGGTGCCAACCATCGGCTTCAAAACGGATGGTGCCATGCCGACGCGCGTGCAGGAAATCACGATTGCGAACATGGCCATCGCGACGCTCGTGATTGGTGAACACGCTGCTGGCATCCACCTCCACTTCTCCTGAATGCAGCTCGTTGCTTTCCTCGTCATAGACAAAGCTACCGCTGGCTTTCAGAAACAAACCAATCTGGTCGGCAAAACCCACGTGATGCACCCGGAACATGATCGAGAAGTGCTCTTCGTCGATCTCGAAATCGCGTGGCTCGGCCAGCGTTGGAGACGAAAGGCCCAGCAGCAGGCCGGCGAAAATGATGCTTTGGAAACTGTTCATTGTGCACTCCGGTAGTTCTCGTGAGTTAGCGCCGCTTCCGGCTGGCGCTGACGCCATAGCCAGATCACGTCAACCGCGAATGAGTAAGTCAGCGCGAGCAAGGCTGTGGCCAGCAGCATGGCCTGAAGCCCGGACCCGACCAGCGGAGAAAGCGCAATCAGCAACGCTGCCACTTGGACCACGCAAACCAGCTTGCGTCGAAAGCTGTATGGCAAAGGCCGACGTAACCAAGCCGCGATACTGCCGGCTAAAACAAAAGCGTAGCGCATCGCCCCAATCAACAACACCCAGGCCTCGGCCTGACCACTCATCCACAGCGCCAGGCACAGCACCATGATCAGGGCTGCGTCCACTTCCATATCGAACCGAGCACCGAATGCCGTGCACTGATCAAGCCGGCGCGCTACCCAGCCGTCGACGCCATCCAGCGCGAGCACCAGCAGGGCGACCGACAGCAGCGGCCAAACCGCATCAAGAAAAAGCTGCGGCA